>NZ_JAAOZS010000037.1:0-11511 GCF_011602805.1 Kocuria sp. JC486 | reverse complement strand
GCCGACCTGTCGCCACAGGTAACACCCACCCGAGCCTCCGTTGCATGTAAACAACGTCCTGACCCGCAACAGCTAGTTCTGCATGCTGGCCTGGACGCCTCCTTAAACAGCGAACGAAACGCGGAGCAAGAAGCCGATCAGTTCGCCTCTGAGTTCCTCATGCCCCGCATCTTGCTGCGTTCACAAGTAGGCAGGGAGCCGTCAATCGCCACAGTTCTCAGACTCAAAGTCAGCCTGGGCGTCTCGGCTATGGCATTGGCCTACGCCCTTCATAAAGCTGGGCTGCTGACGGACTGGTCCTATCGGCAGGCCTGTATCGAGCTAACTAAACGCGGTTATCGATCCGGTGAGCCAGAAGGCATGGACCGCGAAACTTCTCGCGTCTTCAATGTCGTCCTTCCGGCGCTCCACAAGTCCAAGGGCTGGGGCACCGAAGAGATCGCCCAACGTCTCGGCGTTCCAGCGGCTGAAGTGCACGGCTTGACTTTCGGACAAGCCCTCGCAGACGTCACCCTTCGGGAAAGCAACACTCGAGTGCGTGACCGCTCTCGAGCGCATTTGTCACTAGTGCATTGAGAGGCGATTGCCGCGTCGGCAAGCCGTAACCCGTGCAGTCTGCGCCACTGCGTTGCGCACTCGAACGACGCGGTGAGGGTTCCGGTGTGAGCGCTGGAGCCGTTTCCTCGGTGCAGCGGGGGCATGACATTGGTTCTCGAGCCAGGTCTGATTGAGGGCAGACTGTGCTCATGACTCCTGCCCGTCCTGAGCATCCGTCCATGGTCGACCGACTGGTTCATCTGGCTGGCCAGGCCCCGGCCGCGGTCGGCCTGGGCTCCTCACCGGGAGACGGAGACGAGGTGCGTCTGCTGGGGCATGGGGAGAGCTTCGCGGCGTGGTTGCTGGAGGCCGGTGGGCAACGAGTGGTGGTGCGGATCGCCCGGCGTCCGGTGGAGGAGTTGCCGCGGCCGATACGGGAGGAGTTCCACGGGCTGAGCCTGGTGCCCGAGGGCATCGGCCCGCAGGCCCTGGTGCTGGAGGAGTCGGCGGACAACCCCCTGTGTGCTCCGTACATGGTGGTCAGCTTCGTACCCGGCCGCGTCCTCACACCGGGGCAGTGGACTCCGGCTCTGGTCCGGGCCCATGCCCAGCAGATGGCTCGTCTGCATGCCCAGCGATTCGACCGCTGCGGTGAGCTGACCACCCCGGAGGAGGAACGCCGGGAGGCGGTGGACATCGCCGGTCAGTTCGCCGCCGGGCTGGACTGGTGGAACGACAACCACCCGGGAGTGATGGCCGAGCCCGACGTGACACGACTGGCCCGGAAGGTGGGGGCATACCTGCAGGACGCGCAGAAGACCTTCAACCGGTTGGCGTCCTTCGGGCTGATCCATGGGGATCTGTTGTTGCCCAACATCCTCGTCGAGGGGGACACCACGGTGCGGTACATCGATTGGGAGTGGTCGGAGATCGGGGACCCCGCCCAAGACCTCGCTTACCTTGGTGGGCGGATCACGGTGGACCCGTGGCATCTGCCCATGACCCGGGCCCAGACCCGGGATTTGATCGAGGCCTATCTGGCGGCCAGCGAGCACCAGGCGGCCACGGGCACAGTGGAAGAAGTGATGATCCGCTGTGATGCCTGGGAGGTCTACGAACGGTTCCTCACGTCCTTGCATCATCGCAGCCTCTTGGTTGATCGAGGTGATCTGACCGGTCAGGAGCGAGACCTGTACGCCAGTGCCGTCGCTCACGTCACCGGAGAACTCGACGCTCGACTTGAATAGATCCAGGCCAGGCAAGGGACGGGACTGCCGCACGAATAGGTCAGGTCAAACTGTCACCTGAACGTGCGGCAGTCCCCTGCACGACCCGGACTCGTTGGCCCGCGCGCTCGACGGCGTCGACGCGGTCTTCGTCAACTCACCGTCCGCCCCCGACGCCGCCGAGCTCCAGATCCGCTTCCTCGACCTCGCCCAGCGGGCCGGGGTCAGTCACGCGGTGGTCGTCTCGCAGTGCGGCGCGACCCTGGACTCGCTGGTCCGGTTCCTGCGCTGGCATGCCCGGGTCGAGCAGCACCTCCGCACGCTCGACCTCACCGCGACCGTGCTGCGCCCCAACCTGTTCCTCCAGTCCCTGCTGGCCGTCAGCGACGCCCTCGCCCAGGGCGTGCTGGCCGCTCCGATCGGAACCGCGGCCGTCAGCGCCGTGGACACCCGCGACATCGCCGAGGCCGCAGTGGCCGCCCTCACCGACCCCACCGGCCGCGGGGAGACGCACACCCTCACCGGTCCGCGTTCTGTCACCCACGCGGAGATCGCCCGGGCGCTCAGTGAGGCCACCGGTCGCACCATCGCCTTCCACGACGTCACACCCCCGCAGTTCGCGGCCGCGCTGGAGGGTGCCGTTCCGGAGTGGCAGCGGGACGGACTCGTGGAGGACTACGCGCACTACGCCCGCGGCGAGGCCTCCGGGGTCACGGACGCCGTCACCCGGTTGACGGGGCACGCGGCCCGCGATGTGACCGACTTCGCCCGTGACCACGCGACCGCGCTGATCCAGCGCTGACCGCCCCGCCACCGCATCCCGCGGACGTCCCGGAGGAGGACTCATGACCGAGGAGCAGGACGCCGATGTCCTCGTGATCGGCAGCGGCTTCGGCGGTGCTGTCGCAGCCGCCCGCCTCGCCCAGGCGGGTGAGCGCGTCATCGTCCTGGAGCGCGGCAGGCGCTGGAATCCCGGCGACTTCCCCCGCAGCACTCAGCTGACACGGCGCTGGCTGTGGGACGTCGACCAGGGCCTCTACGACATCCGCGGTCTGGGCCGCATGTTCGCCGTCCAGGCCGCCGGGTGGGGCGGCGGCTCCCTCGCGTACGCGAATGTCTTCGCGCGTCCGCCCGATGCCGCCCTGGACGACCGGTGGCCCCGGCACCTGCGGCGGGACGCGCTCGACCCCTACTATGACCTCGCCGCGCACATGCTCGAGGTCTCCCCCGTGGGCGACGACCCGCGGACCGGGCAGCGGCCGCCGCGCACCGCGCTCATCGAGCAGCTCATGGCCGGCAGCGACCGGCCCGGGGGAACGGTGCGGCCCACCCTCGCCGTCACCTTCGGCGACCCCGACACGTGGCGGCCCAACAGGCACGGGGTCCCCCGTCGCGGCTGCAGCTTCGCGGGCGACTGCGTCCTGGGCTGCAACCAGGGTGCCAAGAACTCGCTCGACTGCACCTACCTCGCCGTCGCAGAGGCGCACGGGGCGCGCGGCATCACCGACGCCCAGGCGGTCCGCATCGCCCCCGTCGACGGCGGCTACCTCGTCACGACGCGATCGCCCACCGAGCCTGCCGCCGCACCCCGAACGTGGCGGGGGCGTCGCGTCGTCCTCGCTACGGGTGCGGTCGCCACGACGGAGCTGCTGCGGGCGCGGGACGTCGACCGGACGCTGCCGTCGCTGTCCTCCCAGCTGGGACGTGGCTTCTCCGGCAATGGCGACTTCCTCCTGCTCGCCCGCCTGCGCACGCGCCGGGGCGACATGACGACGGGTCCCACCATCACGACCACGACGGTGCTCGATGTTCCGGAGGGACGCGGCACCGTCTGGTTCCAGGTGCAGGACGGAGCCTTCCCGGTCGTGCTGCACCGGCTCCTCGACTCCGTCCTGCCCGGACGCGCGGTGCGTCGCTGGTGGCGGACGCACGTGTCGCCCCGCGACCCGCAGCGCGAGTTCGCCGTCCTCGCGATGGGACACGACTCGGGGCAGGGCGCGCTGCGGCTCGATCGTTCCGGACGGGCCGTGCTGGCCTGGCGCAATCGGTGGCAGGCCAGCCTCTACACCTCCCAGCGGCGGGTCGGGCCGCTGCTGTCGCGTCAGCTCGACGCGCGCCTGACGCGCCCCGTCACGTGGTCCCTCCTGCGCAGAACCACCACCGTCCACCCGCTGGGCGGGGTGCCCGCGGGGCCCGATGCCGCGACCAGGGTCGTCGACGCGCGCGGCGAGGTCCACGGTCATCCCGGCCTCTTCGTCCTGGACGGCTCCGCATTGCCCTCATCGACGGGGGTGAACCCGTCGGCCACGATCCTCGCCGCCGCCGAGCAGGCGATCGAGTCGATCATCCGCCGCGACGGTCGTCCGGACTGGCGCGCTCCCGAATGGGCGGCGGTGGCCCCCGCACCCGTCCCCGAGGACGCGGCGGCCGCCTTCGCCGCGGACCTGCAGCGGGCCACCAGCGGGGACGGTGTGGGCTTCCGCGAGCGCATGACCCCCGCCGCGGGCACCGGACCGCGGGTGACGATGCGGTTGAACATCGGAGCACCCAGTCTCGACCGTCTCGTGGCCGACCCCGCGCATGCGCTGCGCGTCGAGGGGTCCCTCAACATCGAGGGGGTCGTGGGCGCAGCGGTCGCGGCGGGCTCCCTCTCCCTGTTCCCCGATGACGGGGACGAGGCGATGCGCTACGACCTCGTGTTCCACGACGCCGCGGGATCCCCGTGGCGGCTCACCGGCACGAAGATCCTCACTCGTCGGACGCCGTGGACCGCCCTGCGCGACCTCACTCATCTGACCGCGTTCATCGCACCGGTGGACGGCTCCGTGCCCGCCGCGACGGTGCGCCTGCGGATCGGCGTGCGCGACCTCACCCGGATGGTGACGAGCATCCGCGGCGTCGGCTTCACCCGCACCCGCAGGCTCACAGCGGCGGCGCGCTTCCTCGCCTTCTTCGCAGGAGCGGTGCTCCGACGTCAGCCGGCGGTGTGAGGCCCAACCGAGCCCGGAGAGCCGTGCGCTCCCACCCACGCGGCGATGTCCGCGGCGAGGTGGTCACCGGCCTCCAGGGGGACGAGGTGCCCGGCTCCGGGGAACAGGACGGCATCGACGTCGCCGGGGAGGCGGGCGGCCAGCTCCGCGGCCTGCGTCGACGGGATCCAGGGGTCCGCCTCGCCCCACGCGACCCGGACGGGGCACGACACGGTGCCCAGGGCCTCGGCGATGGGCCGGGTGTGTTCAGGACTCAGCTGCGCGATCTGCCTGTAGAAGGCCGGCTGCCCGTCTTCCGTGCACCACGGGCGGGCGAGCGCGGCCACCAGGTCCGCGGCGAGCGTGCCGTGCGCGGCGCCGGCGATGTACTCGCGCACCAGGGCGGCGTGGAGGTTCCCCGGCAGCGCGGCGAACGCCTCCTCGTGCTGGGCGACAAGGCGGAAGAACGGGGACCCCCACGGGTCGAGGGTCACGATGTCGAGCAGGTAGAGCGATGCCATCCGCGCGCCCTCGACGAGGTGCGCCCCCAGCGCGACAGCCCCGCCGATGTCGTGGGCGATGACGTGCGGGGCCTCGGTGCCCCAGTGGGCGAGCAGGGCTGCGAGGCGACGGCTCTGCGTCGGCAGGTCGACGTCCGCGGGATCCGGACCGATGGAGGCGCCGTACCCTGGCATGTCGTAGAGGAGCACGCGGTGGTCCGCAGCGAGGTGATGGGCGACCTGGGCCCAGACCGCCGCCGACCACGGGGTGCCGTGGCAGAGCACGACATCGCCCACCGGCCGCCGGTCGCGCGGCTCCAGCACGTACGTCGCGATGCGCGCGTCGTCGAGAACGATCCAATGGGGCGCGGGGAGATCGTGTCGATGGGGCATGGTGATGACGCTAGGAGTTCAGGTCGACCTGAAGTCAAGATGCCATGATGGGTGGGATGAGGAGGTGGGTCGCATGAGGATCGGAATCGCGGCGGACGAATTGGGGACGGCCACCCACGTGCTGCGGCACTGGGAGGACGAGGGCGTCGTCGTGCCGGACCGGACACCTGCGGGTCACCGCGACTACACGGACGAGCACCTGCGCCGGTTGCGCATCGTCCAGGCGTGCCGGCGCGTGGGCCTGAGTCTGCAGGAGATCCGCCTGGTCCTGCACCGCGACGAGGCCGGACGGGACGAGGTGATCACCGGGCATCTGCGGCAGATCCGGCGGCGCAGACAGGAGCTCGATGCCATCGAGACCTTCCTGTCGCACGTCCTCACGTGCGAGCACGACCTCATTAGCCGGTGCGGGAGCTGCTCGGCGTATGCCGAGGACTCGCGGACGACGGACCCCGCCACCGTCGCGCACGGAGCCTGAGGACGTCATGGACGTGGACGAGCCTGCGGCGGTATCCGGTCTCGCTGCTGTGGCCCAGACGCTGGGTGTCACGGTCGAGCGTCGGTTGGGCGGTCGGTCTAGGGCGTGTCTCCTAACCGTTTCTGCCAGAGGGTGATGGCTCGCAGGACTGCTCCGCCGCGGTAGGTGAGAGCGAGTTTGTCGTAGCGGGTGGCGAGCCCGCGCCACTGCTTGTCTTCGTTGAAGCCGCGTTCGACGACGTTGCGGCCCTTGTAGTCCTCGGCGTCGTAGCTGACCGGCCTGCCACCGCGGGAGCCCCGGCGCAGGCGGTGGCCTTGTTGGTCTGCGGGCTCGGGGATGACTGCGACGATCCCGCGGTCCCGCAGATGGGTGCGGATCGCGCGCGACGAGTACGCCTTGTCGCCGCGGACCCGGTCCGGCCTCGAGCGCGGTCTGCCCGGGCCGCGCCGGGCGACTCTGAGGTGATCCATGAGCACCGGGAACATGGGCGCGTCACCGGCCTGCCCGGGGCCGACCAGCACGACCAGCGGCAGCCCGCGCCCGTCGACGAGGTGATGGATCTTGGTGCTCAAACCGCCCCGTGACCGGCCAATCGCATGATCAGGAGGCTCGTCGCGCAGATTCTTGTAACTCGACAGAACCCCCCGTGTCGCGCGGGAGGTTCGTCGCGTGCTGATGCGCGCGGTTGATCGTGGAGTCCACGCTCACGGCCCAGTCGATCTCACCGGCAGCGTCCCCCTCGGCGAGGATCTCCGCATAGATCTCATCCCACGTGCCGTCACCGCTGAACCGGCGATGCCGCTTCCACGCGGTCTGCCACGGCCCGAACTCCGCCGGCAGGTCCCGCCACGGAGACCCCGTCCGATACCGCCACACGATCGCCTCCACGACCCGGCGATGGTCCTGGAACGGCCGGCCGCCCTTGCGGGAGGCGACCGGCATCAACGGCTCGATCCGAGCCCAAGCAGCATCCGAGAGAACACGAGTACGCGACACGCGTCAAGCCTGCCGTCAACCAACCCGCAAGGTTAGGAGACACGCCCTAGGTGGAGAGGCGCACCCCGTACTGCGGCAGAAGTGCCTACATCGTCAACCTGTGGACGTGCGCTGCAGGGGGACAGTGCCTATCGGGTGGTCCTGTGGGCGTAGGTGGCGAAGACGTCGGCGAACTCGGCGAGGGCGCGCCTGGCGTTCTCGTCGTCTCGTGCCGAGAGCCAGGAGCTTGTGATGCCCGAGAGCGCGGCGAGGATCATCTCGGCCAGCAGCGCCACGGGGATGGCGTACTCGATGTCGGCGCGTGCGGCGAAGCGTTCGAGGTGTTCGGTGACGCGCCGGTGGTAGGCGCGTTGCTCCCACTCGGGCAGCTCGCGCAGTTCGGGGTCGCGCAGGGCGAGGGTCGTCAGCTCGGTGAGTACGATCTGCGCCGCAGGGTCGGCCTCGACGGTGCGCCAGTAGGCGTCCAAGAGGGCGTGGATGCTGGCGCGGACCTCGCCGGTGGGGTCGATCTGTGCCCAGGCGTGGTCGAGGTCGACGTTGATGTCGGCTGAAAGCAGTTCCGCGTAGAGCTCTCGCTTGGATCGGAAGCAGTAGTGGAACGCCCCGTGCGGCATGTCCGCCTCGGCGCAGATCGCCCTGGTCGATGCCGCCTTCACCCCGTCGCGCTTCATCACCCGTAGCGCGGCTTGGGCGAGGAGCTGACGGCGCTCGTCTGCGCGCATGTGCGTGCGCGTCTCGGTGGGCTCCTCTGTCTCCATGGCCCCACTCTACCGAACCTTGGCCAAACGACTTGGCCATTTGACTTGGCCATTTGACTTGGCCATTTGACTTGGCCATATGGCCAAGATAGTTTGAGGTGTCCGCCGAAGGAGAGGAGCCCTTGATGTCCGCGCCCGTACCTGTTCCCCAGCGCGCCGGCGCCCGCCAGTGGGCCGCGCTTGCGGCCCTGACCGTGCCGGTGCTGCTGATGAGCATCGATTTGACCGTGCTCGCGGTCGCGATCCCCGAGCTGAGCGAAGACCTCGCCCCGACCGGCACGCAGTTGCTGTGGATCGTGGACATCTACGGGTTCTTCCTCGCCGCACTGCTCGTGCTCATGGGCAACATCGGCGACCGGATCGGCAGGCGCAGACTCCTGCTGATCGGTGCGGTCGCGTTCGGGGCGGCCTCGATGCTGGCCGCGTTCGCCTGGTCACCCGAGGTGCTGATCGCCGCCCGCGCCCTGCTCGGCATCGGCGGAGCGACCTTGATGCCCTCCACGCTGGCCTTGATCCGCAACATCTTCACCGACCCCGCCCAGCGGCGTCGTGCGGTCTCGGTCTGGGTCGCGGCGTTCGCCGGTGGTGCGGGCCTGGGCCCGGTGGTCGGCGGGTTCCTGCTGGAGCACTTCTGGTGGGGATCGGTGTTCCTCATCAACGTGCCGGTGATGATCGCCCTGCTGATCGCGGCCCCGCCGCTCGTGCCCGAGTTCCGCAACCCCGCCCCCGGACGGTTCGACCTGCTCTCCGCCGGCCTGCTGATGGCCGCGATGCTCACCGGCGTCTACGGCCTCAAAGACGCCGCCGAACACGGATGGGGCATCACTCCCGCCCTCTGGGTCACGGCAAGTCTCGCGCTGGCGGTGGTGTTCGTGCTCCGGCAACGCCGCCTGTCCGATCCGCTCATCGGCATCGCCCTGTTCCGGTCGCTGCCGTTCAGCACCGCGGTGATCGCGAACGTCGCCGGGGTGTTCGCGCTCACCGCGCTGCTGTACTACCTGCCCCAGTACCTCCAGCTCGTCCTCGGCCACTCGCCCCTGACCGCCGGACTCTGGGCGCTGCCGATCGCGGCCGGTGCGATCCTCGGGTCGCTGATCGCAGCGACCCTGGCCCGCGTGATCGGGGCCGGGTGGCTCATCGGCGGCGGCCTCATCCTCGCCGCCGGCGGATACCTCACGCTCACCGCCCTCGGCCTGGACGGCATCGCCTGGATCGCCTTCACCGGCGGAGCGCTCGTCGGGGCCGGCATCGGGATCGCCGACACCCTCTCCAACGACGTCATCGTCGGCACCGCCCCACCCGAGAAGGCCGGAGCCGCAGCCGGCATCAGCGAGACCGCCTACGAGCTCGGCGGCGCGCTCGGCACCGCGACCCTCGGAGCCCTCGGCACCAGCATCTACCGCACCCAGGTCACCGACGCCCTCCCCGCCGACACCCCACCCGACATCGCCGACGCGGTGACCGAAACCCTCGGCGCTGCGGTCGCCACCGCCCAACAACTACCCGAGAACCGCGCCGCAATGCTGCTCGACCTCGTCCGCCCCGCCTTCACCGACGCGATGACCACCGCCTTCACCACCGCAGCCATCGTCCTCGCCACCATCGGCACCCTCGCCGCAACCGCACTGGCGAGACACCACACGCCCACGACCGGTACCGAGGCACCGGATGAGGCCACCCGATCCGACCTCTGAGCGGATACCATTGACTATCGACCATGCCGAAGAGGGGGGTCATCTCCAGGTTGCGTCCTCTCCTATGCGCATGGTCGCCTCGCGCGGTTCAGGCAAGGCGCCAAGGCAGAATGGAGGCATGTCTGCGAGCGCGCCCATCACGACCTCGGTGAGCTCGCGTGACGGCACCCGGATCGGGGTGATGAAGTTCGGCAGAACGCCTCAAGCGGCCCCTGCTCCCACCCTGGTGTTCCTCCCGGCGCTCGGGGTTCCTCTCGGGTACTACTCCGGCATGCTCGAGCACTGGTCGCACACAGGGCGGCACATCGTCGCCGTCGAACAGCGCGGAATGCCCCTCACTCCCACCTCGGGAATCCGGCACCAGCGGTTCGGCTACTCCACGATCGTCCGCGACGACCTGCCCGCCGTCATCGACTCCCTGCTGCCCGACTCTCACAACTACATGCTTGTGGGGCACAGCCTTGGCGGGCAACTGGCCCTCCTCGCCACCGCTGCAGGCACCGTCACCCCCGAAGCGGTCGTCGCGATCGCCAGCGGCACGAGCTCACCCACGGCCAAGAGCACCAGGCTCGGCCACGTCTCACGGCGCGGACAAGTGGCGTTCATCCGCGCAGTCACGGCCGCCCTGGGCTTCTGGCCCGGTCACCGGCTCGGCTTCGGTGGTCGTCAACCTCGCAGCCTCATGCGCGACTGGTGCTACGAGGGCGTCTACGGCCGATACCGACTCGACGGTGACGACACCAAGTACGAGTCTGCGCTGCGCGGGATCAGGCAACCGGTACTTCTGCTCAGCCTCGAAGGCGACCCCATTGTCAAGTCCCGGGTTTCGTTGAGGGTGTGCGGGTGATGGTTGCTCAGGCCGCGGTGGCGGTCTGAGGGGCGTGCTGACGGACCCGGTGGTCCGTCTCGATCTCGGTGGGGGTGCGGTGGTCGAGCTTGCCGTGGAGGCGGTCGGTATTGAACCAGTGGACCCAGTCGGCGGTGGCCGGCTCGACGTCCTCGATGCCGTTCCAGGGCCCATCGAGAAAGATCAGTTCGTGCTTGTAGAGTGAGTTCAGTGCCTCGGCCATCGCGTTATCGTACGAATCTCCCTTCGAGCCGACAGAAGCGACAAATTCGGCTTCCTCCAGCGCCTGCGAGTATTTGATGGCGCGGTATTGAACTCCGCGGTCGCTATGATGTATCAATCCACTCACGTCTTGGCCAGCTTTCCGACGGTTCCAGAATCCCATGTTAAGCGCGTCGAGGGCCAGATCGGTATAGAGCCGCGTCGAGGTTTGCCAGCCGACGATCATTCGTGAGAACACGTCGAGCACGAAGGCGACGTATACCCATCCCGACCTGGTGGGCACATAGGTGATGTCCGCTACCCATAGCTGATTCGGGGCGGTCGCGGTGAATTCCCGCTGGACGAGGTCCAAGGGGCGGCCGGTCTCCGGGGCCGGCTTCGTGGTGCGCGGGTACTTGCCCCGTACGGTGCCGCGGATGCCGAGGGAACGGCACAGTCGCTCGACTCTGCCCTTGCCGACCGCGATGCCCTCGCGGACGAGCTGCGCATGAATCTATCGGATCCCGTAGACCCGCATTCGTGGATGAAAATGAATGCGCATAATCTCCTTCGATAATTCGGTATCACGAACACTGCGAGCCGAGGGAGGTCGGCTGCGGGCCGCATAGTAGGTCTGCGGGGCGATCTTCACATCGAGCTCTTTGGTGAGAACTCGGCAGATCGGTTCGATCCCCCACGTGTCTTTTTGTTCGTCGATGTAGGCGACGATCACTTCTGTGGGCGGTCGAACTCCTCCGCGAAAAAAGCCGTCGCGGACTTCAGGATCGGCGGATTCAAGCGGTCAGCGCAACATCTCCTGTGAGATGGGACAGTCACTGATCACAGGAGGATCCGGATGCAGGGCAAGCACGGTCATCTCAGCCGGGAGCAGAAGCAGCTGGCGCTCAGGTT
>NZ_JAAOZS010000036.1:0-11872 GCF_011602805.1 Kocuria sp. JC486 | reverse complement strand
GTGTGGTAACCCACATCTTGCCCGGAGGCCTTCATCTACCCCGCGTGTTCACAACCTGCCGGGGAAGTACAACTAGGGCCTGTCGCCCCTGGTAGCGACGGGAGCCTGCTGTGCCCGAGAGTCGCAACTAGATCCGGATTGGATCGAGGTTGTGCAGGCGTGGGATGTGCTCGCGCACCAGTGTCCCGGCATCTATGCCCGTGAAGGCGACGGGAGTGTCTGCGTGGTAGTGGGCGACCAGCAACGGATCGGAGGAGATGACACGCGCGTGGGTGCCGAGCCCGGGATGGCCGGCACCGAGGAGCGTGTGACCGTGGACTCGTACGGAGAATGTCGATGTCGGCAGGTAGACGCCAGGGTCTGTTGCGAGGTCGAGATCGTGAAGAAGGGCCGTGGCCGCGTGTGTGCCTTGCGCTGCGGAGTCGTCCCAGTGGTCGATGCGATAGGACCGAGAGCCGGGGTAATGGTGCACCGCGACTCCGCCGGCTGCGTAGATGCGCTGGCCTGGCGCCTGGAGGGAGCGGAGGCGGCTGTCCACGGGCATGCCTTCTGGACCTGTCCACGGAGCGGGGGCCGCGGGCGCTGTCCCGTGGGCAACGATGACGAAGTCGCCTTCGACGCGCGTGTCGTCATCGAGGGTGATGGACGTGCGGTCGGCGTGGGCGCGGATCGCGCGCAACCGCCGTCCCAGGTAGGCAGCGTGCTGAGGCTGATGCAGCTCAAGTAGCCTGCGAGCGATCGGATCACCGATCGAGGAGGCTCCCGGCGTGTGGGACCGGGTGATCAGGGCGACGTCGTGACCGGCATCCGTCAGAAGGGATGCGGTCTCTGAGGCGACGAGGCCCCCGCCGAGCATGAGCACTCGCGCCGGAGTGGCCTCGGCCAGACGGGTACGCACACGCACCGCGTCGGCCATGGAGTGCAGAGTGGTCAGTCGACCAGTGTCCAGGGCGTGATCACGGCCAACGATGTCTTCTTCGAGATGGACGGGCCGGCTTCCGGTGGCAACGATAAGGGCGTCGAAGGCGCGTCTTTCGCCGGAGTCGAGGCGTACTTCGCGGGTGCGCGGGTCAACGCCGCGCACCGTGTCCGCGGTGGCCGCCACCCCCGCGATCGGAAGGGCGGCCTGGCCCGGTTCGAGCAGACCGATCGCCACGCCCTTGTTGACCAGGGTCCGGTTGGACGGCTCCTCGCCGGTACGAGCGAACAGCTCGACCTCGATACCCGTATCTGCGCTCGTGAGGGTCTTGGCGGCTGCGTTTCCGGCTGCGCCGGCACCGATCACACCGACAGTCAGGGTCATCGGGCCTCCCCCTCTCCGGCGGCGCTCGAGGCGAATGCTGGCAGCAGGATCGCGTCGATGAACCACGGTGCGTCATCGGCATCCAACCGACCGGTCCGCACCTCTTCCGCGGCACCGTTCATCACCACGTGAGTAGTGGTCAGCAGCCAGGAGACCGGTAGGTCGACGCGGAATGAACCTTCTCGCTGGCCACGCAGCAACAGTCCGCGCATACGAGCCTCAGCACTCTCGTGCATCTCTCGGATACGAGCGGCTGGCAACTCCTTCTGCGCGGCAGCCAACAGGGCCCGGGACTGATCGACGAGTACCCAGCTGGAGGCGACCAAGCGCTGAAAGGCCTCGGTGGCATTGCCGTCGAGAGGCACGCCCTCGAGGACCTCCTCGCCTCGGGCGAGGCTCTCGATGAGGGCTGCTTCGATGAGCTCGGCCCGTGTCTGGAAGTGGCCGTAGAGAGTTATACGGCCCACGCCCGCCTCGGCCGCGATGTCGGCAACCGAGGCATCCGGGTTCTTCCGGATGGCAGTGACCGTGGCCGCGAGGATGCTCGCGCGATTGCGCTGGGCATCTGCCCGGCGGTTGGCCGGTCTGGTCGATGTGGTCGGCGCTCGCCTGGCACCGTGAGTCGCGGGGGCCTTCTTCGTCGGCATCGTCCACCTCACAAGTCGTATGGGAATGTATGAGATAGTGTAGCCGTTGCAACCCGTACACCGATGATCGAGTTACGGTGTCGTCGCCCAACCCGGCGACGCAATCACAGGAAGGAGCGGCACGACCATGAGACCAACACGAACGAATCCAGGGGGTGCGCCATGACCGGTCAGCACACCCCAGCCCCCAAGGCGGGAGCGAAGCAGTGGTGGGGCCTCGCGGTGCTCGTGATCCCCTCGACCCTGCTGTTCATGATGCTCACGATCCTGTTCTTGGCCGCACCGAACATGGCAGCGGACCTGAACCCGTCGAGCACGCAGCTGCTGTGGATTCTCGACATCTACGGCTTCGTGATGGCCGGGTTCCTCGTCGCGATGGGCGTGCTCGGCGACCGCGTGGGCAAGCGCCTGCTCATGGTCATCGGCGCGATCCTGTTCGCCGCGGTCTCCATCGCGGCCTCACTGACAACCGTCCCTGAACTGATGATCGTCTGGCGGGCCCTGCTGGGGCTGGCCGCGGCGATGATGGTCCCGGCGACCCTCGGGCTGATATTCGTGCTCTTCGCCGATGCGAAGCAGCGCGGCGTGGCCATCGGCGTGTGGGCCGGCGGCATCTCCGCCGGTGTCGCGCTCGGCCCGCTGCTCTCCGGTGTCCTCTTGGAGGGCTTCGGCTGGCAGGCGACGTTCCTCGTCGCGGTGCCGATCATGGCCCTGGTCGCGATCGGCGCACCGATCCTGGTGCCCGAGCACAAGGACCCGACCGCGAAGATCGACCTCTTCAGCGCCATCTTGCTCGTCGGCGGACTGCTGGCCATCATCTACGGCATCAAGCGCTTTGCCGCTCAGGAGCCGGTCGGCCCCTCGATCGGGCTGCTGGTCGCCGGCGTGTTGATCGGCCTGTGGTTCGTGATCCGGCAGCTGCGGGCCAAACAGCCGCTGCTGGATGTGCGGCTGTTCGCCAACCGCACCGTCTCCGGGGCGCTGGCGGTGTTCCTGATCTCGGCCGCAGCGCTCGGTGGCGTGTACTCACTGTTCACCCAGTACCTCCAGCAGGTCCAGGGTCTCTCGCCGCTGCAGGCGGGTCTGTCGATCCTGCCGGCGGCCGCAGTGCTGATCGTCGTCTCGACGCTCTCTCCGGTGTTCGCCCGAAAGTTCCGGCCCGGCAACGTGATCGCGATCGGCCTGCTCACCCAGGTCGTCGGCTACTTCCTGTTCACCCAGCTCGACGCCGGCACCGGCCTGGCGCTGGTGATCGCGAGCTTCGTCATCACCTACCCCGGCGTGGCCCCCTCGATGGCGCTGACGACCGACCTCGTGGTCAGCTCCGTGCCCCCAGAGAAGGCCGGCGGCGCGTCCGGGCTCGCGACCACCGCGAACGACCTGGGCATCTCCCTCGGTGTCGCAGTGATCGGCAGCGTCGGCATCGCCGCCTACCGCGGCAACATCGAGACCACCCTGCCCGACGGTCTGCCGCCAGAGGCTGCGGCCGCGGCCTCGGACAGCATCGACGGCGCCCTCGTCTTTGCGGGCGAGCTGCCCGGAGCGCTCGGTGAGCAGCTGGTCGGCGCGGCGCAGGCGGCGTTCACCGGCGGACTGAACACCGCCGCGATCGTCTCGGCCGTCATCGCCGCCGTGGCGGCGCTCATCGCCGCGACCCGGCTGCGTCACGTCCGCCCCACCGGGCAGGCGCAGGAGACCCCCGAGGACGCATCCACCCATTGACCCATACCCCCTTGGGGTATAGTCTGAATAACTCGTACACAAATGAAGGAGTTTTGATCATGAGCACGACGACCACTACCGAGTACCAGGTGACCGGCATGACCTGCGGGCACTGCGAGACCGCGATCCGCACCGAGGTCTCCGAGATCGCCGGTGTGACCGGCATCGAGGTCAGCGCCCAGACCGGGCGCCTGGCCGTGACCGCTGAGCAGCCCCTCGACGACGCCGCGGTCATCGCGGCAGTCGACGAGGCCGGCTACGCCGCCGTCAGGAGCTGACATGAAGGCTCCTGCACGGCTGGGCCTGTACGGGCTGGGGCTGGTGGCCGTGTTCGCCGTATCTGGATTCACGGCGAACGCGGTCATCCCCGAGGAGACCGTGCAGGCCTGGACAGAGGACACCGCAGAGAACACGCACCACGAGGAAGGAGAGACCATGAGCGGCGATGAGCACGCAGGACACGACGCGGGTACCGGGTCGCTGGGCCTGGGCATCGCGCAGGACAGCTACGAACTCACCGCCGTCACGGCCCCGACCGAGACCGGCACCGACGGCGAGCTGACCCTGACGGTCACCGGCCCGGACGGGCAGCCGGTCACGGACTTCGAGCTGGAGCACGAGAAGGAACTGCACCTGATCACCGTCCGCGCTGACGGGCAGCACTTCGCCCACGTCCACCCCGAGAGGAACGCCGAGGGCACATGGTCGATCCCGTGGCAGTGGGAGGCAGCAGGGTCCTACCGGGTCTTCGCGGACTTCGTGCCGGCTGAGACCGGGGAGGGCATCACGCTCTCCACGACGGTGCAGGTGCCCGGCGACTACGAGGCCGTTCCGGCCGAACCAGCCGCGGAGACCACAGTCGACGGCTACGACATCGCGGTCGAGGGTGACCTCGTCGCGGGCGAGGCTTCCGAGCTGACCATGACTGTCACCCGTGACGGGCAGCCGGTCACCGCCCTTGAGCCGTACCTGGGTGCGTTCGGGCACCTGGTCGCCTTGCGCGATGGGGATCTGGCCTACCTGCACGTCCACCCCCACGGGGACGCGCCGGAGGCGGGCGAGACGTCGGGGCCGGAGATCGTGTTCGAGGCGACCGCACCAACCGAGGGCCGCTACCTGCTGTTCCTCGACTTCCAGGTCGACGGACAGGTCCATACCGCGCCGCTGGTGGTCGACACGACCACCGGAGACGACGGCACGGCCGAAGACACGCATGAGGAAGGAGCAGACCATGAGCACTGACCAGTCCGCAGGCACTGACCAGTCCACGGGCACCGGTGTTGCCGGGATCGAGCTGCAGATCGGTGGCATGACCTGCGCCTCGTGCGCGAACCGGATCGAGAAGAAGCTCAACAAGCTCGACGGCGTCACAGCGAGTGTGAACTACGCGACCGAGAAGGCCAGCGTCAGCGGCACCGACCTCGACGCGACCGCGCTCATCGCCGAGGTCGAGAAGACCGGCTACACGGCCGCCCTCCCGGCCCCCGCGAAGGGAACTGCGGGAGGCGAGGAGGACGAGGGCGAGTCCCGTGAGGACGCCGAGCTGCGCACGCTGCGGCAGCGGCTCATCGGCTCCGCGGTCCTCGCGGTGCCGGTCATCGCGATGGCGATGATCCCGGCGCTGCAGTTCGACTACTGGGGCTTCGCCTCCCTGGTGCTGGCCGCACCCGTGGTGGTGTGGGCCGGCTGGCCCTTCCATAAGGCCGCGTGGATGAACCTCAAGCATGGTGCGGCGACGATGGACACCCTCATCTCCGTGGGTACGAGCGCGGCGATGCTCTGGTCGATCGTGGCCCTGTTCTTCGGCACTGCCGGACAACCGGGGGTGGTTCACCCGTTCGAGCTGACCATCTCTCGCAGTGACGGGCTCGGGCACGTCTATCTGGAGGTCGCGGCCGGGGTGATCACGTTCATCTTGCTCGGCCGTTACTTCGAGAAGCGCTCCAAGCGCCGCGCCGGGGCCGCCCTGCGTGCCCTGCTGGAGCTCGGAGCGAAGGAAGTCTCCGTCCTCCGAGACGGCAAGGAGGAGCGGGTCTCCATCGACGAGCTGAGCGTGGGCGATGAGTTCGTCGTCCGTCCCGGCGAGAAGATCGCCACCGACGGCACCATCACCTCGGGCAACTCCGCGATCGACGCGTCCATGCTGACCGGCGAATCCGTGCCCGTTGAGGTCTCCGAGGGCGACAACGTCACCGGTGCCACGGTCAACGCCGGCGGGCGCCTGGTCGTCAAGGCCACCCGCGTCGGCTCGGACACGCAGCTGGCGCAGATGGCCAAGATGGTCGAGGACGCCCAGTCCGGCAAGGCCGAGATCCAGCGGCTGGCCGACCGGGTCTCCGGGGTGTTCGTGCCCATCGCGATCGCCATCGCCGTCGCGGCCCTCGGTGCCTGGATCGGCGCCGGGTTCCCGCTCAGTGCCGGGTTCACGGCTGCGGTGGCGGTGCTGATCATCGCCTGCCCCTGTGCCCTGGGCCTGGCAACGCCGACCGCCTTGCTGGTCGGTACCGGGCGCGGTGCGCAGATGGGTGTGCTCATCAAGGGCCCCGAGACCCTGGAGTCCACCCGTAAGGTCGACACGATCGTGCTGGACAAGACCGGCACCGTCACCAGCGGCAAGATGACGCTGACCGAAGTCATCACCGCCAAAGGGGTCGACCGGGCCGAGCTGCTGCGCATCGCTGGTGGGCTGGAGGACTACTCCGAGCACCCCATCGCCCAGGCCATCGCCACCGGAGCCACCTCCGAGGTCGGGGACCTGCCCGCGCCGGAGTCCTTCGAGAACATCGAGGGCAAGGGCGTCCAGGGCGTCATCGACGGCCACGCCGTCCTCGCAGGACGCGAGTCCCTGCTGGCGGACTGGTCGATCCACCTCGACGAGGACCTCAAGGCCGCCAAGCGGGCCGCGGAGGCCGAGGGCAAGACGGCCATCGCCGTCGGCTGGGACGGTGCTGCTCGCGGCGTGCTGGTCATCTCCGACCAGATCAAGCCCACCAGCGCACAGGCTATCGCGCAGTTCAAGGAGCTCGGGCTCACCCCGGTGCTCTTGACCGGTGACAACCAGGCGGTGGCCGAGCAGGTCGCCTCCGAGGTCGGCATCGAGCAGGTCATCGCCGAGGTCATGCCCAAGGACAAGGTCGACGTCGTCGCCCGACTCCAGGACGAGGGCAAGGTCGTGGCGATGGTCGGCGACGGCGTCAACGATGCCCCCGCCCTGGCCCAGGCCGACCTCGGTCTGGCGATGGGTACCGGCACCGACGTCGCGATCGAGGCCGCCGACATCACCCTGGTGCGTGGCGACCTGCGGGCCGCGGCGGATGCGATCCGGCTGGCCCGGCGCACGCTGCGCACGATCAAGACGAACCTGTTCTGGGCCTTCGCCTACAACACCGCCGCGATCCCGCTGGCCGCCTTCGGGCTCCTGAACCCGATGCTCGCCGGCGCGGCGATGGCTCTGTCGTCGGTGTTCGTCGTCTCGAACAGCCTGCGGCTGCGGACCTTCAAGGCCCGTGCCGACGACGCCAGCGACCCGGCACCGGCCGGTCCGGCCCCGGCCCGGCAGCCGGTGCCGGCCTGATCCACCCATCCGTCATCACCCAACCATGAAAGGAACCATCTGATGACTGCACACGAGAACCTCAACCTGACCGACGCCTCCACCTCCGGTGGCAGCTGCTGCGGCCACAAGCCCAGCGCCGAGGCCGTCGCGCAGACCCCGGCAGCGGAGATGGCCGAGTGCCCGGTCATGGCTGGCACCCCGGTCGTGAAGGCCGACGCAGAGGCCGCCGGCCTCTACCGGGACTACCAGGGCGAGCGGTACTGGCTGTGCTGCGCCTCCTGCGGGCCGCTGTTCGACGCCGACCCCGACCGCTACGCCAACGCGGCCTGACCGCCCGTGGACATGGTTCCGCGTCTCTCGACCGAGAGGCGCGGAACCACGCCGTATCCGGCGCACCAGCGCCGGTCGGTTCACAGAAGGAGAGTCTTGAGATGAACAGACGCATCAGCATCCTCGTCGCCGCCGGCATCCTCGGCGGAAGCCTCGCTCTGGCAGGCTGCTCCACCGCGGACGACGAGGCAGGAACCCCATCGCAGAGCGAGGACGCACACGGCGGCCATGGGGGCCACGACGGCATGGACCATCCGGCCGACGGCGGCCCGGTGCCCGAGGGCATGACAGAGGCCACCGATCCGACCTACCCGGTCGGCACCGAAGTCACGCTGACGGCCGACCACATGGAGGGCATGGACGGTGCCACCGCCACGATCGTCGGCGCCTACGACACCTACACCTACGCGATCGACTACACCCCGGTCGGCGGCGGAGATCCCGTGACCGATCACAAGTGGGTCGTCCAGGAAGAACTCGACGGCGCCGGTGACGACCGTCTCGACGACGGCACCGAGGTGACCGTGACCGCCGATCACATGGAGGGCATGGACGGCGCGACGGCGACGATCGCGTCCTCGACCGACGAAACCGTCTACGTCGTCGACTACGAGGCCGACGGGATGGAGATGACCAACCACAAGTGGGTCGTCGACAGCGAGATCCAGCCCGCTTCCTAACCGACAGGAACCGGGCACGAAGGAACGGACAGATCATGAACGACCAGCACACCCACCACGGGGCCGCCGAGGCCGAGATTCACGAGCACGCCGGCCACCACACGCACGACAACCACTCGGCACACGAGTCTCACGGCGGCCACGAGAACCACGCCGGGCACGACTATGTCGGCCACGCGGGTCACGGCGGCCACGACCACGCAGATCATGGCGGGCATGGCGATCATGTCGGCCAGTTCCGGCGGCTGTTCTGGATCATGCTCGTCATCGCGATCCCGGTCGTGGGCTTCAACGACATGTTCGCCCACCTCATCGGCTACCCGCTCCCTGACGCCGAATGGGTGCGCTGGGTCTCCCCGATCCTCGGCACGATCATGTACGTGTGGGGCGGCTGGCCCTTCCTCACCGGCGGACTGGGCGAGATCCGCTCCCGCAAGCCCGGCATGATGTTGCTGATCGCCCTGGCGATCACGGTCGCTTTCCTCGCCTCCTGGGGAGCGAGCCTGCACCTGCTCAGCCACGAGCTCAACTTCTGGTGGGAGCTGGCACTGCTGGTGGTCATCATGCTGCTGGGCCACTGGATCGAGATGCGCTCCCTGGCCCAGACCACCTCCGCCCTGGACTCCCTGGCCGCCCTGCTGCCCGATGAGGCCGAGAAGGTCGACGGCGAGAACATCGTGAAAGTCGCACCCGCGGACCTCGCTGTCGGCGATGTCGTGGTGGTCCGTCCCGGCGCCTCGGTCCCTGCCGACGGAAAGATCGTCGACGGCAGTGCGAGCATGGATGAGTCGATGGTCACCGGGGAGTCCAAGACCGTGCGCCGCGAGACCGGCGAGCAGGTCGTGGCCGGCACCATCGCCACCGACTCCGGGTTGCGGGTCGAGGTCACCGCCACCGGCGAGGACACCGCCCTGGCCGGCATCCAGAAACTCGTCTCCGACGCCCAGGCCTCCTCCTCCCGCGCCCAGCGCATCGCCGACACCGCCGCGGCCTGGCTGTTCTGGTTCGCCCTCGGCGCGGCCGTCATCACCGCGCTCGTCTGGTCCCTGGCCGGTCTTCCCGACGACGCGGTGGTGCGCACCATCACCGTGCTCGTCATCGCCTGCCCCCACGCCCTGGGGCTGGCGATCCCGCTGGTGGTCTCCATCGCGACCGAGCGCGCCGCCCGCGGCGGCGTGCTCATCAAGGACCGGCTCGCGCTGGAGTCCATGCGCACCGTCGACGCCGTGCTCTTCGACAAGACCGGCACCCTCACCAAGGGCGAGCCCACCGTCACCGCCATCGACACCGCGAACGGTCACGACGAGCAGCGGGTGCTCGCCCTGGCCGCGGCCGCCGAGGCCGACAGCGAGCATCCCCTGGCCCGAGCCATCACCGGAGCCGCCAGCACCCGCGAAATCCAGGTACCGACAGCCTCGGACTTCTCCTCCTCCCCCGCAGTCGGCGTCAAAGCCACCGTCGACGGGACGGTCATCGAAGTCGGCGGCCCGTACCTGCTCCAGCAGCACTCGGCCAGCGAGCTGCCGATAGCTGATCAGTGGCGCGAAGAAGGAGCGATCATCCTCCACGTCCTCGCCGACGGCGAGGTCATCGGGGCGCTGCGCTTGGCTGACGAGATCCGGCCCGAGTCTCGTGACGCCGTTGACGCGTTGCATGCCGGCGGCGCGCAGGTCGTGATGATCACCGGTGACGCCCAGGCGGTCGCCGACACGGTCGCGGAGGACCTCGGCATTGACCGCGTGTTCGCCGGTGTGCGACCGGAGGACAAGGCCGCCAAGGTCAAGGAGCTCCAAGACGAGGGCCGCAAGGTCGCGATGGTCGGCGACGGCGTCAACGACGCCCCCGCCCTCGCACAGGCCGATGTGGGCATCGCCATCGGCGCCGGCACCGACGTCGCGATCGGGTCTGCAGGGGTCATCCTCGCGAGCTCTGATCCGCGCTCGGTGCTCTCCGTGTTCGAACTCTCCCGAGCCAGCTACCGGAAGATGAAGCAGAACCTCTGGTGGGCCGCCGGCTACAACCTGCTCTCCGTGCCTCTCGCCGCGGGCATCCTGGCCCCGATCGGGTTCGTGCTGCCGATGAGCATCGGCGCGATCCTCATGTCGGCCTCCACCGTCGTCGTCGCACTCAACGCACAACTGTTGCGTCGCCTCGACCTCACACCCGAAGCCAGCACCCACCGCACCCTCGAGCGCGACTGATACGAAAGGGAGAGACCATGACTAGCACCGTACCTTCTGCAGTCGAGACGGCGGAGCACGGCTACATCAACGACAAGAATCGCTATCTCGCGCGGATGAAGCGCATCGAGGGCCAGGCTCGTGGCATCCACCGGATGATCGACGAAGACACCTACTGCATCGACATTCTCACCCAGATCAGTGCGATCAATGCTGCCCTTCAAAACGTTGCGCTAGGGCTGCTCGACGACCACTTGAAACACTGCGTCGCAGGCGCCATCGATGGAGGTCAGGAATCCGAAGCCAAACTGAAGGAAGCCTCAGCGGCCATCGCGAGAATGGTCAGGTCATGAGGACAGTAGCTCCCGTACACGTCGCGATGATCGCCGCAAGGCTTCTGCTCGACCACGGAAGGGTCGAGATTTCTGTGAGACGTTGCTGCGCCACGGCACAGTGGGCGCTGAAAGTCACTGTCGACTAGGCAGGAGACACTGTCCCGGGCTCAGCAATCGCACCTTCGGCGAGTTCACGATGAATAACGCGCTCCAACCTTGCTTGCAGAATGCAGCTGAGCTGCTTTCTCCTCTCGAATGTCAGGAATCAGATACCCGCGTCCATGGCTACCAAGACCAGAGCACGGAATGGTTCCGACCGATACTCGCACGTACGACCACTGTGCACAGGCCGATCGGGCCCGTCGCGTACGACTGCGTAAAGCTCATTGTAGTAAGAGCCGGCTCTGCAATCTTGTACTGCCGCCATTGCGGCGAGAGGATCGTCCGCTATGGTGATGCAATTCTGATTGGTCCGTCCGTACTCGTGGGAAGTGAGCCTGAGGGATTCAACACCGTTACTACCGTGTATCTCGACACTGACTATGTTGTCGATCAGCTCTACTGGCAATACATCGGCATGCTTCGAGATCGCTTCGATGCGCAAGGACTTGCCGACACGATCTATACCAAGCCCGCTCAGATTCTCTCGCTCGGGACTGAGCGTGCGGGGCTGCTTATGCCATGGCTTGACGAACTCGTCTCTCTAAGTGTCGAAGGTTCTCCCCGGCATCGTTTCCATCGCATGCAATCGCTCTGGCTAAGCATCGCTGATCAGATTGCACCTCACGTGCAAGTGGCGCCAGGTTGCTTCACCGCCGACTCGCGAGCGACCGTCAACCCCAGCGCACCACGCTATCGGCACTTTTCCCCGCTGCGAGAAGAAGCATTGGCTATACAGCACATCCTAAGAAGCGACGTATCACGCCAGTGGACATTAGAGGATCTTGCTAGCCGAGTTCACCTTTCGCCGCGTCAGGTATCGCGGCTCTATTCCAATGCCTTCGGGAAGACGCCGTTGGCACACTTGCGGATGCTCCGGGTCCAAGAAAGGGGCTGCCGCACGAACAGGTGACAGTTCGGGTTTCAGGCCGCGAGGCTCACGGCCGGGTTCATGATGGT
>NZ_JAAOZS010000035.1:0-13178 GCF_011602805.1 Kocuria sp. JC486 | reverse complement strand
CAGCGGAGTGGGCGGACATCCCCCAGCATCTCAGCTCCGTGCTGGCGTCACCAACGTCCTGCCCTCGTACAACTAGGAGTTTCGATTCCTGGCCCGGGTAAAGCGCAGCGCACGGTACTCGGCCGATCCGAAAGTCTTGAGGAAAGGGCCGGGTGGCACGTGGCGCTGCCAATGGCGTTGGACGGCGAGTTCGTAGAACTCGACCAGCCGGTTCGTTGAAGCCCGCCAGGAGTACCGCAGGGCTTCCTGGCGCGCAGCCGCTCCCATGGAGGAGCGCAACTGCGGGTTCTCGACAAGGTCCTGCAAGCGTCGCGTGAAATCGTCGGCGTCTCCGGGTTCGGCCAGGAACCCCGTGACGCCGTCGTCGATCACGAAAGGAATGCCGCCGGCGCGGGCACCGACCACGGGCACGCCGGAGGCGAAGGCCTCCAGAGCCACCAGTCCCAAGGTCTCGGAACGTGACGGGAAGGCGAAAACGTCCGCGGACGCGTAGGCCTCGGTGAGTTCCTCCCCGGACATGTACCCGGTGAACACGGTGTTCGTCCCGGCGAACTCCCGTTCGAGCTGCTCCTTGTGGGGCCCGGAGCCCACGATCGCCAGGCGTGCCTGCGGCAACCGGCGGATCGGCTCCACCAGGTCGTCCAGGTTCTTCTCCTTGGAAACCCGTCCGACGTAGACGATCAGGGGCGCCTCCGGGTGCCCGCCGGTCAGTCGCTCACGCATGCTTCGGCTCGCGCGGGACGGGTGGTATCCGGCCGTGTCCACCGCCTTGGGCCACAGGTCCACGTCCCTGACGCCCACGCTGCGGGCGCGTTCCACCATGGGGCCTGAGGTGCACAGATTCACCTCGGACTGGTTGTGCAGCCAGCGCAGCCAGTTCTCTGACGGGTGCCGGAGAAGGGAAAGACCCAGCGCATCGGTGTAGTGCGGAACATCGGTGTGGAACGAGGACAGCAGGGGCAGGTCACGACGACGAGCCGAGAGGACTCCGTAGGCGGCCAGCCAGATGGGGTTGACCGCGTGCACGATGTCCGGTTGGAAATTCGCCATGTGCGTGGCGATCCGCCCGGTGGGCAGTCCCACCTTGATTTCGGGATACCAGGGCTTGAACGAGACCGAACGCACCGGAACCACGGTGTGTCCCGCGAAGAACAACGGCGGTTTGCCGGGCGCGAAGATCACGACCTGGTGCCCGAGCGCCTCGAGTTGTTCGAGGGTACGGAGAATGCGCGTGACCACCCCGTCGATTTTGGGCAGGAAGACCTCGGTGTAGAGGGCGATGCGCACGGAGGACTCAGCGCTCGGCGGGTGTGGTCGCCGAAGCGGCCATCGATGCCGGAATCCCTGCGTGCGTGCGTCTGTTCCAGAGGGACGTGGCTGGGATCTTGGACAGGTCCGCACGGTGTGCGTAGCGGCGGGCGGTGTCCTCGACCTCCATCAGCAGTCCCTCGGACAGGGTGGTGGGTTCCAGCCCCAGGTCCAGGAAGGTGTCGTTGGTGACGTGCAGTTCGTTCTCGGCCGACTCCTGGCGGGGGTTGGGCACCATTTCCACCTCGGCCTCGGAGATGCGGGCCACCAGTTCGGCAAGATCACGCACCCGGTGGGTCTCGGTCATCTGGTTGAGGATCATGACCCGGTCGCCCGGTGCGGGTGGGTTCTGCAACGCGATCTCGACGCAGCGGACCATGTCTTGGACGTGGATGAACGCGCGGGTCTGCCCACCGGTGCCGTGCACGGTCAAGGGGTAGCCGACCGCCGCCTGCATGAGGAAGCGGTTGAGCACGGTGCCGTAGTCGCCGTCGTAGTCGAAGCGGTTGATCAGGCGTTCGTCCAGCAGTGTTTCGGCGGTGTTCGTGCCCCAGATGATGCCCTGGTGGAGGTCGGTGATGCGCACCCGGTCGTTCTTGGCGTAGAAGGCGAACAGCAGCTGATCCAGTGACTTGGTCATGTGGTAGATCGAGCCCGGGTTGGTCGGGTACAGGATCTGCGTCTCGATGTTGTCCCTGCCCTCGTGGGGGATCTCCACGTCCAGGTAGCCCTCGGGGATCTTCATCCCGGCGGTTCCGTACCCGTAGACGCCCATGGTGCCCAGGTGCACCACGTGAACGTCCAGGTCGGATTCGACAATGGCAGCCAGGAGGTTGTGGGTCGCGTTGACGTTGTTGTCCACGGTGTAACGCTTGGTGCGGGGCGTCTTCATCGAGTAGGGAGCGGCACGCTGTTCCGCGAAGTGCACCACGGCGTCCGGACGTTGGGTGACCAACAGGTCGAGCAACCCCTCGTAGTCCTGAGCCACGTCCAGGTGCACGTGATCGATCACGTTGCCCGTGACCTCGGTCCAGGCGTGCAGCCGTTCGACCAGGGGACGGATCGGGGTCAGGGACTGGGCATCGAGTTCGTCGTCGATGCGCCGCCGCGAGAGATTGTCCACGATGACGACGTCGTGGCCCTTGTTGGAAAGGTGCAGTGCGGCCGGCCAGCCGCAGAATCCGTCGCCGCCGAGGATTGCGATCTTCACGTGGTCTCCGTTTCGTGCATGTGTCCGGTCAGTGCCTTCACGTCGCGCCATCCGTGCACGGTGGTGCGTGCTGCCCGGCGGTACTCCGCTGCCCACGGATGCCGAGTCACTCAATTCTGGCAGATGGGCTCACCTGTGCCCGGGGGAATCTCTGGGGCGCGATCAGGTGGCTCGACGAATCCAGTCCACCGGGCAATGGCCTCCTCGGTGAGCGACCTGCAGTCGCGAGCAGGAGAGCAGCCGATCCAGCCGGTGTGCGTGGGCGACGGGGACCACAGGATCGTCCTCGGAATGCACGATCACGACGTCCAGATCGGCCAGCGCCCTGTCCGCATGGATCGGCAACGCCCATTGAGGTCCCCACCAGGGGTGGGATTCGTCGGTTGCGTGACCTGGGCCCGGCGCTTCCCAGAAGGGCGCAGCCACGATGACCGTCCGGCGCAGCATGGTCGGCCGTCGCAGACACAGGAAACGTAGGGCCTCGGACCCGCCCAGGGAGTGGCCCACGAGGATCCAGGGCTCGTCGGGCAGCTCACGGATCGCACGGGCGATTTCGTGCTGCCACAGTTGCGCGGAATCCGGGCGGTCGGTCGGCGGGAGCTGTGGGGCGATGATCTCGGCGTCCGGCCAGTGGGCACGGAGTTCCCGGGCGATCTCGTCGTCCGGGCCGTCGTCGTCACCTGCGCCGTGCAGGTACAGAATGCGGTTGACCATGTGAGGCTCCTTCTGCGCGTCCAGTGTTCCCGGACACCCTGCTGGTAAGTGTTCTTAGAGTTTCGCACTTCCCAGGAGCGCAGTCACCGGATTGGCCGAAGATGTGCTCTGGCAGGGGAGGTTGGTGGCGGTTGACCGGGCTGTGGTGGAATCACCTCGACGGGCGGGGGCAGCGCCGGCCCTGGAGCGGGGCGTCGTGACGGGAGGAAGGGCGAGCGTGGCTGAGGCGACTCGTGTGGCCGCTCACGGTCTGGACGTCCCCGGGCCCGTGGGCGACCGGGACCTGGCGGTCGATGCCGCCCGCGTGGGAGCCCTTGTCCTGGTGGTCTGCGCGCACGTCCTGCTGGTCACGCTGGTCACGGTTCCGGGGACCGGGGGCGTTTCCCTGACCATGGCACCCACCCGTCACTCGTGGTTCTGGTGGTTCTCGTGGATCGTCCAGATCATGCCGCTGTTCTTCGTGGTGGGTGGGTTCTCCTCCGCGGTCTCCTGGGCCCGGTTCGCCGACGGCCCGGGTGCCTCGGTCGGTGCCAAGGCACTGTGCTGGATCCGGGGGCGACTGCTCAGACTGGCCCAACCGGCCGCCGTTCTCTGGGTGTCCTTGGCGGTCGTGACAGCTGGTGCACTGGCGGCCGGGGCGCCGGTGGGGGAGGTTCGCCTGGCGCTCTCGGGGTTGGGGATGCACCTGTGGTTCCTGGGTGCTTACGCACTGTGCCTGGCCCTCGTGCCCCTGACCCATGCTGCGCATCGCCGCCATCCGTACCTGAGCCTGGGGGCCTTGTTGGTGGTGTGTGCAGCCGCTGAGATTCCGCGGTTGGTCACCGGAGACCATTGGTGGGGGCTGTTGTCCCTCGGGCCCGTCTGGGTGACGATCCATCAACTGGGCTATTTCCGGGCGGACGGCACCGCGGCGCGTGCTCGCGGCCCGGTCATGGTCCTCGCCGCCGGCGCCGGGTACCTGGCACTGTGGGCCTTGGTCAGCACGGGCTGGTGGGTGCGGGACATGTTGGCCGGTCTCAATCCACCGAGTCTGACGCTTGTCGTGCTGGGCTTCAGCCAGGCCTGCCTCCTGCAGGCGCTGACCCCGGCCCTGTCCCGCCTCATGTCTTGGCGACCCGTCCAGGCAGCGGCCTGGCTCATCGGATCCCGGCCCGTGACCCTTTACCTGTGGCACCTGCCCGTCATCGTCCTGGTGATGTCCGTGTGGTGGTTGTCGAACGCTCCCGAACCGGAACCGGCCAGCGGCCGCTGGTGGCTGTGGCGGATACCGTTGGCGCTCATCTGCTGGGCGGGGTCGCTGGCCGTCGTCCGGATGTTCGGTCGGTGGGAGACGACGGCGGTCCTGCCGCCCGCCACGCGTGCCCGGGCGCTCGCCGTCGTACCTTCCACGCCCCACTACGCGGCCGTCGTCCTTGCGGTGATTCTGCTGATAGTGCCGGTGGTCCTGGAGATCCGGTTCCTGCTCAACCCGGTCCTGGTGACCGTGGGTGCGGTGGCCTACTTGGCCGCCGCGGTTCTCTTGCGGTGGGCCCCTGACCTGCGCCGGCCTGCCGACGCACCCGAAGGCGAAGCGTCCCTACAGACTGAGCAGCGGCGAAACATGTGACGCAACATCGCCGAAGTGGGATAGGCTGAGCGGGCTTCACGAGATGCGTTCGCCAAGCTCCGACTTGAGCGCACACCAACCCCATGTTCACGGGTGGTTCGGATGACGAAGCGGCCTGCACCGCCCGCAGCGCACGAACAACTCCGTGGGTGACCGTGCAGGTCAAGAGCACCAACCCACTGGAGGTACCGAGATGACGCTCTCGCCCTCGGCAACCATCAACGGCTCGTCCTCGTTGGCCACTCGGCAGATCCATGCCGGTCGCGGCGGTTCGGCCGATTCGCCCACCCAGGCGACCCTTCCCGTGCCGATCTACCAGTCCTCGGCCTTCGAGTTCCCCGATCACGCGTCCGCGGCGGCCATGTTCGCTCAGACCCAGCCGGGCTTCACCTACTCCCGTACCGGTAACCCGACCGTGGCTGTTCTGGAAGCGCGCTCCGCTGATCTGGAGGGCGGGATCGCGGGTCTCGCCCTGGGGTCGGGTCAGTCCGCTGTTGCCGCCGCACTGTTGGCGCTGGTGAGCACCGGGCCCGGCAAGCACCTGGTCGTCTCGGAGAAGATCTACGGCGGCACCGTGGACCTCCTGGGCGACACCCTGGCCGACCTCGGCGTCACCGTGACCTACGTGGACCCGACGGACGCCTCCCAGTGGGCCGCGGCCGTCACCGATCAGACTCGAGGATTCTTCCTGGAATCCATCGGCAACCCGCTGTCCACTCTGGCCGACCTCGACGCCATTGCCGAGGTCGCACACGAGGCCGGTGTTCCCGTGGTCGTGGACAACACACTGGCCACGCCGGTCCTGTACCGCCCCATCGAACACGGGGCGGACATCGTGGTCCACTCGGCCACCAAGTACTTCGGGGGCCACGGCACGGCGCTGGCCGGGGTCATCGTGGACGCCGGGCGGTTCGACTGGGAGGCCCGGCCCGAGCGGTGGCCGCAGTTCACGAGCCCGCGTGAGCGGTGGGGCCACCAGAGCCTCGTGGACAAGTGCCGCGGGGGCTCAGCTTTCCTCCACCTGTGCCGTGCCAAGTTCGTCCACGACCTCGGCCTCACCCTGTCGCCGTTCAACGCCTCCCAGATCATCCAAGGAATGGAGACCCTGGACCTGCGGGTGCGCAGGCACAGTGATTCCGCGGCACGGATCGCACGGTTCCTGGACGGCCACCCGGCTGTCCGGCGGGTGCACCACCCCGTCGTCGAATCCTCCGTGGATCACCGGATCGCGGAACGGGACTATCCTTCGGGGACGGGCGCGGTGTTCGCCTTCGAACTCAACTGCGGCCCCGAGCGCGTGCCGGAATTCGTGGACTCGTTGCGCCTGTTCAAGCTGGTGGCCAACATCGGTGACGTCCGGTCACTCGTCGCCCACCCGGCGGCCATGACGCACTGTCGCCTGACCGAGGAGCAGCGGTTGGCCGGTGGCATCACGTGGGAGACGCTGCGTCTGTCCATCGGTTTGGAAGCCGTCGAGGACCTGATCGCCGACCTGCAGTCCTCCCTGGACGAACTGCAGAGGACCAGCCCCGCCTCGGCACGGACCTCGGACGTCGAGTCCGCGCAGGAGGCGCGGGCATGAGCGGGTTCACCACGCGGGCGGTCCACGCCGGGCAGGAACCCGACCGCCTCACGGGTGCCGTGATTCCGCCGATCTACCAGACCTCCACCTTTGTCCAGGACGGCATCAACGTCCTGCGGGACGGACACGAGTACTCGCGGGGGTCCAACCCGACCCGCAACGGTTTCGAGGAGCAACTGTGCGCCCTGGAAGGTGGGTTCCGGGCGTTCTCGTTCGCCTCGGGGATTGCCGCGGAGGACGCCTTGCTGCGCGCCCTGCTGCGCCCCGGGGACCACGTGATCCTGGGCGGTGACGGGTACGGCGGGACGAACAGGCTGATCTCCAGGGTCCTGGCTCCCTGGCAGGTTGCACATTCGCCCGTGGACGTCACCAACCCCGACGCGGTTCGCGGAGCCTTCACGGACAAGACCCGTGTGCTCTGGGTGGAAACACCCACGAACCCGCTGTTGGGGATCGCCGATCTGGCGACGCTGGCGCAGCTCGCCCACGACCACGGAACGCTGCTGGTCGTGGACAACACCTTTGCCTCGCCCTATCTCCAGCGTCCTTTCGAATTCGGCGCCGACGTCGTGGTGCACTCCACGACCAAGTACGTGGGCGGCCATTCGGACGTGCTGGGCGGCGCCGTCGTCGTCACGGACAAGGCCTGGGAGGTTGCCGAGGTCAACGGGTTCTCGCCCGGAGCCACCCTTGCTGAACTGCTGGCCTTCCAGCAGTTCGCGGGGGGAGCGGTCTCCGGCCCGCAGGACAGCTACCTGGCCGCACGCGGACTGAAGACGCTGGCCCTTCGCATGGAGCGACACCAGGCCAATGCCGGGCGGATCGCGCAATGGCTCACCGAGCGACCGGAGGTGGCGGAGGTCCTGTACCCGGGGCTGCCGGACCACCCGGGACACGAATTGGCGGCGCGGCAGATGGACGGCTTCGGCGGAATGGTGTCCTTCCGGCTCGCGGCCGGAGAGGCGGCCGCGCGCCGATTCGCGGAGTCCACGCACATGTACAAGCTCTCCGTGTCCCTGGGCGGAGTCGAGTCCCTGATCTGCTGGCCTTCGGAAATGACCCACGGGTGCGTCGTCGGCACGGACCAAGCGGTCCCGACCGACCTGGTCAGGCTCTCCGTGGGCATAGAGGACCTGGAGGACCACCTGGAGGACCTGGAGCGCGCCTTCACATCGTGACCCGTGACGCGCAATGCGCTTAACCTGGACCCGGGCCCCCGGGTCCGAATGACGATGCGTACCGACTGACGCGTTTAGATGCGCAAGGAGATCCTCACCATGACCACCGATGACAGCGATCGCAGCGCTTCACACGACGACGGCGCCGCTGGTCCCGTCCAGGACCCCTCCGGCTCCGAGCCCGGTGCTGGGCCCGGTGCCGGGTCGGATGCCAACGGCTCCTCCGCCACGACGTCGCAGTACGGCCAACAGCCGGGGTACCAGCCGGGTGGGCCGCAATCTGGTCAGCCGCAGTACGGCGCAGGGCAGTACGGGGCACCCGAGACCAGCGCGCCCCAGTACGGCGCTCCCCAGAACGGCGCACCTCAGTACGGGGCTCCGCAGAACGATGGCGCGCAGTACGGCGCGCCCGGGCAGGGGTACGGCCAGCAGGCATACGGGCAGCAGTCGAACTACGGTGGCGAGCCGAACTCCGGCGGTCCGTACCAGTTCAGCGGGATGCCTCCGCAGGAGGCCCGGACCATGGCCCTGGTCACGCACCTGTCCGCGCCCGTGCTGTATTTGCTGTCCGCGGGGTGGGCAGGGTTCCTGGCGCCGTTGATCCTGTGGGCCATTTACAAGGACAAGGATCCGCTGGTCCGCCAGGCCGGTGCGGGTTCCTTCAACTTCAACTTCGCTCTGATGGTCGTCAGCGTCGTGGCTTGGATTGCCGGGTTCGTGAGCCTCGGTCTGCTCATCCCGCTCACGATCCTGGTGGTGTTCGCCGTTCTGGTGGTGCAGGTGATCTTCGGAATTTTCGGGGCCATGGCCGCAAACCAGGGGCAGGCGTACAAGTACCCCTTCGAGATCCCGATCCTGAAGTGACCCGCCCCGCCCTTCGCCCACGGACGTGATCATGAGCGACATGAACCCCACCGAATCCGGGCAAGGTGCCGTGCGCCCGAGTGCGGATGACGATCCACTCCGAACGGACTCCGTCCACCTGCCGGCACCCGTGGAGAGTCGGCACCGGTTGGTGCCCACCCCACTCGGTGACATGGTGTTGGCGGTGGGTGATTTCGACGGCGGCCCGGCGGTGACCGGCGCGTGGTTCGCAGGGCAGAAGCACTTCCCGGACGCCGTCGTCCTCGGCACTGCCGACGATGGCCAGGACCCACTGCTGTCCAGGGCCGCGGAACAGCTCAAGGAGTGGTTCGCCGGTGAGCGCCGGGACTTCGACCTCCCTCTCGCGCTGGACTCCAAGCCGCAGGGCTTACGGCCGCGCGTATGGCAGGCCCTGCGTGATGTCGCGTTCGGGCAGACCACGACCTACGGGGAGTTGGCCCTACAGCTGGGAGGGGCCGGCCTGGCCCAAGCGGTGGGCCAGGCCGTCGGGCGTAATCCGTGGTCGGTCATTGTCCCGTGCCATCGGGTCCTGGGGGCCGACGGCGGTCTCACCGGTTACGCCGGGGGCCTTGAACGCAAGCGCTCGCTGTTGGAGTTCGAAGGCTCGCTGCCGCGGACACCCGGGCTTTTCTGAGGCTGCGCGGGGGTCTCGTCGCCGCACCGGGGCGGTGCGCTGCTCTGGGGTAACTCGCTGATCTGCCTGCGCTTTCGCGGACGTCTTGTTGCAACCCGGACTCCGCACCTACTGTGGATCGTATGGATCCCAACCAGGCCGCTGCCGGTCATGCCCCGGACACGGAAGCCCCGCAGGACAACGACATCGTCACCTTCCACACGCGTAAGTGGGTCAAGCCCGAGGACCTCAACCCGAACGGGACGCTGTTCGGAGGGAGCCTGCTGCGCTGGATCGACGAAGAGGCTGCCGTCTACGCCATCGTGCAGCTGGGCAACCAGCGGGCCGTGACCAAGTACATGTCGGAGATCAACTTCGTGTCCTCCGCACGCCAGGGTGATCTGATCGAGATGGGTCTTCGCGCCACGCATTTCGGCCGCACCTCGATCACAATGACCGCTCAGGTCCGCAACATGATCACCCGGCACCTGATCCTCACGATCGAGAAGATCGTGTTCGTGAATCTCGACCAGGACGGCGTGCCCGCTCCGCACGGGTTCACGGAGATCACCTACGAGCGGGACAGGGTCCCGACAACGGCACTTCCGGTGGTCCGACCGAACCAGTGAGGTCCGGGGTCGCGTCAGTTGTCCGGGTCGGAGGGCATTTCGTGGGAGAGGATGGCGTAGATCAGTTCGTCGCGCCATTCGCCCAGCTGCCAGTGTGATTCCTTGAGTTCGGCTTCCAGTCGCATACCCAGGCGCTCGCAGACCTTCGCGGAACTGACGTTGAGGGAATCCAGTCGCGCGAAGACGCGGTGCGCGTCCAGTCGCTCGAACACAGCTCGGATGGCGGCCGTGGCAGCTTCGGAGGCCAGGCCCTGACCGGTGTGCGCCGGATTGACCACCCAGCCCATCTCGATCTGCTTGGACTCGGCGTCCACGAGCGTCAGCACGATCTCACCGTAGAGCTCGCCGTTTCCACCCTTGGGCGAGAAGGCATAGCGCACGGAATCCCCGTCTCCCACGAATGCACGCGGGCCGCGGTGCTCAGCGATCACGCGGTACGAGTGTTCCCACGAGCGGGGCCCCCGCCATGCATGCTGGGCGTAGTCCTCACGGGACTGGTAGGAGTGCATCTCCTCCAGGTCGGCTTCCGTGAAACGACGGAAATACAGGCGCTCGGTTTCCAGGGGCAGCAGATCCTTCACGACGCTCACCTTACTTGCCGTTTCCACCCCGTCGCCGCCCCGGGTCCGCCCTCGACTCGGACCGTCGTTGTGGGTAAGGTCACACCAAAGTTGGTGATACCCGCAGGACCACTTAATTCACCGCCTCGGATCTCCCGGAGGAAACGACGACGATGGCCAGCCCCGCGCCCCTGGAACAAGACCAGTTCCCCTCGACCGTGGACATCTCGGTCCAGAACCGCGTACTGCCCGGACGCGAACGCCCCACGGCGGTGATCCGCCTCGACTCGCGACCTTCCGGGGGTCTCGTCATCTGGAGCTCCGCGGCGCTCACCCAGTTGCGCGACGCCGTCGACGGCATCGATCAGGACCAGGTTGAGGCGATCGTCGTCGTCGGCAACCGACATTCCTTCGGCGCCGGGGCGAATCTGGACGAGATTCGCCACAGGCAGGAGGAGGGCTCGGCTGCGGAGTACATCGCCACGGGCCATGAGGCCTTCGGCCGCTTGGCGGAGGCGGCGGTCCCCACCTTCTCCGTGCTCAGCGGACAGGCCCTGGGCGGCGGACTCGAGTTGGCGCTGCACACGGACCACCGCATCGGTCACGCGGGCGGTGGCCCCCTGGGGTTGCCCGAATGCAGGCTCGGGATCTTCCCCGCGTGGGGCGGGGTGTACCTGCTGCCGCACCTGATCGGCCCCTCGGCAGCGATCGACGCGATGGTGTTCAACTCCGTTCGTGGCCGGCACATGCGGCCCTCGGAGGCCCTGGACCTGGGGCTGGTTGATCGTCTCCTCGACGTGGGGCCGGACGACGACGCATGGGACGCCGCCTGGGAGCCCGCCGTCGTAGACCTCCTCACCCAGGGTGAGGACGATTCGCAAGCGCCCCGCGGCGGTGCCGAGCAATCAAAGCCCGACGGAGGCTCCTGGCAGGAGGCCGTGGACAGCGCAAGGGCAAGGGCCGAAGCGCAGTGGCACGGCGCGGCCCCGGCACCACTGGCGGCCTTGGGCCTCGTGGCAGCCGCGGAGACCCAATCCCGGTCGGAAAGCGCCGCGGCAGCGACCGACTCCTTCGGCGAACTCGTCACGGGCGACATCGCCAAGGCCTGTCTGCGTACCTTCCGCTTGGTTGACGGCAGATCCCGGCGGGCCCCCGACCGCCCCGATGTCCCGGGTCGGGAGATTCGCAAGGTGGGCGTTGTCGGGGCCGGCCTCATGGCACGGCAGCTGGCGGCCTTGTTCGCCCGATCTCTGCGGGTTCCGGTGGTCCTCACCGACATCGACCAGGAGCAGCTGGCCAACGGAGTCCGTTGGGTCTCCGAGCGCTTCCGACGCCAGGCCGACCAGGGCCGGATGACACCGGAGGAGGCCGAAACCCTGGCAGCCCTGGTCACGGGCGCTGCATCCGACGCCGACCTGGCCGACGTGGACTTCCTGATCGAGGCCACGCCGGAGGACATGAAGATCAAACAGGCGGTGCTCGGGCACTGGGCCGGCGTCCTGCGGCCCGACGCGATGCTGGCAACGAACACGTCGTCGCTCTCCGTCACCCGGATGAGTGAGGCGGTGCCGAATCCCGAGCGGTTCGTGGGCTTCCACGTATTCAACCCCGTGGACTCGACGCCGCTGTTGGAGATCATCACGACGCCTACCACCGACCCGGAGACGCTCTCGACGGCCTTCGACCTGGCAGCGGCCATGCGCCGGACCGCCGTACGGGTGGCAGACGCCCCGGGCTTCGTGGTGAACCGAATCCTCCTGCGCATGTTCGACCCCGTCCTGCAGGCCATCGACGACGGCATGGATCCGGGGGCGGCCGATCATGCCCTGGATTCACTGGGGCTCCCCATGACTCCACTCCAGCTCCTGGACTTCGTCGGGCCGGCCGTCCTCCATCACGTCGGGGAGACGATGCACGCCGCGTACCCCGACCGGTTCCACGTGTCCCCGTGGATGGCCGAGGTGGTGGCGCAGGGCATCACAAAGGTCCTGCCCACGAAGGCCGGACCCGCGGAAGGGGACACGTCGGATGGCGACGGGCAAACGGCTCCGCTACGGCCGTACCTCGAAGCGGCGGCCGAAGCGGCTCGCGTCAAGACGGTGCCCGATCCGCGGTCCCGTGCGCGGCAGGGAACGGTCGAACCGAGTGCCTTGCTCCGCGACGTGGAACTCGCCCTGGCTGAGGAGATCGGCATCATGCTCGACGAGGGTGTGATCGCCCGGGCAGAGGACGTTGACGTCTGCATGGTTCTGGGGGCGAACTGGCCGTTCTTCCTGGGTGGCATCACGCCACACCTGGATCGAGTGGGCGCCACAATGGAGGTTCTGGGCCGCCGCTTCGCGGATGCCGCGAAGGAATGATGTCGCAGGCCTCACGGCCGACGGTGGGGTGCTGACCAGGGTGTGATGCGAGTCGCCTGCCCTCGCCTTGCGGGGGTGGGTGGTCGCATGTAATGTATTCACCTGTCGCCGCGAGCGATGCGGGGCCCGGAAGGGCAACGAACGACGCGAAGACGATGCCGGACCGGCAAACCAACCCAACTTGCTTTGAAGACTGCACCATGTGCGGATTTGGCAAAGAGACAGGGACAGGTTAAGTTTTACCGGTCGCAGCGCGGAAGAGGCGCTGAAGGCAAAACCAGACATGAACGCCGGAAGCGACGTCGTGTCGTCCTGTTGTTTGAGAACTCAATAGTGTTTTGTTTGTTTGTTGATACCAAATTTTTTGTTTGTTTGGTTGATGCCTGGCCTCGCGGTTTCGTTCCCGTGATCGTGGGGTGGGTTTTCGGCCGGGTTTTGATGTTTTCGTTGAAACGTGTTTTGTTTTTTGACGGAGAGTTTGATCCTGGCTCAGGACGAACGCTGGCGGCGTGCTTAACACATGCAAGTCGAAC
>NZ_JAAOZS010000034.1:0-13240 GCF_011602805.1 Kocuria sp. JC486 | reverse complement strand
ATGCCGAGGACCGGCCGGTCAGCACCCTCCCATCCTGATGGACGGACGAGCTGGGAAGAAGGTAACGGGGGCGGCAGTCGTTCCGGCGTGGGTGGCCGGCGCTAGCACCCCAGCAGTCGGAGTCAGGGTCCTCACCCAGCGAGCGCTGAGGCCACATCAGCGCGGCCTGACCTGGGGTGATGCGTACGGAGTGCCCGGCTTGAGGGTAAATCTGATCGCGTCCCGGCCCCTGGTGTCATCCGGCGCTGCGTCGTCGAAGATGCCGAGTACGTGCTCGGCGCAGTCGGCCGCCCAGGACGCGACGATGCGCCGGTCCTCGACGGTCAATGTCTGCGGCGACAGCGTCATCGTCCCAGAGTACGGCGAGCGACGCTCATGGCGATCCCGACGTCTCCTGCACATCCGCGGACAGCTCCGGCCCGATCCCGGCCGAGGCCCCGTCCCCGTCTGCGGCGAGCACCGCCGCCAGCCCCTCGCGGAGGTCCTCGACGAAGTGTGCGGGGCGCTCGAGGGAGGGGAAATGTCCGCCCGAGTCGGCGGCCTCCCAGCGGACGATGCGGCGGAAGCGCTCCTGCACCCAGGGCCGCGGCCACTTCTCGATGTCCCGGGGATAGGTCGTGACCGCGGTGGGCACGTCGACGCGGAGGTCCGGGTCCAGCGAGTCGTGGCTCTCGGAGTAGATGCGCGCCGCGGAGGCGCCGCTGCGGGTGAGCCAGTACAGGGTGACGTTGTCCAGCAGCGTGTCCCGCGGGATCGTCTCGAAGGGGCTGTCCCGCGTGTCCGTCCAGGCCGCGAACTTGTCCAGGATCCAGGCCAGGAGCCCCACCGGCGAATCCACGAGCGAGTATCCGAGGGTCTGGGGCTGGGCGGCCTGCACCTTCGCGTAGGCGGCGTGATGAGCCCAGAACTCCTGGGACTCCCGCACCCAGTCCCGCTCGGCCGGGGTGAGGACCTCGAGGGCCAGATCGGGCGGTGGCTGCGCGACGGTGGTGTGGATGCCGATCACCCGCTGCGGGAAACGGCCGGCGAGGATCGTGGTGATCACGCCGCCCCAGTCGCCGCCGTGGGCGAGGAACCTCTCGTAGCCGAGCTCCGCCATCACCTCCGCCCAGGCTGCGGCGATCTTCTCGGTGCCCCAGCCGGTGGTGGCCGGTTTGTCGCTGAAGCCGAAGCCCGGCAGCGAGGGGACGACCACGTGGAAGGCGGGTGCCTGCGGGTCCTCGGGCTCGGCGAGCTCGTCGAGGAGGTCGACGAACTCGACGATGCTGCCCGGCCATCCGTGGGTGAGGATCAGCCCGGTCGCGTCCTCACGCGGGGACCGTCGGTGCAGCACATGGACGCCGAGCCCGTCGACGTGCACGCGCTGCTGCGGGATCTTCCGCAGCCGCTCCTCGAACCTCCGCCAGTCGGAGCCCTCGCGCCAATGCTCGAGGAGCTCGGCGAGATCCTCGAGCGGGACGCCCTGGCCCCAGCGACGAGGGTCGGGGGCCGGCCGGCGGACGGTCTCGGTCTCCGGCAGCCGTGCGGCGGCCAGTCGGGCGCGGAGGTCCGCGAGGTCGGCGTCGGTCGCGCGGAACGTGGTCATCGTGCCCCCTGCGGCGCATCGGAGATGTGGATGGACAGGCCGGTCTCTCCCGGACGCACGTGGTCGGCGAGCTCCCAGCTCGGGGTGTACTGCCCGGTGAACTGGGGCCGGTACGGGATCGGGGCCTCGGTGAACAGGCCGTCCAGCCGCCGGTTCAGGCCGGCCATGCTCTCACGGGCGTCCTCGATGCGGTCCGCGCTGGGCAGCGCCCAGGGCGGGAGCACGCTCATGCCGGTGTAGGCGAAGGTGCCGTGCAGCAGCCCGAACAGCATCTCGGTGAGCTCCCCGGACTTCCCGCGCGGCCCGATCGCGGCGGGCCGGTCGCCGAGGGTGAGCGCGGCGAGCGCGCACTTGCCGGCGAAGGGGCCCTGCTCGAAGCGCAGCCGCTGCCCGGACGCCGGGTCGGTGCCGAAGGCGAAGCCGCTGACCAGGACCCGGTCGAACCAGCCCTTGAGGATCGCGGGCAGGCCGTACCACCACAGCGGGAACTGGACCACGAGCGCGTCGGCGGCGAGGAGCTTCTCCTGCTCGGCGGCGACGTCGCCGGGCTGGCGTCCCTCCCGGTGCGCGGCGCGGGTGTCGTCGCTGACGCGGAACCTGTCCTCCGCAGCCGGGCCGTGGCCGCCGTCGGCCGGGCGCAGTACCGGGTCCCAGCCCATCGCGTACAGGTCGGAGTCGAGGACCTGGTGCCCCTGGGCTCGGAGATGAGCGCTGCCGGCGCGCCGGAGGACGCCGTTCAGGGAGCGGGATTCGGGGTGCGCGCTCAGCCAGAGCACGGTGCGCGGGGCGGTGGTCGTCGGTTCCATGCCTACACTCTGACCACGACGCCGTCGCTCACGGAAGTACGGACATTTCTGTCGCCTGCGCTGACCGGTGGTTTCGTCTCGAAACGTTGTGCAGCCGAGGGGCCCCGGCCCCGGAAGGAGAAGAGTGCCCATGCGACTGCCGGTCCGCAGAGCCCTCGAGGTGTGCCCCGTCGAGGTCGCCGTCTCCGTGCTCGGCGGAACCTGGAAGCTCACCCTCGTGAAGCATCTCCTGGAGGGTCCCCGACGCTTCAACGAGCTGGGCCGTCTGGTGCCGCTGGCGAACACGAAGACCCTCACCCGTCAGCTGCGCGAGCTCGAGGAGGACGGCATCCTCACCCGGACCGTGCACGATCAGGTGCCGCCGCGCGTCGACTACCAGCTCACCGACCGGGGACGCGGGCTCGCCCCGCTGGTGCGGGAGATGAACGACTGGGGTGCGGGCTTCTCCGCAGAGATCGAGGGCACCGACGCACCCTGACCCCCGCGCCCCCTGTGCCACGCTGGAGGTGCACCCGGTGGACCGATCGTGCTCGAGGAGGAGCCTCCGTGGACCCGCAGACCGGACCCGACCGCTGATTCCCTCGACGACCGGCCTCTGCACCTGCGCGCCCGCCTGCTGCCCGACGGCCTAGAGAGGGATCTGTGGATCCGCGACGGGGTCGTCACCTATGAACCGCTCGAGGGCGCGCGCACCCTCGCCAGCGGCGGGTGGATGATACCCTCCCTGGTCGATGCCCACGTCCACCTCGGCGTGACCGAGATCGGCGGTCCGCTGTCTCTCGAGGTCCTCGACGAGGAGCTGACCGCTCTCGCCTCCTCCGGCGTCGGCGCTGTGCGCGTGCTCGGCAGTCCCTCGCCGATCCCCGCCGAGATCCTGGATCGTCCCGGGCAGTCCCTGATCCAGCACGCCGGGGTGCCGCTGGCCGCGCCCGGCCGGTTCTTCCCCGGCTGGGGTCGCAGCGTCGCCGACGACGAGCTGGCCGCGGCGGCCGCGGACCCGACCACCGGGCAGTGGGTGAAGATCATCGCCGACTGGTTCGACGAGTCCGGCGGCTACAGCGCGAGCTTCAGCCCGCAGGCGCTGCGCGGCGCGGTCGAGACGGCCCACCGTGCCGGCCGGCGCGTCGCCGTGCACACCCAGAGCGCCGACACCGGCGCAGCCGCGGTGCGCGCGGGGGCCGACAGCATCGAGCACGGCCTGCACCAGTCCCCGGACCTGGTCGACACGATCGCAGGGCACGGCGCGGTCCTCGTCCCGACCGGCACCGTCTTCGAGCAGCTCGCCGACCCGATGCAGGACCCCTCGGTGCCGCCGCCGCTGCAGCGCTGGTTCCGCGACGGGCGGGCGGCGCACGCGGAGCTCGTCCGCCGAGCCGCCGAGGCGGACGCCACCGTCCTTGCCGGCACGGATCTGCCCGTGGGGCATCTGATCGACGAGCTCCGGTGGCTGCTCGACGCCGGTCTGGACCCGGAGCGTGCCCTCGGCGCGGCCTCCTGGACCGCGCGTGAGGCGTGCGGCTTCCCGTGCCTGCGCGAGGGCGAGCGTGCGGACCTGCTCTGGCTCGAGCGCGACCCGCGCGAGGATCTCGAGGTGCTGCGGGATCCGGATCTCGTCGTGCTCGACGGGGCGGTCGTCACCGGCCCATGACGGCCGCCCGACGCTGCCAGAACACCACCGCGCTGGCGGCGGCGACGTTCAGGGAGTCCACTCCCCCGGCTAAGGCGAGGCGCTCGTCGCGTTCCTTTGGGTTTCGCGAGCAGCACGAGATCGTGCCCTAGGGCGATGCCAACAGCTGTTGGCAACTGGTCCCACTATCCAGAACTCCGGTACCAGGCCGCTGGACTGTCGGTACCACCAAGCGCTACGTGCCACCGCACCTGCGCTGGCACCAAGACGGCGCGAGAACGAGGAGCCAGCCACGGCCGACCATGCAACTTCAGTAACGAGACACAGCTCGAGAATCGGATGTGACGAGATCTGCGCAGTCTGACCAGGTCTGATGCATGCGGAGCTCTCACATGACTCCCCGACTAGCTGTACTGACCGGAGACGTTGATTGAGGCTTCGCCACCTTCGGAGGTACTATTGAAGTAGCGTCGCGTGCCGGTGGCAGTCTGTGCCAGGCATGGAGGCGCCGAACCTCTGGGAGGCCGACGGTGTTATCGCCGCACCCAGCGTCGCCGCGTGACTGATCGCGAGCGTCCAGTCCAGAACACGTCAGCAGATGGCCAGCGCTTCGCCGGTCACTACCGCCGACTTCTCGCACCCCTAGGCCCATGTGTCCTCACATGGGCCACTTTTGCATGCCCAAAAATCGATAGGAGACATCCATGACTGCCCGGTTCAACCACATCATCATCCCGGCCCATGACGCCGAAGAATCCGCCAAGTTCTACCGAGAGCTGCTGGAGGCCAAGTCAGCCCCCGCCTGGGGACCCTTCGCCCACGTACTGCTCGATGACGGCGTGCTGTTGCAGTTCGTTCGTCCGCCCACCACCTTCAGTGAACTGCACTTTGCCTTCCTAGTCGACGACGAGCACTTCGCTCGCACTTTGGCGTCACTTATCAGCACCGAAACCGACTACTGGGCAGACCCCCAGCGAACGCTTCGCGCCCAGATCCGCAGCGAGGAAGATGCCCGCGCTCTCTACGTCCTTGACCCATTCGGCCACCTTGTCGAACTTCTTACCCGCCCATACGTCTAGCGCGGAGCTGTGCGGATGACTCAGTTCTCGACGGTCGACTTACCTATTCGCTCTGACTACCCCAGCAACGCTGCGTTCTTGAGCGAGCGGCTTCACACAGGAAGGCTTCCCGATGTCCCACGCCAACGCAGCACTCACACCGCGACACCGGCTGAAAGTCGCCCGACTTGTAATTGACGAAGGCTGGCCGGTCAGCGAGGTCGCCGCTCGCTTCCAGGTGTCCTGGCCGACCGTGAAGCGGTGGGTAGACCGCTACGCCAACGGCGAATCGATGCATGACCGGTCCTCGCGCCCAAAGACCTCGCCATACAAGACGAGCAAGGCGACGATGAAGCGGTGGGGACTGATGCACGAGTAGGTGTCACATTGACCTGACCTACGGTTAGGTTTCCACTCTTGGTCGCTAGCTTCCGATGGTGGTGAGTGCCCGCGGGGTGCGGGCGAGGTCGTAATCGTGGGATGTCGCGTACTCGAGGGAGGAGTGCCGGCGACGACGGTTGTAGAACACCTCGATGTACTCGAAGATCGCGTTCGCGAGCTCGATGCGCGTCTTCCACTTCTTCCGGTTCAGCAGCTCGATCTGCATCGTCGACCAGAACGACTCCATCATCGCATTGTCGAGGCCATCGCCGACGGTCCCGAACGACGGCAGCAGTCCCGCTGAACGGATCTTCTCAAGTGAAGACCCAGGAGGTGAACTGGACTCCGTGATCCGCATGAACGATCCCTCCGGTCCCTGGCTGAGGTGCACGGATTGCCATGTCCAGAGCGTTCACGACCAGGGTGGAGTCCTGTTTGGAGTCGATAGCCCAGCCGATGATCTTGCGGCTGCAAGCATCCAGCACGGCGGCGCAGTAGATCTTGCCCTCCCGGGTGGGATGCTCGGTGATGTCCGTGACCCACAGCTCGTTCAGCGCGAGACGGTGGAACTTGCGGTTGACCAGGTCGTCCGCTGTGGCAACCCCCTTGAGTCGCTTGATTCTGGCTGGGCCTGGAAGGCCACCGATTCCGGCGCGAGTCATGAGGACGGAGATGAGCCGGCTGGAACACGGAATGTTCATTCCGATGGTGAGCTCGGCGTGGATGCGGCGGTAGCCGTAGGTGCCGCGGGAGGCGACGTGGATCTCCCGGATCAGGCCGGTCAGCCAGCGGCGGCGCAGCTCAGTGGCACTGGTCGGGCGCTTTCGGTACCGGTAGTAGCCCTGACGGGAGACGCCCAGTAGGCGGCAGCAGGTGCTTGTGGGTGCCCCGGCGTCGACGAGTCGGTCGATCACCGGGTGCGCCCTTTTGGGGCAACTCCTCCCTCCTCGTCGAGCCACGTCGCGGCCCGGCGGAGGATCGCGATCTCCTGCTCGAGCTGGCGGACACGGCCGCGCGCCGCGCGGAGCTCGGCAGATTCCTGGCTGCTTAGTCCCGGCCGGCGGCCGTGGTCGATATCGTCCTGTCGCAGCCAGTTGTGGAGGGTGACCTCGTGGATGCCCAGGTCCAGTGCGGTCTGCTTGACCTGGCGGCCCTCGCGGACCAGAGCGATGGCACGGGCACGGAACTCGGGAGGGTACGGGCGTGGCATGCGAAGAGCCTTCCATGAAGACCATCGACTAGCGACGTCAACTGGAAACCGAGCCATAGGTCAGGTCAAGGTGTCAACCGAACCCTCAGCAGTCCCGCGGCATTCCCGGTTCGGGTCGGAACGATGCGACGCACGATGCCGGCCGGCGGCGGGAATCAGAGGTTGAGTGCGGGGTCGCCCGGTTCCAGGCGCTGCTGGGCGGACCCTGGGCAATGCTGATCATCAGGGAACTGCTCGACGGCCCCCGGCGATTCACCGAGATCGCGACCGCACTGCCGGGCATGAGCGCACACACCCTCGCGGCCAGGCTCCGCCGCTTCGAAGAACACGGGCTACTCACCCGCACCGCCCATGACGAGATCCCCCCGAAAGTCGTCTACGAACTCACCCCCACCGGGCACACACTGCGCCCCATCCTGCAGACCCTCAACGGTTGGGCCACCTCACTGCCCCACCCCGACCAGCCCTCGACGGCCTGAAACCATCACCGGCAGGGACACACCACAACACCGAGGCCCCGGCACGAGATGTCGAGCGGACGAGCGGCCTCACCGGTCCGATCGGCTACCCCCAGGCTCCGGGGCCTCGTTGGTGAAGGCTGACGCGGGGGCGGCCATGCCCCACTCGTACATCGCATCCAGCACAGGCCGCAATTGCCAGCCCAGCTCGGTGAGCTCGTACACCACGCGCGGCGGGATCTCCGCGTACGCGGTACGGGTGACGATGCCCCGGGTCTCGAACAGGCGCAGCCGGTTCGTCAGCGTGTGCGCACTGATGCCCTCCAACGCGTCGCGTAGCTCGCCGAAGCGCTGCGGCCCGTGCATGAGCTCGCGTACGATCAGTGTCGCCCACGGCCCATCGAACAGCATCAGAAACCTGGCGACACCGCACTCGGGAAGATCCACGTCACTCACACCTGTCACCATACGCGCCGTTGGTGCAGTTGACGTAACCGATGCACCGTATGCACTAATAGAGGCATGACGTTTATCGTGCATGGCGCCACGGGCGCCCAGGGTTCCCCCGTCCTCTCTGCTCTGACCGCCGCTGGCAAGCAGGCCGTCGCCGCTGTCCGCACCCCCACCGGCCTGCCCGACGGCGTCACCGCCGCGTCGGTCGACCTCGCCAACGTCGACACGCTCACCGATCTCTACGCGGGAGCAGACGGCGTGTTCGTGCACCTGCCGATGGACGGCTCAGGCCGCGCGCCCGCCTACGTCGACGCGATCACGAAGGCTGTGGCAGCCGCGAAGCCTGGTCGTGTGGTGATCTCCACCAGTGGGCAGATCGTCGATCAGCCCGGCAGCCCCCTGCAGGCCCCTGCCGACAGCCCGATCGCCACCCTGATCCAGGGCATCACCGACACCGGGGTGTCCACCGCCGTGGTCGTACCACGCCTGTACCTGGAGAACCTTCTGCTGCCCGTCATCGCCGGGCCCGCCCGCGAAGAAGGCGTGCTCCGCTACCCCCTGCCCGAGTCGTTCCCGGTGTCGTGGAGCTCCCACCTCGACGTCGCCGACGTTGTCGTCCGCCTCCTCACCGACACCACCGTGACCGGCACCGTCGCAATCGGACACCTCCCCGGCCTCACCGGCCCCGACCTCGCGAAGGGCTTCACTGAGCGTCTCGGCCGTGACATCCGGTTCGAAGCAATCACCCCGGACCAGTTCGGGGACCTGATCAGCCCGCTGTTCGGCGCCGATGCCGCGGCCCCCGTCGTCGGTCTTTATCAGGCACTGAACACCCAGGACGACAACACCATCGCCGTGACCAACAGCGCCCAGACCCTGCTGGGCCTCACGCCCCGCACCGTCACCGCGTGGCTCGACGCGGTGCTGCCGGACTGACAGGTCGCCCGGACGTCCGCTCTTCGGCTGCGGAAACCCAACCAAGGATCTGGCGGCGTCGGTCTCACCGCGGCACGACGGTCCTGCGGCGCGTAGTGGACTGCACGCCCTGCGTGAAGACTTGCTGTCCCGCCTTCCACCCGTTGGACACGATGAAACTGGGACTGCTGAAGGTTCGGTTGACCCCCATCGAGTACGAGCTGATCATGGACCACACGACCGCAGACGCGGCGTGACGAAGACTGTCACCTACACGTGCACCAGTCCCTCTAGAAGTCGACGTGCTGGGGTGGGCTACCGAGGCTGTCGACGGCTGGCCTGGCATCGTGGGCCAGCCGGAGAAAGCTCGCCAATCAGCCATCAGGATAGCTGCCGACGAGATCGAGGCCCGTCTCGGCATGGACAAATCGTAATCGTAATCTGAAGTGCCATGGACCATGGTTCTGAGCCTCAGCGAGAAGCGTTTCACGGGATGAAGCGCCACGTGGCATTGATGCGGTTCTATGGTCCGACGGGCCGGCTTGGCCTAATCTGTGTGCGGCAACCGCCACCAGACTGGGCCACCGGCCGCTGACTCGAAACCGGCTTTGCGGTAGACCGACTCGAGCTTGGCCAATGCCGCCCAGCTTTCAGGACCGTCCTCCAGCGGGGAGCCGTCCCTATCAAGTGGCATGGCCTGAAGCACGAGGACCGTCCAGGTCGGCTCCAGCTGCAGCAGGTTCAGGAGTTGAGTGATGATCGGACCGGTGAGCCTCTGTCCGCGCCAGTCCTCCTCGAGGACGATCCGGTTCAAGAGCACCACGGAGTCGAAGTACTCCTCGATCTCCGCATCGATGATTCTTTGCGCCGCTGAGGCCAGGACCATCGCGTCCTCGCTGATGGAGTCCCCGGCGTCTTCCAGCGGACACCCTTCCCAATACCGGCCGATCCACCCCGTCAACTTTCCGACAGCAACACGCCCGTCGAGCTCGTCCGAGTACGTCACTGCGGCTTCAAGGACCCGGAGGACATCGTATGACTCATCGAACTCCCGACTGATGGTCACCGACATTTCGAGATCAGCTGGATCGAATTCTTCGTCATTGGTGTACCGGTTCATGGTGCCATCGTGGCACCTTGCCCTCGGCGTCGATAGAACCCGTCACCGGCTCAGACCGCAGTTCTGTTCGTTTACAATGCGAAAACAACTATCGGATACATCGCGTCATAATCCGGGGAGTAGGGTTCAACCAGTCCTGATCAGGTCCCCTCGACAGTCCGCATGAGCGTTCAGCGCCTTTGCCCAGACTCATGGCCATGGCGGGACGAGGTGAGGCAGATGACCAAGGCCTCCATCGAGGATGGGCGAGGCCGAGCAGCTGCGGGTGCTCAGCGATCCGCAGGCGCTGGCTGACTTCCTGGTGAAGCGCCGCGGAGCGGCCACGCGCAAGCAGGTCGCCGTTGCCGCCGGCATCCGCCCGATCCGGCTCAAGGAGCTCGAGGAGCCGGGCAAGGACCAGCGCGTGGATCTCGAGGCGCTGTTCGCGGTGCTGAATGTGCTGAAGGCTCGAGCGGCCGTGACGATCGGCCGCTGATCCGCTGGTCTGAGCATAAGCTGAGTCTCATGAGCGGGCAGGATGAGGCGGAGGACAAGGACTGGCGGCGGAAGCACTGGGGTTGGGTACTCGGCATCGGCGGTGCTGCAGTAGTCGTGGTCTTTGTCGTGCTCTCCATAGACCCGTCGGTGCGTCTACATGAGCAGGTGCGCGGCCTGGCGCAGTGGGCCCAGCCGCTGGCCGGCTTCACTCCCCTGCTGATCGGTGCTGTGGCTGCGGCTGCTCTGGTCGTGGGCTATCGCAACTTCCGGGTCGCTCGTCGTTCGTTGGAACAGCGACAGACTGCTGACGACCGCGCCGAGTGGTGGAGGCGCGTGCAGTCTGCGATCGATCTGGTGACAGCCAAGGATCGCAAGTTCTCTGCGTCTGGATCTCAGCTTCTTCGCAGCCTGCTTCGTGATCGGAAGATCTCACCCGAAGAAGCGGACTTGCTCGAAGAGCTCACCGACAGTCTGGAAGAAGGGCTGGCAGCATCGATCGAAGAGGATGAGCCAGAATCCCAGACCTTCCTGGAGCGACTGAGCAAGGGTAGGATCGGTCCATCGACGAAGCAGGAGTGATCGACATGGCTGAAACCGCAGGTTCGACGTGGAAGAAGCCCGTGCCCGGCAAGCTCCGATCTCGCATGTTCGGCAGGAACCGCGGCAATGCTAGGCGCGTCTACGAGGTGAAGCTTTCTTCGGGCAAGACCATCTACACCACGTCCTTGACCGACAAGCGGGCGTTGGAGGCGGCGACGCAGACGGCGCAGGAGGCTGATGCGCTTGCGGCGGATCTGAGTTCTGCCAAGAGCAGCTGATGAGCCGCTGCTGACGTGGACGACCAAGGCCCGCCAGGATCACTCCTGGCGGGCCTTGGTCATGCTCAGAGCTTCTGACCCGGCAGCAGCTCGTCGATCTCCTCGAGGTCAGCCTCTCCCCCGGGCTGCATGTTCGCGCCCTGCCACGGCTGGGACAGCTGCTGTTTCGTGGCATCGAGGTGACGCTGATCGTCGGCGCGCTGCCAGTCTCGGCGCACGATGCCCACTCGCCCGGTGCGCTCATCGTCGCGGATCTCGTAGGCGATCAGCGTGCCAGCCGGCGCGGACTGCGTGTAATGGAAGGTCAGCAGCCAGCCGCCGTCGTGACCGCCGGGCATGCCGTGGCCGCGCAGACGGTAGCCCCAGTCAGCTTCGTGGATCTCGCTGCTGCCGGGGGTGCCGCTGGGGCGGATCTGCAGGCTCTCGGCCTCGTTGGCGGTCTCGACCGAGTCATAGATGAGCATGGTGGTCCTGCCTTTCGGTGGTCGTGGGGCCACCGTAGCGCGAGACCGGCTCCAATCAGGGCTTCTGCTGGCTGCGGCAGCGCGGGCCTGCCACCGGGATGACTGCGGACACGACTCCCGAGCAGCGCGAGGCCTTGTGCCAGTGGGCTCGTGATGAGGGTTGCGAGATCGCTGATCGCGGCGTGATCCCCAAGCACATCTACGCCGCCTATCGACAGGAGCACGGCGGTCTTCCGAAGGCCTGATCGAGGCAGTTCGTCTCGGGGCGCAGGAGCCCAGGAGCCCCCGGACTGCTGTTCTGGCAGCAGGTCAATCCGGGGCTCTTCTACGTCCGGGCGATTGCGCTGTGCCTCGACGAGGTCACAGCGATGTCAACCTGCCCAGTGGGGACTGCCGCACGAACAGGTGACAGTTGGGGTGTCAGGCCGCGAGGCTCACGGCCGGGTTCATGATGGTCTCGTATTCGATGGGGGTCAATCGGCCCAGAGGGGCCTGTCGGCGGCGTCGGTGATACGTCCTTTCGATCCAGGTGATGATTGCGATTCGGAGCTCTTCTCGGGTCCGCCAACGCTTACGGTCCAGGACGTTCTTCTGTAGCAGCGCGAAGAAGGACTCCATGGCGGCGTTATCGCCGGCAGCACCGACCTGGCCCATGGATCCGATGAGGTGGTGACGGTTCAGGGCGTGCACGAACTTGCGTGACCGGAACTGGGATCCTCGGTCCGAATGCACGATGCAGCCAGCGGCGTCACGGCGTCGGGAAGCGGCGTTGTCCAGGGCGTTCACCGCGAGACAAGCCTTCATCCGGTCGCTGATCGAGTAGCCCACGATCCGGGCTGAGAACACGTCCTTGATGGCGCAGAGATAGAGCTTGCCCTTGTCGGTCCAGTGCTCTGTGATGTCGGTCAGCCACAGCTCGTTGACGTCATCGGCGGAGAAGTCCCGCTTCACAAGGTCGTCATGGACCGGCGGTCCAGGGCGCTTTCCGTTCTTGCCGCGCTTCTTTCCGAACACGGACCACCACTGGTTGTCCCGGCAGATCCTCCATGCCGTGCGCTCACACATCACCTCGCCGGACTCTGCGGCTTCACTGACGAGGAACCGGTGGCCGAACTCGGGGCGTCGCGGTGGGCGTCCAGTAACGCGTTGGCGCGGTAGGCCTCAGTCAGCTCAGCCTGGGTGACCTGCTGGTGGCGCCAGCGGTAGTGGGGCTGGCGGGAGAGCTTCAAGACCCGCAGGGACACCGCGACGGGAATGTTGTCAGCGGCGAGCTCGCTCACGAGCGGGTAGAACTGTAATGGCCTCTGGCGGGCCTGCGGCCGGCTGGGATGCTGAGCCGTAGCTCGGCCGAGTGACTCCGGGTAGAACCGACTCGTCAAGATTTCACGATGTCTTCAAAAGGACGTGTCCTCGGCTGGGCTTCGGCTCGGTCTCTCCGCGCAGATGCCTTGATCAGAAGCCTGTCCGTCCCCAGGGGCGTGACTCATTACAGATGTGACTCTGAGCGACCCGGGCCAGCCCGCTGAAGTGCTGACGACTGGAGGAGCTCACCATGGCTACCGTTACCGACCGCTACGAGCACGTCGTAGGGATCGATACCCACGCGCGTACTCACACGTATTGCATAATTGAGTCCAGAACAGGAGCGATGGTCGATACGAAATCGTTCCCGACTACTGCCCCCGGGATGCAGCGTGTGGTCTCTTGGATCCGACGAAGAACTCACGGGACGGAGGTGCTCGCCGCCGTGGAGGGTACTTCCTCGTACGGTGCCGGCATCACCACCGCCCTTCTAGCTGTACTTCCCCGTGACGTTGTGAACGCGTTGTGAGGGTGTTTGGCCGCCGATGCCGGTGTGGGGTCTGTGG
>NZ_JAAOZS010000033.1:0-15855 GCF_011602805.1 Kocuria sp. JC486 | reverse complement strand
CCCCAGGGGGGCCCCCCGCCCGCGCCGCACACGTGGCGCCATGTCCCCACGAGCGGGCGGCGGCCCCCCCCCCGGCGGGGGGGGGAAGGCCCCGTCGTGAATCGGCGGGAGCGCCGGTCAGATCGAGTATTCGGGGGCGGCCCAGACAACCACCTCGGGGTGGTCGTAGAACCGGTAGCCCTGGCCCCGCACCGTGCGCACGGTGTTCGCCAGACGACCGAGCTTGGAGCGCAGGCGCCGGATGTGTACGTCGATCGTGCGTTCGTTGGGAGTCTCCTCGGCGTCGCACCAGAGACTGCCGATGAGTTCCCCGCGCCCGACCGTGCGGGAGCCGTTCTCCACCAGGTAGTTGAGCAGCTCGAACTCTTTGTACGTGAGGTTCAGGATGTCGCCGTCGAGCAGAACTTCCCGGCGGGACAAGTCGATGAGAACGCCTGCCGACTGCGAGGCACGGGTTTCAGGATTCTGGCGAACCAGCGGCGGTGCCGGTTCTGTGCGCTGTTCACCCGAGGTTGGATCGCCGAGCGCGTTCCGCACGACCTCAAGATCGGTTCCGAGGGCACCGGTCTGGGCCAGTGCGACGGCGGCGTAGGTTTCTGCCTGGGGCGAGAGCTCCCCCACTGCGCGACGGAGATGCTGGACGACCTCGACCAGCGTGGTTCCGTCCTGAGCGGCTTTGGTCTCGTCCAGACCCACGTAGAGCACGAACCCCCGGGCTTCACTACCGGGAGTGGCACCGGTGGACTCCTGCGGGGCGAGTCGGCGGTCGGCATGCACGTCTCCGGGCTGTCCGTTGACCGCAGAACGCACGGTGGGGCGTGCAACCGGGCGTTGACCCGGCACAGCACCTTCGGCGAGAGCACTCTGATGGCGAACCGCAGCCGCCCTGTTTCGCTGCGAAATATGCACGTAGCCGGGGGCACCCGCCATAACTGCTCCTCGAATCCTTCGGGGCTCACGGAGCCCACCACCGACAAGAAGGTCAAGCCGGTATGCCGCTGCTCGTCTGCCTCAAGTCGCCCTAGCTCTCCCACAAGCAAGACGTTCGCCTCAGCACCGAAACCTGGGTACACACTGAAAGCGGCACGGACATCTTCCCGCGATTCACCCAGATAGATCAAGTAACAATCGTGTCAACGTCTCACATAATGAGACTTTGAGCTGAAAATCGACACTTTGGTCGCATCAGTCATCAAAGGCTGGTTTATCCGGGTCGCTCGGTATCGCCTTTCTGGGGGCATTTGCACTGAAAGCCAGCGATTCTCCGACTGAATTGGCGGACTAGCAAACACTTGATCTGAAGTCAACGAGTTGCCGAGTGGACCATGCGCATCTCACTATTCGAGATACGCATGAGTAGGTTTGCTCACTCACCACCTCTTGTGGTCGCCAGGCTGAACCCAGCGATGGCAGCACAAAGGCCGCCCCTCGGTGTCGAGAGACGGCCTTCCCCGCAGCGTGTGCTCGCCCGGGCCTGCAGGGGACCATGGCCCCCAGCGGGCCCGGTCCGTTCATCCGTTGCCCAGAGTGCGAGCGGCGCTCAGTCGACCACTCCGTAGAGCCGGTCCCCCGCATCACCCAGGCCCGGAATGATGTAGGCCTTCTCGTCGAGCTTTTCGTCCACGGCAGCCAGGACGACGTGCACGTCGTCGTCGTCCAGCTTGGCCTCCAGGGCTTCCAGTCCTTCAGGAGCGGCGAGCAGGCAGAGGCAGGTGACTTCGGCCGCCCCGCGCTTGCGCAAGAACTTGATGGCCTCCACCAGGGTGCCGCCCGTGGCCAGCATCGGATCCAGGACGTAGACCTGGCGGCCGGTGAGATCCTCCGGCAGCCGCTCCGCGTAGGTCACGATGTCCAGGGTCTCTTCGTTGCGGGCCATCCCCAGGAATCCGACCTCAGCCGTGGGGACCAGCCGCGTCATGCCCTCCAACATGCCCAGACCGGCGCGGAGGATGGGGACGACCAACGGGCGCGGGGTGCTCAGCGCGGTGCCCGTGGCGGTGGCGACGGGGGTGGTGACCTCGACCGGCTCCACACGGGCCTCCCGCGTGGCCTCGTACGCAATGAGGGTCACCAGTTCCTCGACCAACTGTCGGAATACGGGTGACGGTGTCTTCCGGTCGCGGAGGACGGTGAGCTTGTGGGCAACGAGAGGGTGGTCCAGGACTGTGACGCGCATGCCGCAAAATTAGCAGAGCACTGCCACCCCGGACCCCCGCCAGGTCAACCGCCCCACTGAGACTCCACCACCGCCACTTCACGAAGAAGGTGACCCATGGCCCCGATGCCACCGCACCACGGGATGCACTCCGCCCACGCACAGTGGATGAGGACGGCCCTTCACGTGGCCGAAGGGGCGAGAGACTCAGGGGACGTACCCATCGGCGCCGTCGTGGTCCGCAACAACGACGGCGAGGTGGTCGGCCGCGGGTACAACCGACGGGAAGCCGACCACGATCCCACGGCCCACGCCGAAGTGATCGCACTCCGGGAGGCCGCGGGTCGGCTCGGCCGGTGGCGGTTGGAGGACTGCACGCTGGTGGTCACGCTCGAACCCTGCGCCATGTGTGCCGGCGCCGCTGTGCTCGCTCGGGTGCCTCGGATCGTGCTGGGCGCCTGGGACCCGAAGGCCGGGGCGTGCGGTTCCGTCATGGACGTGGTTCGGCACCCCTCGTTGAATCATTGGACCGAGGTGCACGGCGGCGTACTCGCTGAGGAGTGCGCCGAACCCATCCGGGCATTCTTTCGCGAACACAGGGGCGCATGAGGCCCCAGATTTTGATGCTCCCAGCCCGCTCGGCTACGATTCTCGCGCTGGTGACGTGTCCGAGCGGCCGAAGGTGCATCACTCGAAATGATGTTTGGTGTAAAAGCCAACGAGGGTTCAAATCCCTCCGTCACCGCCAGCCACGAAGGCCCCTGCAGCCCCGGAATCACGGGACAGCGGGGGCCTTCGTCGTGCCCCGACCTGGTTGAGTTCCGGGGGCCGTGCAATCCGGAGAAACCCTGAACGAACCGGCACCCGGAGGGGTCCTAGAATGGCCGCGAACCAAATCCCCACACCGCGGACCCGCCAGGGAACGCCAGGAGGAACACGCCCATGAGCAGCATCACCGTGAACGTCATCGACCGCGACGGCACCCGCACCGAGGGGGTCGAATGGAACAGCAGCGAGTCCCTCATGGAGGCGTTGACCCGCAACAAGTTCCCCATTCTGGCCACCTGTGGCGGCAACGCATCGTGCTCCACCTGCCACTGCTACCTGGGCGCTTCCGCCGCCACGGCCACCGCGAACTCGCCGATCGGTGACGAGGAAGAGGATGTCCTGGACATGCTCGACGACACCCGGCACGAGGACTCCCGGCTGACCTGCCAGGTCGAGTGGTCGGAGGAGCTGAACGGCGCCGAAGTCACCATCGCGCCGGAGTGGTGAGCAGCACGGCCTTGCTGCGCGAGGACCTGACGACCCGCGCGGCCTACATCTCGGACGCCTCGATCTACCGGCGGATGCCGGCTGCCGTGGCCGAGCCACGTTCGGTCGAGGAGATCCGTGAGTTGTTGACCCTGGCCCGGGAGAAGGGCTGGCCCGTGGTCTCCCGCGGCGGCGGGACGTCCGTGGCGGGCAACGCGATCGGTGACGGCCTGGTCATCGACACGTCCCGCCACTTCAACCGCATCCTGTCGATCGACCCGGAAACCGCAACCGCGGTGATCGAACCCGGCGTGATCTGCGATCAGCTCCGCGACGCCGCGGCGGAACACGGTCTGACCTACGGGCCGGACCCGTCCACCCACAGCCGCTGCACGATCGGCGGCATGGTGGCCAACAACGCGTGCGGATCACACTCGGTGGCCTGGGGCACCTCGGCCGAGAACCTGGTCGCCGTCACCGTCATGCTCGCCGACGGTCGCGAGGTCGAGCTGAAGGCCGGAGGCTCCAGCGAGCAGGCCCTGACCGAAGCGCTCACCGGGATCCGGGACAACCACCGGGCCATGTTGCGCACCGAGCTCGGCCAGTTCCCCCGGCAGGTCTCCGGCTACGGACTCCACTACCTCCTGGAGGAAAACGGCTTCGACGTCGCCAAGGCCTTCGCCGGAACCGAAGGCACCTGCGGCGTGATCACCCGCATGACCGTGCAGCTCGTACGCAAGCCCGCCCAGACGGCCCTGGCAGTGCTCAGCTTCGACGATTCGTTCGACGCCGCGAGCGCCGCCCCGGCTCTGCGCGTCCGGGACGTGGCAACCATCGAAGGCATGGGCGGTGACCTGCTCGACGCGCTGCGGATGCGCCCCGGGCAGGAGGACGCCGGCCAGGAGCTGCCCGAGGGTGGTGGCTGGTTGTACTGCGAGGTCGGCGGCGAGACCCTTGAGGCGGCCGAGGCCCGCGCACACGAAATCCGCGGCATCGTGGACGCGGCAGGCAAGGTCACGGTGCGCAACGCCGTCGTCGTCACGGATCCGGCCGAGGTCCGCGCCCTGTGGCGGATCCGCGAGGCCAGCGCGGGAATCGTGACCCGGTTGCCCGACGGCGGTGAGGCGTGGCCCGGGTGGGAGGACTCCGCTGTACCCCCCGAGCACCTGGGTGACTACCTGCGGGACCTGTACGCCCTACTGGCCGACCTAGACCTGCGGGGTATCCCGTTCGGGCACTTCGGCGAGGGATGCGTGCACATCCGCATCTCCTTCGACTTCGCCACGGAGTCCGGGGTCGAGGTCTACCGGACGTTCATCGACCGTGCGGCCAAGCTGGTCCACCGCTACGGCGGCTCGGTGTCCGGTGAACACGGCGACGGTCGAGCCCGATCGGCCCTGCTGTCCACGATCTACTCGCCGGAAGCCCTACAGGCCTTCCGCGAATTCAAGCGCGTGTTCGACCCGGACGGCCTGTTCAACCCGGGGGTTGTGGTGGATCCCGAACCCATCGACCAGGGCATCCGCCCCGGGCCCGGCGCGCGGAAGTTCGACCTGACTCCGGTGCACGCGTTCTCCCACGACGGCGGGTCGGTGGCCGGGGCGCTGAACCGTTGCGTGGGCGTGGGTGCCTGCCGGTCCGACGTCGGTGCCATGTGCCCGTCGTTCGTGGCCACCAAGGACGAGGTTCACTCGACCCGTGGACGCATGCGTTCCCTGGCGGAGATGTTGCGCGGTGAAAACCTCAAGGACGGCTGGAAGTCCAAGGAGACCCTCGAGGCCCTGGATCTCTGCCTGTCCTGCAAGGCCTGCGCCACGGAATGCCCCGTCAACGTGGACATGGCCACGTACAAGTCCGAATTCCTGCACCATCACTACGGTGAAGGGTTGCGTAGCTTCGTGGGCCGTAACCGCCGCCCCATGGCCCACGCCGTCATGGGCTGGCTGCCCGTGCTGGCGCGGTTGATGAACCTGGTGCCTGGAGTCCCCACGCTGGCCAACGCCGCCATGAGCGTCAAACCCCTGCAGAAGACCGTCATGAAGCTCGGCGGGGTGGAGACCCAGCGGGACATGATCACCTTCGCGGACAAGCCGCTGGCCTCCTGGTTCAGGAAGCGCGCCAAGACAGCCGGTGACGACCTGCGCCCCGGGGAGGACCCCCAGGGCCGCCCGTCCGTGGTGCTGTGGCCGGACTCCTGGACGAACTTCATGAGCGACGGCCCCGGCAAGGCGGCCGTGGAAGTTCTGGAAGCCATGGGGTACCGCGTGCTCATGCCCATGGGCGACGTGTGCTGCGGGATGACCTGGCACTCGACCGGTCAGCTGGACGCCCTCAAACGGGAGGTCGCACGGACGCTGGGAGTGATGGAGCCCCTGCTGGAAGCGGGCTACCCCGTGGTGGGCCTGGAACCCTCCTGCACCGTGATGCTCCAGGACGAGATCACCGAGCTGTTGCCCGGGGATCCGCGGGCCAAGACCCTGTCGGAACGGACCGTGACCCTGGGGAAGTTCGTGGCCGATCACCTGGATGCCGGTGGCCAGTGGCCCTTCGGCACCCTGGAGGTCGAGGGACACTCCGCCGAGGCCGTGTGCCAGGTGCACTGCCACCAGAAGTCCATGCTCGGTTACGACCCCGAGCTCAAGGTGCTGGACAAGCTGGGAGTGGACGTGGACGTGGTCGGCGGCGGGTGCTGCGGGCTGGCCGGCAACTTCGGGTTCGAACCCGGGCACCTGGAGGTCTCCCGCACCCTCGGCGAGCGCGAACTATTCCCCAAGATCCGCGCGGCCGCCGACGGAACGCTGATCCTGGCCGACGGCTTCTCCTGCCGCACCCAGATCAGTCAGGGCACGGAAGCCGAAGGCCTGACCCTGGCGGAAGTCCTGCGGTCGGCCCTGTCCACCGGGACCTGACCGGGGCACTGATCGGGACTCGCCACGACCACCCGGGAGCCGACCACCCGGGAGCCGAAGACGCGCGGTCGGCTCCCGGGTGTCCTGGAGCCGTGGCCCTGTCTGCAACCGCGGTTGCGGGGATCGCCCTCTGAGCTGTCGGTGGGCCGTCCTACGATGAGGTCAAGCGCACGTACCGTTGCGCCGAACCCCACCGGGTCACCTCCGGTCCTGTCCCCCGCAGGAGTGCCATGTCCGTCCACAAACACCGAGCAGCGTTGTCCGTCCTGGCCCTGGCCGGTGCCTTGGTGCTGGCCGGATGCGGTGGATCCGACGACGGTGGCAGCTCCTCCGCCCCCGAGGCGAGCGGCCAACCGAGCACCGCAACCTCCTCCCCGGAGGCCACGTCCGGGCAGACAGGTGAGGCAACGCCGAGCTCGACGGGTTCCCCGGCCACTGATTCCCCGTCGGCCCCTGCCTCCGCGACAGCCTCCGAACCAACCACTGCCACCGAGTCGGACTCCGTGTCCGAACCGCCGGCTGCGGCCGAGCCCACGGGCACGGCGTCGCCGTCGTCGTCTGAACCGTCCCACCCGGCCGCGGGTGAACAGCCAGGCGGATCCGTGGCGTCCGTAGAGGCCTGCCGGGCCACCGACCTCTCCGGTGCGGTCAGCCCGCAGCAGGGGGCCGCGGGCTCCGTGATCCTGGACCTCACCCTGACCAACGACGGCGACCAGGCCTGCGAGCTCTCCGGTTACCCCGGTGTGTCCTTCGCCGATGCCTCCGGTGAGATCATCGGTGTCCCCGCCACCAGGTCGGGAACCTCCGGGTCGGCGGTCACGGTATTGCCGGGTGAGTCCGCCACGGCGCAGCTCAAGCAGAGCAACGCCCGGAACCACGGGCAGGTCTGCAATCCGCACACCACGGCGGCGTTGGTGGTCTACCCGCCGGAGAGCTACACGTCGTTGAGCATCCCGTACGAAACCCAGGCCTGTGGGGACCCCAAGATCGCACAGTTGGAGGTCCAGGGCTTCGGTGTCTGATCCAGCAGTACACGGCACCGCCCTCGGCAGGTTCTCGGAACCCACCAGGGCTTGGTTTACGGGTGCGTTCACCGCGCCCACCCGCGCCCAGGAGGGTGCCTGGAACGCCATCGCGGACGGGCAGCACACCCTGGTGGTAGCCCCCACGGGTTCGGGCAAGACCCTCTCCGCCTTCCTGTGGGGCATCGACAGGCTGATGACCCGGCGGGAGGGAGACTCGGCAGAGCCGACCCGAGGGACCAAGGTGCTCTACATCTCCCCGCTGAAGGCTCTGGGCGTGGACGTGGAACGCAACCTGCGTTCTCCGCTGATCGGCATCACCCAGACCGCCCGCCGCATGGGGATCGAACCGCCCGAGGTGTCCACGGGCGTGCGCTCGGGTGACACACCACAAGCGATCAGGCGGGCCCTGATCGCCTCTCCCCCGGACATCCTGATCACCACCCCCGAGTCGTTGTACCTGATGCTCACGTCCAAGGCCCGCAAGGCCCTGGAACACGTGGAGACCGTGATCATCGACGAGATCCACGCGGTGGCGGGAACCAAACGGGGCGCGCATCTTGCGCTGTCCCTGGAACGCCTGGACGACTTGCTGGACAAGCCCGTGCAGCGCATCGGGCTGTCCGCGACGGTGGAACCGGTGGAGACCGTGACCCGGTTCCTGGGCGGACGGGAGCCCGTGAGCGTGGTCCGCCCGGAGTCCGAGAAGCGGTGGGACCTCACGGTCAGCGTTCCGGTGCCGGACATGACCGTCCTGGGCGGGCCCAGCGCGTCGTCGTCCCTGGACGGGGCCGCCTTCGGGGACGCCGCCGTGGAGGACGAACCCGCCAACGTGGCCTCGATCTGGCCCCACGTGGAGGAGCGTGTGGTCGACCTGGTGGAGGCGCACCGCTCGACCATCGTGTTCGCCAATTCACGCGGCTTGGCGGAGAAGCTGACCGCGCGCCTCAACGAGATCCACGCCTTCCGTGTGGAGCACACCCCCGGGAACGACGACGGTGGGGCCCCCGGGGAGGACGGTCCCGGGCCCGCCCGACAGACCGGCCGGTACGAAGGTGCCGCCCCGGTGCTGGCGAGGGCGCACCACGGTTCGGTCTCCAAGGACCAACGCACTCTGATCGAAGAGGACCTCAAGAGCGGACAGTTGCGGTGCGTGGTGGCCACCAGCTCCTTGGAACTGGGCATCGACATGGGTGCCGTGGACCTGGTGGTGCAGATCGAGTCCCCGCCCTCGGCCGCCTCGGGTCTGCAACGCGTGGGACGCGCCGGACACCAGGTGGGCGAAGTCTCGGTCGGGAAGCTGTTCCCCAAACACCGCGGTGACCTGCTGGACGCGGCCGTGACCGTGGAGCAGATGGTGGCCGGCAACGTGGAATCCCTGCACGTCCCCGCCAATCCCCTGGACGTCCTGTGTCAGCAGACGGTGGCCGCCTGCGCCCTGGAACCCGTGAACGTGGAGGACTGGTGGGACACCGTCCGCCGCGCGGCTCCCTTCCTGGGGCTGCCGCGCGGGGCCTTCGACGCCGTCCTGGACCTGGTGTCGGGGCGTTACCCGTCCGACGACTTCGCCCAGTTGCGCCCACGCGTGGTCTGGGACCGTGAGGAAGGCACGTTGACGGCCCGGCCGGGGGCGCAACGCCTGGCCGTGACCTCCGGCGGGACCATCCCGGACCGGGGTCTGTTCCCCGTCCACCTGGTGGGCGGGGCGGACGAGAAGGCGCCCAAACGCGTGGGTGAGCTGGACGAGGAGATGGTCTACGAATCCCGGACCGGGGACGTCATCGCGCTCGGTGCGTCGTCGTGGCGGATCGAGGAGATCACCCACGACCGCGTCACGGTCACCCCTGCCCCCGGTCAGGCGGGGAAACTGCCGTTCTGGCACGGCGACGGTCTGGGCCGCCCGGCGGAACTGGGCCGCGCCCAGGGTGCCTTCCTGCGCGAGATGGCCGGGGCCGCTCCGGAGGACTTCGCCCAGCGGCTGGAGGCCGACGGTCTGGACGAATGGGCACAGGACAACTTGCGTGCCTACCTGGCCGAGATGCGCGAGAACGTGGGTCACGTGCCCACGGACAGGATGCTGGTCCTCGAGCGCTTCCACGACGAGCTCGGGGACTGGCGCGTGGTGCTGCACTCCCCGTTCGGGTTGCAGGTCCACGCCCCGTGGGCGTTGGCCGTCGGGGCGCGGATCGAGGAGCGTTGGGGCCTGGACGGTGCTGCCCAGGCCTCTGACGACGGAATCGTGCTGCGCATCCCCCTCACCGAGGACGAACCTCCCGGGGCGGAGCTGTTCCTGTTCGACCCGGAGGAACTCGAGCAGATCGTGACCGAGCAGGTGGGCTCCTCCGCCCTGTTCGCCTCGCGGTTCCGGGAATGCGCAGCCCGGGCCTTGCTCCTTCCGCGCCGCGATCCCGGTCGGCGAACGCCGCTGTGGCAGCAGCGGCAGCGATCCGCGCAGCTGTTGGACGTCGCACGCAGGTTCCCCCAGTTCCCGATCGTCCTGGAAACCATCCGCGAATGCCTCCAGGACGTCTACGACCTGCCCGCGCTGCAGGAGCTGCACCGGGAAATCTCGCGGCGGACCATCCGGGTGGTGGAAACCACCACGGAGACTCCCTCGGCCTTCGCCAAGACCCTGCTGTTCGGCTACCTGGGCCAGTTCATCTACGAAGGCGACTCCCCGCTGGCCGAGCGCAAGGCCGCGATCCTTTCCCTGGACACGGACCTGCTGGCCGAACTGCTGGGCCGCGCCCAGCTCCGGGAATTGCTGGACGCGGAGGTCATCGCCCGGGCCGAGGCCGAGTTGCAGCACCTCACCCCCGATCGACGCCTGAAGGGACCGGAGGGGCTCGCGGATCTCCTGCGGCTGCTCGGCCCGCTGACCCTGAAACAAGCCGCCTTGCGCCTGCGCGACCCGGATCGCGAACCCGGTGTTGACGACGACGACGGCGCCACCGCCCAGGCGAACGGCGGCCTGCCCGTCGACACCGTGTCGCCCTGGGCCGAGGACCTGATCCGGGACCGCAGGGCGTTCACCGTCAGGATCGGCGGTGAGACCAAGCTCGCCGCGGTCGAAGACGCCGCCCGGCTGCGCGACGGCTTGGGCGCTCCCGTTCCGCACGGCGTCCCGGTCGCCTTCCTGGACCCGGTCGCCGATCCCGTGGGGGACCTGGTCGGCCGCTTCGCCCGCACCCACGGCCCGTTCACCGCCGCCGAGGCGGCCACCGGTACGGGCCTGGGCGTTGCCGTGGTGCAGGCCGCACTCGAGCACCTGTCGACACAGCGGCGCGTGGTGGAAGGCGAGTTCCGTCCGGTCGAGGCCGCGCCGTCCATCGCATCGACCAACGGGGAAACCGCGGGTGTGGCCGCCGGTTCCCCCGCTCCCGGGACGGTCCGCCGTCAGGAGACGGAATGGTGCGAGAAGGACGTGCTGCACCGGATCCGTCGTCGTTCCCTGGCCGCGATGCGGGAGCAGGTGGAACCTGTGGCGGCCGAGGTGTACGCGCGTTTCCTGCCGCCTTGGCAGTACGTGGGCCCGGACGCGCAGGTGCGCGGAACCGACGGGTTGCTGACCGTCATCGACCAGCTCGGTGGCCTGCCGCTACCGGCCAGCGCCTTGGAACCGTTGATTCTGCGCTCGCGCATCGCGGACTACTCCCCCGAGCTGCTGGACGAGCAGTTGGCCGCGGGGGAAGTCGTGTGGTCCGGGGCCGGTTCCCTCAGTGGCGACGACGGCTGGTTGGCACTGCATCTGGCCGAGTCCCAGGAACTGACCTTGCCGCCCCTCCCCGAGTTGAAGGCCAGAGCGGCCGGGGCCGCGGACGAGCTGCAAGCCGCTGTCCTGTCCGTCCTCTCCGACGGCGCCGCGCGTTTCAGCCACCAGCTGGTCACCGCGCTGAGTGACCGTGGACAGGCTGCGGCGATGCCGGATCTGACGGCCGCCCTGTGGGACCTGGTCTGGGCCGGGCTGATCACCAACGACACGTTCACGCCGGTCCGGGCCCTGGTCTCCGGTGGTGGTGGTGCGCACAAACAACGCGCCCGGACACCGAACGCCCGTTCGTCGGCACGGCGCGGCGCGGCCCGTCTGCGCCGCGGGGCACCGGCGACCGCAGCGCACGGCCCGCGGGCCACCGCAGACCTGCAGGCCTCCGGTCGTTGGTCCCTGTTGGCTCCCCAACCGCTCGAACCCACCGTGCGGGCGGGAGCCACCGCCGAACTCCTCCTGGACCGTTACGGAGTCCTGACCCGGGGCGCCGTGGAGGCCGAAGACCTGCCGGGAGGCTTCGCGGGGATCTACCGCGTGCTGTCGACCCTCGAGGATGCCGGGCAGACCCGCCGCGGGTACTTCATCGAGGGACTGGGCGCCGCCCAGTTCGCCCAGTCGGCAACGGTGGACAGGCTGCGCAGCTTCGCCGACGACGAGCAGGCCCGCACCAGACCCCGGGATCCCGTGGTCCTGGCCCTTGCCGCCACCGATCCCGCCAACCCGTGGGGCGCGACCCTGCCGTGGCCGGACGTACTGAGGGCGGACGTGTCCGGCCCGGACCAGCCGAACAGTCGGCATCGTCCGGGACGCAAGGCAGGCGCCGTCGTGGTCTCCGTGGACGGTTCACCGGTGCTGTACTTCGAACGTGGGGGCCGCACCGTCCTGGTGTTCGACGACGACCCCGCGCGCATCCGGTTGGGCGCCCCCGCCGTGGCGGACCTGGTGCACGCCGGTGCTGCGGAGAAGTTGACCGTGGAGAAGGTCAACGGGCACGAGATCCTCGGCCCCGGGGCGTTGGAGACCACGGTGAGGGAGGCTCTGGTGCTGGCGGGGTTCTCCACCACTCCCAAGGGTCTGCGACTGCACCGGCGCGTCTGAGCGGCTGCTCGTTGGAGGCGTGCTGCGGCGGTCAGCCTCCGGTGATTCCGAGCGCCGTCTGGAGTCGGGGCTCTGCGATCTCCTCCACCAACCAGGGGCTGAACACCCGCGGCAGGCCACGGGCCGCCGTGAGCAGGTCCCCGGCGTCGGACCAGGTGATCTCCGCGATCTCCGAGGGCTGCGGCTCGGGGGACGACGCAGCTCGTGCGATCCAGACGGGGCAGAACTCGTTCTCCACGATGCCCGAGGCGTCCACGGCACGGTAGGAGAACTCCGGCAGGACTTCCGTCAGCTCGGTGATCCGCATGCCCAGTTCCTGCGCGGCCCGGCGGGTGATCGCCTCCGGGAAGGCCTCACCGGGTGCAGGGTGGCCGCAGAACGAGTTGGTCCAGACCCCGGGCCAGGTCTTCTTGCCCAGGGCGCGGCGGGTGAGCAGGACGCGGCCGTCGTCGTCCAGGATCCAGCAGGAGAAGGCGAGGTGCAGCGGGGTCTCGGTCGTGTGCACGGTGGCCTTGGGTGCCGTACCGATCGGGTGGTGCGCAGCGTCCAGCAGCACGACCTGCTCGACCGTCTGGGACCGACCGCTGGGTGCCTTTGACATTCGTTGCCTGCCCTTCCGAAGGATTCCGGGCACCGCCGTCCGGGCCTCGCGTCCAGGATGCCCGAGTGGAGGCGTCCGCGCATCTTTGCCTCTCTCCAACCCCGTCCACTGGAGATCTGGCAGGATCGAGCCGTGCCCCGCCGTCGCCCTCCGCAGTCCCCGTTGCCGCCGCGCGCCGGTGTGGACGCGGTTCGGGTGCGACTAGCCGATTCCTCCGAATCCGTGGTGGATCACTTGGAGGCCCGGTTCCCCGGCTCCGAGGTCCATCTGGAGGAACTGTTGCGGACCGGGGGCATCGTGTTCGGGGACGGCTCTCCAGTGCACGCCGAGGACCCCTGTGCGGGTCGCTCCGTCTGGTACCACCGGCCGCTGCCCCAGGAGCCGGAGCTCCCCAAGGACCTCCCGGTGCTCCACGAGGACGAGTGGTTGTTGGCCGTCGACAAGCCGCACGGGCTCCCCACCACACCGCGCGGAGCCTTCGTGACCCAGACGGCGCTCACGGTCCTGCGCCGCACCCGCGGCGAACACTCTCTGGCTCCTGCCCACCGCCTGGACCGGGACACGGCGGGGGTACTTCTGTTCACCCGGGACCCGGGTGTTCGGGGCGCCATGCAGCGTCAGTTCCAGGACCGACGGACGGCCAAGACTTACGAGGCGGTCGTCGGGCTTCCGCCCGGATGGACCTCGCTGCACGGCCTGCCCGGCTCCCGATCCAGCCGGATCGTCAAGGACCGGGGCGTGCTCCAGGCCAGGGAGGTCGAGGGCCCGGCCAACGCGGTGACCGGCATCGAGCCGCTGCTGCCCGACCCGTGGACGGACGACGACGGCGCCTGGGCGGCGCTGCGCCTGACCCCCACAACGGGCCAGACCCATCAACTACGCGTCCACCTCAACGCGCTCGGGATGCCGATCCGCTGGGATCCGCTGTACCCGGTCGTCGTCGAACGGGACGCCGGCGACACCTCCCGCCCCTTGCAGCTGCTGGCCCGCACCCTGTCCGTGGTCCACCCCGTCACGGGAGAGCACCTCGAGTTCACCAGCCGCCGTCGGCTGATTACGCTGATCTCGCCGGGACCGTCGCCGCTCTGATCCGCCACCGGATCCAGGAGACCGGCGGTACCGGAGCTTTCAGCACGCGCTCAGCCGAGGAGACCCATGAGCCAGGACGCCGCCGAATCCTTCGTTCCCCACGCAGCCACCGACCGCCGGGTCCGGGCCGCGCTGGCCGCGCGAACGGTCCAGCAACTGTTCGGTCGGCGGCTGTTCGGCATCCCCGGAACCTGGATCGGGTCCGTGGCCTTTCCCCACCCCACGCAGTTCTCCAACGCGTGGCACTACTGGTGGCAGGCGCATCTGCTGGACGCCCTGGTCGACGCCGCTCACCGGCAGGAGGAGACCGGCCAGGACTCGGAAGCCACCCGCAAGCGAGCACACCAACTCCTGCGGGCGGTCACTCTGCGCAGCGGTGGACGCGTGGTGTTCAACAACTACTACGACGACATGTCCTGGCTCATGCTGGCACTGGGGCAGCTACGGGACTTGGAAGAGTCCGTGGGCGGTGACACCAAGCGGGTCACGACGGCGGGTGCGCGCCTGCTCAAGGACATTCGGGCCGCCCACACCACCGACCTGGACGGCGGCATGTTCTGGACCCGCGAGCGCAAGTACAAGAACACCGCGACCACGGGCCCGGCGGCGTTGATCGCCTGCCGTACCAGTGCGCCCCAGGAGTCGGCGAACCTGTTGACCTGGTTGCGGGAGAAGCTCTGGGACCCGGAGAAGTGCGTGTTCCACGACGGTCTCAACATCATCACCACCGACGACGGGAAGCCCGGCACCAAGCTGGAGAAGGCGGTCTACAGCTACAACTCGGGACCCGCGCTCGGGGCGGCCGTGGAGCTCGCGGAAGGCTCCGAGGGCGAGGAAGGTGCCGAGTGGGCGGCCTTCGGCGCCGAGATCGTGGCGGGTGCCGATCGGGAGTTCGGCAGGGACGCGGGCGATCGTCGTGTCCTGCGCACCCACGGTTCGGGTGACGCCGGACTGTTCACGGGCATCCTGGCCCGCTACCTCGCGGAGGCCGCTGAGTCCCCGGCCCTGGACGAAAACACCCGCCGGACGGCGCGACGTCTGGTCCTGGACACCGCCGATGCTCTGTGGGAAGGCCGCAGGGAGTTCGACCCGCAGTTGGACTTCAACGATCCGCAGGCGAGGCCCGATCCGGAGCGCATGCAGGTGATCTTCTCCCCCGACCCGCTCAAGCACGCCAACGAGGCGCAGCCGGCCGGGAAGACCGTGGAACTGGGCACCCAGATCCAGGCCTGGACCACGTTGGAGGCGGCGGCGCGGCTGGATCCGATCGTCTGACGAGCGTGCGCTGACCGCTGAACGCGGCCCTTGCCCTCCCCACCACTGCGCGCATGAGGTAGAAAACAACCATGAGTTCAGTACGCACCCCGGATCCCAACCCAGGCTGGCTCGACGAGGACGACCTCCGCGAGGCCCGGCGTCGTCTACCGATGGTCTACGTCCAGGCCGTGCCGGTGCAGCTGGACCCGTTGGGGTGCGTGACCGACGTGGGGTTGTTGCTCCAGCCCAATGAGACGGGCGAGTTGGAGCGCAGCCTGGTCTCCGGCCGGGTGCTGTACCGGGAGACCATTCGGGCCGCGCTCCTGCGGCACCTGGAGAAGGACCTGGGTCCGCTGGCCATGCCCCAGCTCCCGGCCTCCACGGTGCCGTTCTCCGTGACCGAATACTTCCCGCACCCCTCCGAAACCGGGTACACGGACGACCGTCAACACGCGGTCGCCCTGAACTACGTGGTTGCGGTCCGCGGCGAATGTTCCCCGCGCGCCGACGCCCTCCAGCTGTCCTGGCTGACCCCGGAGGAAGTCCTCGGAGCGGACGTCCAGGCGGAATTCACGGGTGGCCGGGGCCGCTTGGTCGAACAGGCCCTGGCCCACGTGGGCTGGGGCCGCTAGGTGTACTTCCCCGTGACGTTGTGAACGCGTTGTGAGGGTGTTTGGCCGCCGATGCCGGTGTGGGGTCTGTGG
>NZ_JAAOZS010000032.1:0-16522 GCF_011602805.1 Kocuria sp. JC486 | reverse complement strand
CAAGACCCCACCGAGTCTCAGACCCCGTCACCGGTGGCCCTGGCCGCTTGACGGAAACCATAGAGGCACCCCCCCGGAACGCCGTCGTCATCAGCCCGGCCGAACGTGTGGGCCCTTTCCACCGCCGTGCGCCTTGGTCAGAGGTGTGGAGAAGTGCTCAGGCAGGGCAAGCAACCGCCACAGGCTCGGCACAGGAAGTCCGTCGATATTTTTTTCATGCGAGTTTTCACTGTGGACCTGACTTCCGCGGGTGCCAGCCGATCGACGACGCCAGAATGGGCCGATGCCGCGGACACCGTGCAGCGGATCGAACGCCCCTCGGAACTCTCCTGGTCCTGCGTGGACCTCCAACCCGACGCCGTCGTGATCACGGTCGAGGCTGCAGGCACCTACGACACCCTGGTCACCCGAACCCTGCGCGCGGACGGAATTCACACCCCCGTGTTCGTCCTGGCGCACGAGGCCGACGGCGAAGCCGTGGCCAAGACGCTGGAAGCCGGTGCCGACGACGTCGTCCCCACCCCCGTGAGCGTGGTGGAGATGCGCGCACGTCTGCGAGCACTGACGCGGCGGCCGGCAACGTGGGAACCCGATGAACTCAGCAACGGGCCCCTGCGAGTGGACCTCATGGGGCATCGGGCCCTGGCCCACGACCGGGAACTCGACCTGACGCCGGTCCAGTTCAGGCTCCTCACGGTCCTGGTGCGCAACGCGGGCCGGACGTTGACGCGGGACCAGCTGCTCGAATCCGTCTGGGATCCGGCCGAGCAACTCGAGTCCAACGTGGTCGATCAGGCCGTGTCCGGGCTGCGAACCAAACTGGCCGAGCACGACACCAAGAACTGCCTCAAAACGGTCCGCGGCGTGGGCTATCGACTGGAGGCGGCAGAGTAAGCGGCGCAGCGGCCCACGCGCGCGGCGTAGTCAACGGCCCACCTGCTGGGAGTCGTCAGTGATCCACACGGGTCAGTCCGAGCTGCGCTGCACCGTCGCTGAGCCGCTGCAGCCCGAAGGCCTCCACGGGGCTCCACACGCCGTGGGGGAAGGTGTCGGCCGCGAGTTCCCGCGCACCCCAAGCCAACAGGCGCCCCGTGAGGGTGTAGGTGTTGGGGCCTTCCAGGTGCACCTCGGCCAGCTCGGTGCCGTCGGACGCGAGGGCCACTGCCACAACGCCCATGCGTTGGCGCTCACGCCGCTGCGCATCGGGCCCGCCGTGGCCGACGATCCGACCCTTCACCTTGTCGGCAAGAGCCCCGGGCACTCGCGGGAGCTTGGCCGTCACACCGGATGCGGCCATCAACGCCTGGGCCGGGCGAGCGGGGAACCATCCGTTGTAGACGTCCACGGTGCGCAGACCGGGAACACCACGAGGTAGGAAAACGACCTCGGTTCCACTCAGCCTGACGGCTCTCCGCCGCTGCCCGGCCACCGTGAACGTTGCACTGGCCGACCCGGGGCGCACCTGAACCGAGGTGCCGTTGCGCCACATGGGCATGCGTGTTCCGCCGGCGTCGAGCAGAGTTTGCCGCGTCCCCGCGCTCAGGTCCACCAGGGGGTTCATGGGCCCGATGTGGAAGTAGCCGATACGCAGGGTGTCGATCTCGGGACCGGCGTCTCGGGCCGCGAGCGCACCGGCGAGCAGCCCCGGGACGTAGTCGAAGCCGAAGGCCGGGAGCATGGTTGAGCCCGATGCCTTGGCCGTGCCGTCCAGGTTGTCCACCAGGCCTTGGACGAAGCCGACCTCGCCGGTCGAATCCAGGTAGTGGCTGCCCGCACGTGCCGCGGTCTCCGCCACGTGGTGCCCGAACCGCTCGAAGGGACCCACCGTGGAGATGACCACGTCCCCGGGGCCCATGAGGGGCTGGAGGCTGTCCGGATCACCCGCGTCGGCCACTGCGGTCTCCAGGCCGCCCAGTTGGGTTGCAAGGTCCTGCAGTCGACCTGCATCACGGCCGGCGAGCACCGGTCGAGCGCCCTGGTCGACCAACTCCTGGGCGACCAGGCCTCCGGTGTATCCGGTGGCACCCAGCAGGATGATGCGGCGGTTGGCTGATGTGTCCATGACACTCTCCGATCGATCGGAATCGCGGCGGGTGGGCAACTGATCCCGCTCCTGCGCCGACTCTATCACTTATGAAACGACTTGATTTCTTTTCTATTGGGAGGCAGTCTGGTTCACACCCGATGAAAGAGAAGCCGTGAACCACCACGTCGACACCACCGCCCCCGCCCTTGTCACCGGCGCAACCGGATACGTTGCCGGATGGATCATCAAGTCATTGCTCGAGGCAGGCGTGACGGTTCATGCCACAGTGCGCGATTCCTCCGATTCCGCGCGACTGGCGCATTTGACCGCTATTGCCGATCAGTCCCCCGGGCAGATCCGTTTCTTCGATGCAGACCTACTGACCGAGGGCTCCTTCGACCGGGCCATGCAGGACACCCGGGTGGTTTTCCACACCGCCTCCCCGTTCGTGCGGGACGTCAAGGACGCCCAGCGGGATCTCGTCGATCCGGCCGTCCGGGGAACGACGAACGTCCTCACCACGGCCAACCGCACCCCAAGCGTGCGTCGCGTGGTCCTCACGAGTTCGGTCGCCGCGATGTATGGCGACGCCGCCGAACTGTCCACCACCGACGGCAAGCTGGACGAATCCTGCTGGAACACGACGTCCAGCCTCACCCACGAGCCCTACTCGTACTCCAAGACGATGGCGGAGAAGACCGCCTGGGACCTCGCCGAGGGGCAGGGCCGGTGGGACCTGGTCACCGTCAATCCCGCCCTGGTGTTGGGCCCCTCCCTCAACGACAAGCCCACGAGCGACAGCTTCACCATCGTGGGACAACTCACCGATGGCCGCGGCCGATTCGGGGTGCCGAACCTGGCCATGACGTTCGTCGACGTCCGTGACATCGCTGCCGCGCACCTGGCCGCCGCCTACACCCCCACCGCCCACGGCCGATACCTGGTAGCTGCAGAAGCCAGCGACCTGGTGCGCGTCGGACGGCTGCTCCGACCACACGCGGCGCGGCCGGGCCTCGTGGCCACCCGCGCCCTGCCGAAGCCCCTTGCTGTCCTCATCGCGCCACTCATCGGGCTGACCCGGGACTACGCGCGCGACAACATCGGTCACCCCCTTCACCTGGCCACCACGCGCACCCAGGACGAGCTCGGCGTCACCTACCGAAGCCTCGACAACGGCCTGCGCGAGATGCTGACCCAGCTGGAAGACACACAAGCATGAGCGGCCGCCCCATGGGCAGACCCGTGGACACAACCCTGGAGGCCCGTTTCCTCCAGGCCACCGTCGAACTGATCTCCACCCACGGCTACCGTGCCGTGTCCATGGCGGCCATTGCCAAGCACGTGGGCGCCTCGACCGCCAGCCTCTACCGCAGGTGGCCGAGCAAACGAGACCTGGTGCTCGCCGCCGCACGGACCTTCTCCCCCGTCAACGACGACGACGGGAGTGACCTGGGGGACACCGGGTCCCTGGTCGGCGATCTGACGGCCGAGATCGAGTGCTTGCAGGAGCTGATGGCACAGGTCGGCCCGGTCATCCTCGGGCTGCTCGCCGAGGCTCAGCACGACCCCGAACTGCTCGGGGTGTTGGACGAGGTTCTGCTGCAACCCACCCGTGACGTCCTCGCCGAGATCATCGACCGCGCGGTCACACGCGGAGAGCTGGCGGGAGCGGACCAGCCCCAGGCTGATGCCCTGGCCGACATGGTGCTCGGTGGTTGTCTCCTGCACAGGGCGACTTCACTGTCACCGCGGGCCCCAAGGCCTGCCCGGCAATGGGCGCTCGGCCTGGCAGGCACGCTCACGGTCACCTCCGGCGCCGCAACACAAGGAGCACCCTCCACCGCCACCTCGACCGTTGACTGAGGACCTCGCACCGCCATCAGCCGGGGACGCGAGCAACGCGCGACGTCGACCGCTGTGTCAGACGTCCCGCGCGGTGCGGTTGACCACCTTGGACCGGACGGTCAGGGCGATGATGATCAGCAGCACGCCGTACAGCACCAGCGGGATGGATCCGGTCACCAGAACGGACCAGTCACCGCCCGAACTCAGCAGCGCATCGCGCAGGCTGGACTCGGCCAGCGGCCCCAGGACCATGCCGATCATGAGCGGTGCCAACGGCACGTCGTAGCGGCGCATGAGGAAGCCGAGCAGGGACAGGCCCAGAAGCAGGAGCAGGTCGAAGATCCGGCCCGAGGTCGCGTAGACGCCCAAACCACAGAACACGGTGATTCCCGCGTAGAGGTACGGCTTGGGGATCAGCAGCAGCTTGGACCACAGCGGGGCGAACGGCAGGTTGAGGATCAGCAGGACGACCATGGCCACGAAGAAGCTGGCCAGCAACGCCCACACCAGATCCGGCGCTCGTTCGAACAGCAACGGACCGGGCTGTAGACCGTACTGCTGGAAGGCCGCGAGCATGATCGCCGCGGTCGAGGACACCGGCAACCCGAGGGCCAGCAGCGCACCCATGGCGGTTCCGGTGGTCGCGTTGCCCGCAGCTTCGGGCGCGGCCAGACCACGGATCGCGCCCTTGCCGAACTGCGGGTCGTGCCGACGGCGGTCCAGGCGGCGTTCGACGTCGTAGGCCATGAAGGTGGGCACCTCCGATCCTCCGACGGGAATGACGCCGAAGGGCAGACCGATCGCGGTGCCACGGGCCCAGGCCGGGGCGGCCTCCTTGAGCTCATGAGCCTTCAGGAAGGGGCGCCCGGAGGCATCGACCTGCTTGCCGTCGCGGTCGCGTTTGATCCGCGACGCGACCTGCAGCACCTCGCCCAGCGCCAGGATCGCGACGGTCACGGTGACCAGCGAGATCCCGTCGAAGATCTGCGGCGCGCCCAGAGTGAAGCGCTCCACACCCGACATCGCGTCGATACCGATCGTGGCGATGGCCAGTCCGATGACCAAGGAGGCCAGGCCCTTGATGGCGGAGTCGGACACCACCGACGACGTGGCGACGAAGGCGAACAGGGCCAAGGCGAAGAACTCCTGCGGGCCGAACAGCGCGGAGAGTTCGGCGAGCTTGGGGGCCAGGAACACCACCACGATCGAGGCCGTCATGCCGCCGATGAACGCACCGATCGCCGCGGTGGCCAAGGCCTGCGGGGCCCTCCCGTTGAGGGCCATCTTGTGCCCCTCGAAGGTCGAGGCGATGGCAGAGCCCTGCCCCGGGGTGTTCATCAGGATGCCCATGGTGGAGTCGCCGAAGAGACCGCCGAAGTAGACGCCGGCGAACATGATGAACGCCGCCGTGGGATCCAGCGCGAACGTCATGGGCAGCAGCAGCGCCACGGCCATGGACGAACCGAGCCCGGGCAGAACACCCACCGCGGTGCCCAGGAGACACCCGACCAGCACCCACAGGAGGTTCATGGGCGTCAGTGCGCCCTGGAAACCTTCGGCCAACATGCCCAGTGATTCCATGTCAGAGCCCTCCCAACAAGCCGGACGGAAGATTTAGCCCCAGGCCGACGGCGAAGGCCAGATAGATCAAACTCGAGACCACCAGGGCCAGGGAGATGTCGAACAGCGGACGCCGACTACCAACCCCGCGCGCCACACACCAGAACAGCAGCGCCGCGGCAATGATCCACCCCAGGAACTCCAGGCCCACGGAGAACACCAGGAACCCGCCGACCAGCCAGGCCAGTGCTGTCCAGTCCGAATGGAAGCGGTAGACACCCAGGCTGTTGCTCTCGTCCGGCGGGGACGGCTTGCGCACAATCTCCAGAACCAGCAGCAGCGCCAACACGTAACCCGCGACCGCCAGCAGCAGCGGGTAGAACCGGGGGCCGGGGAACTCCGTGTCCTCGGGGACGGACATCGTCACGATGCCGTACACCAGATACGTGCTGATTCCGGCCAGGACCAGGGGAACCACCAAGCCGCTGCGACCCGCCATGAACCCGGAGCGCTCCGGGGTCTGAGACGTCCGCGGTTCACCGACGGCCACGGGGCCGTCCGCCTCCGGCACTCGGACCGCGGGCGGGTGCCCGGAATGCTCCGGAGCGTTGTTCGTGGAGGATGGGCTCACAATGGTCCTTGGGGTGATCCGTGGGTTACAGGGCCGCGAAGTGGTGCGAGGACCTACCGGAACGATGCGAGGAAATCACCCCCGCCGCACCAGTATGATGCAGGTCACAGGGAAGCATACTGCCAGCCCGGACCATGGAGGACCAATGACCGTCGTCATCGCCCGTAGCAACAGCCCCGAGAGTGAAGCCGCCCTGGCGGCAGGGCTTGTCGAAGCCAAGCGCCGCGGCGAGGACGCTGTGATCTTCCAGTTGGACGGTCAGCAGTTGGACCCGGACACCCCGGAGCTGGAGGGAGTGTCGGTGGCCCACCGCTTCCCCGAGCCCCGCGGCCGCGACGCCACGGGTGACCTGCTCGATGTGGCCGGTGAGGTGGATGCCTCGCTGATCGTCGTCGGGATCAAGCACCGCAGCCCCGTGGGCAAGCTGTTCCTGGGCAGCGCAGCACAGCAGTTGCTGCTCGAGGCCAACGCGCCGGTCCTGGCGGTCAAGTCGACCAGGTGAACTGAGGCCTCCCTGGTCAGGTCACGCGAGAGGTAACCGCACCGTGAAACGGGTCCCGCGACGGGAACCGGGCCGCGGCGAGATGACCGTGGCTTCGCCCCCGTGGGCCTGCACGACGGTCCGCACGATCGCCAGGCCCAGTCCCGTAGAACCTTCCACTGCGGAATCGGTCGAATCTTCACCGGTGCCCTCGCGTGTCTCATCACCCGACGGTGCGTGAGTCCGTGCCTGGTCACCCCGCGCGAACCGGTCGAACAGGTGCTCCTGCAACTCCGCCGGCACACCGGGGCCGTCGTCGTCGACGTGCAGGATCGCCTGGGGCCCGGCGGACTCCAGGGTGACGGTCACCCGGGTGCCCGCGGGAGTGTGTTTGCGGGCATTGGACAGGAGGTTGGCCACCACCTGGGCCAGCTGCCGCGAATCCCCTGAAACCGTGACTGGTTCCGGCGGGACGTCCAGGTCCCATCGGTGATCGGCTCCGGCGGCGCTGGCGTCCATGACCGCTTCGGCCACGATCTCCCCCAGGTCCACCTCCTTGCACTCGGGTGCCCGGCCCGCGTCGAGCCGGGCGAGCAGCAGAAGGTCCTCGACCAGGCCACCCATCCGCTGGGCCTGCGCCAGGAGACGGTCGAGGGAGGCCCGCCCCTGCGGAGAGAGCTGTTCGCTCAACCGCAGCATGTCCGCGTAGCCGCGCACTGAGGCCAACGGCGTCCGGAGCTCGTGGGAGGCGTCCGCCACGAACTGGCGGAGTTGGGCCTCCGACGCGTTGCGTTGCTGCAGTGCGTCGTCGATGTTGGTCAACAGGAGGTTCAGCGCATACCCGACGTCGCCGATCTCCGTACCCGGCTGTGCCAGGTCACCGCGGACCAGGTGGTCCCGAACCGGGACTTCGCCCGACTCCAGCGGCAGGGCGGCCACGTCGGCGGCGGATTCCGACACCTTGGCCAGCGGACGCAGTGATCGCCGGATCCACCAGAATCCGAGCAGAGCGGTCACCAGGAGCGCTGCGGCCGAACCGCCCAGGATGGTGGCCAACAGGACGTCCCGCGTGTGATCGACCTGCTGAGAGGGCAGGCCGGTGATCACGTACCGCTGTGACTCAGCGGTGCCGGAGTCCGTGTCCTGCGTGGGAGCGGCCGGTGCTCCGGCCTGGGAAAGTGGCCCCGCAACCCCCACGCGGTAATTCCCTCTGGAGAGTTCGATGTCCTTCAGCGGGGCGTGCTCAATCTCCTCCGGGGTCGCGGCCGACACGTCGTTGACGATTCCCGCGGTGGTCAAGAGTTCGACGTCCGCATCGGACAGCTCCTCGGCGGAGCCTTCGTCGCTCAGACAGGTGGCCCGCTGGACCTTGCCGTTCTCCACGACGACGGACACGACGCCCACCGGTTGCCCCGGGGTCTCCAGGGGATCGCGGTCCCAATGAGCGCTGTCCCCTCCCGACTCCTCCGGTTGGGCCGTGCTTGTGCTCCCCGGCGTGGGCATCGGCGATGCGCCCGGCGACGGGCCCGCGGCCGGTTGTTCCGCGAGCGCCGGGTCCCCGCCGGTGAACGCAGCCGAGCGAGCCATGGCCTGCCGCACCGAATCATCGAGCTGCGAGTCGAGGGTGCGTTCGGCCGTGGCCGTGATGGCCAGTCCGGTGACGGTCAGCACCGCCGCCAGCAACAGGACCACACCGGCAACGGTGCGGAAGGCCAAGGTCCTGCGGAACGGGAGTCTCTGGCTCATGCGGACGTGCCGTTCACGCGGGTCGGATCACGTACCCGGCACCCCGGACCGTGTGAATCATGGGGTCGCGCCCGGCGTCGATCTTCTTGCGCAGGTAAGAGATGTAGAGCTCCACGATGTTGGCCTGCCCCTGGAAGTCGTAGTCCCATACGGCGTCCAGGATCCGGGACTTGGAGAGCACGGCCCTGGGGTTCTCCATGAGGTAGCGCAGCAGCTGGAACTGGGTGTCCGTCAATTCGATCTGCTCCCCGCCGCGGGTGCATTCCCGGGTGCTGACGTTGAGCACCAGGTCCCCGACGACGAGTTCGTCGGCCTCCTGGGCGGTCACTCCGGAGCGTTCCACCAGGCGGTGCAGACGCAGCAGGACCTCCTCGATGGAGAACGGCTTGGTGACGTAGTCGTCGCCCCCGGCCGACAGGCCCGCGATCCGGTCCTCGACCGAGTCCTTGGCCGTCAGGAACAGGGCGGGGACGTGCGGCTGTGTGCGACGGATCTTGGCCAACACCTCCGGGCCGTCGTATTCGGGGAGCATCCAGTCCAGGACCAGGACGTCGGGCACGAATTCCTTGGCCTGTTCGACGGCGGCGCGGCCGGCGTGCTCGATGCGGGTCTCCCACCCGACCATGCGGCACCCCATGGCCACCAGATCCGCCAGGGAGGGTTCGTCGTCGACGACCAGTACCCGGACGGGTGACCCGTCGGGATGCGACAGGGCGGGAAGGTTCAAGGAAGGAAGGCTCACGGTACTCCTTACGGGTCAGGCGACATCTTTCCAGAGATTCCTCCGAGCCCACCCGTGCCTGGGCCCTATCCTGATCCTCACTCGCCGGGGATCGGCCCCGGTCAGGACGGAAGGAGTGCGCATGCCCGCGCAGAAACCGGTGGCCGTCGAAGGCGGCCCGGTCTGGATCGGTTTGACCACGCACGACGTGGGCGGCGCGATCGCGTTCTACTCGCAGCTGCTGGGGTGGGAGTTCCCGGAGGGCAACCCCGAATTCGGCGGCTACCGCGTGGTGCTCAGGGACGGGCTCCCGGTCGCGGGCGCCATGACCTCGCTCTCCGGGCCCGAAGGACCCACCGAAAAGCCGCAGGCACCCACCAACTGGACGGTGTACCTGCGCACGGATGACATCGAGGCCCGTTGCGCAGCCGTCACGGAACACGGCGGTCAGCTGCTCCTCCCGCCGATGCCCGTCGGCGACCTGGGGAGCATGGCGGTTCTGAGTGACCCCGCGGGCGCCGTCGTGGGTCTGTGGCAGCCCGACACGTTCGACGGCCTGGAAATCTGCGCCACCCTGGGTGCACCCGTGTGGTTCGAGACCATGACCAAGGACTTCGACGCGGCGTCGGTCTTCTACCGGGACGCACTTGAGTGGGATCTTCACGCGATGCCCGGTGAAGACGCCGACTTCCGGTACGTCACGCACGGCACCGGCGAGCGCACTGCGGCTGGAATGTGTGACGCGGCCGGTTTCCTGCCGGACGACGTCGACTCGTACTGGCGGGTGTACTTCGGCGTGGCGAACCTGGACGAGTCCCTGGCCCAGGTCGACGCCCTGGGCGGTGCCCTGCTGGACGGGCCCGTGGACTCCCCCTGGGGGCGGTTGGCCACCGTGGCCGACCCTCAAGGGGCCTCCTTCCAGCTCCTGGAAATTCCTGCGCAGTACCACTGACACGGCCGCTGCGGGCGGGTGCGCGGGTTTCCCCGCGCACCCGCCCGGGCACAGAATGCGTGAGGCCCACCACCTGAGGAAGACTGTGGCCATGGACACGTTTCAGAGCACAGCACGCGAATTGATGGCCGAGGCCCGCTCCAACGAGAACGGTCGGGCAGCTCGCCTCCTGATCCACGACGGACCCTTGCGGCAGACGCTGCTGGCCCTGACCGCGGGCACCCAGTTGGCCGAACACAACTCCCCGCCGGCCGCGAGCATTCTGGTCCTCGAGGGAAGGCTCGCCGTCACGGCCCAGGAGACGGACGAGCTCTCCCAAGGACAGATCGCCGCCCTGACCCATCACCGCCACGGCGTCACGGCGCACGAGGACTCCGTGTTCCTGCTGACCACCGTGACGGGACTCCCCGGAAGCACCAGTCACGACGACGCCGAATAGGAGCAGCAGCCATGGCACGCAAAACCGCGACGTCATTGTGGTTCGACGACAACGGTCTGGAGGCCGCCGAGTACTACGCGTCCGTGTTCGAGGACTGCGAGATCACGAACGTCATGACCGACCCCGGCGGCAACCCGCACACCACGGAGGGGCAGGTCCTGGTGGTGGATTTCCGGATCGGCGACCAGAACATCCAGATCATCAACGGCGGACCGCACTTCGCGGTCGACGAAGCCGTTTCCGTCGTGCTCGAGTGCGATTCGCAGGAGGAGGCGGATCGGTACTACACCGAGCTGACCCGTGAAGGGTCCGAGGCTCCCTGCGGGTGGTGCAAGGACAAGTTCGGGCTGAGCTGGCAGATCGTGCCGCCAGGGGTCAACGAGTTGTTCATGCTGGAGGACCGCGCGGCCGCCAAACGCGCCGTCGAGGCCATGATGACCATGACCCGCCTGGACGCCTCGGTCATGCAGCGCGCCGCGGCGGGCGACCCGGCCTGATGCCCAGGGGCGGATGACGCGTACCTACCGCATTGATAAGTAGGCTCCTGTTCATGGACACCTCGCACGGCGTCGCCCGTCATCGCAACCATGCCCGGCCGATCACCTTGGTGATCGTCGGGGCCAGCGGCGACCTGACCGAACGCTTGCTCCTGCCCGGTCTCGGACAAGTGCTCACGCTGGAACCGGATCGAGAGGTCCTGGTCGTGGGAACGGCGCGAAGGGAACACCCGAACTGGGCGGAAACCGTCCGCGAGGCGTTCGAGTCGGTGGAGGCCCACGGACCGGCCGTGGAGAGGACGCTGGCCAAGACTCGTTACGTCCAGGGCGACACCACCGATCTGTCCGACCTACGGGACCTGCTCGCCGTCGTCGAGGGCCGCGTGGTGCTGTACTACGCGTTGCCCCCGGCCGTCACCGAAAAAGCACTGGGCACGCTCTCGGAAATCGAGGGACTGGACGATTTGTGGATCGCCCTGGAGAAGCCGATCGGGACGGACCAGGAGAGTGCGGCAGCGCTCAACAAGGCGGCCGCCCGCATCGTCCCGGAGGACCGGATCCTGCGCGTCGATCATTTCCTGGGCATGCCCGCCGTACTGGACATGGTGGGACTGCGTCTGGCCAACCGGATCCTGGAGCCTGTACTCAACCGGGAGCACGTCGAGTCCATCCAGATCACCTTCGACGAAACCCTGGGGCTGGAAGGCCGGGCCGAGTTCTACGACAGCACCGGAGCGATCCGGGACATGCTCCAGTCACACCTGCTCCAGGTGATGGGGGTGCTGATGATGAGCCCGCCCGCGGCCCTGGACGACGACGAAATCCCCGCGTTGGTCAGCCACGTCCTGCGCCACACCCACTTGGCGGGTGCGGTCGAGGACTCCGTGGTGGCCGGGCGATACACCGCCGGATCGGTCGGCGGTCGCGACCTCCCGGACTACGTCGCGGAGGAGGGCGTGGACCCGTCCCGCCGCACGGAGACCTTCGGCCAGATCACGGTGGAGGTCGACACCTGGCGATGGAACGGCGTGCCCGTCACGTTGCGTTCGGGGAAGGCCATCGGCTCTCCCAGACAGGAGATCGTCGTGCGTTTCCGACCGGCGCCCCAGATCATCGACGGCGTCAGCGAGGGGGCTCCGAACGTCCTCCGTCTGGGTTTCCAGGACGGTGAGATCACGATGGAAGTCAACGCCGGTGGGCCCTTCGACGTCCGTGGTCTCACGCGGCTGTCCCTGTCCTCCTCGACGGGCACTCAGACGCTGGGCGCCTACGGCAACGTCGTGCGGTGGCTGCTGGACGGCAATCCGGCCTTCTCCGTCCACGGGGACGCCGCGGAACAGGGATGGCGCATCGTGGAGCCCGCGATCACGGGAATCGCCAACGGTGCGGTGCCGGTGCAGGACTACCCGGCGGGGTCCGCCGGGCCCGCCTGAAACCGGGCCGGACCGGAGCGCGCCTCAGGCCGCCCGGGGGACGGGGATGCCGTGGACATCGGCGGTGTTCACCCGGAACTGCAGCCGATCAGGAACACCCAGGAACCGGGATCGCTCGCGAGTGCTCCAGGCACGCCAATCGATCTCCGCCCACTCGCCGACGGCGTGCACGGACTGTCCCGCACACAGGTCCCGCGTCCAACCTTCGGGTCCGTGCAGCACGACTTCCTCGTCCAAGGTGTCACCGCTGCCGGTGCGCTCGGCGAGCAGGGCAGCACAGTGCGGGCCGAGTACTTTCACCACCCTCCCCGTCAACTCGGATCGGGTGCTCGTGCGAGCGTTCTGTACGGCGCGGGTCAGGGCGGCCACGGTGACTCCTGGGGGTCGGTTCCAATATGGGGCTTGGCAGCCCACCGGGCGGGTGCTGTGGCACACCGGGATCGTTCATCCCCGTGCATCACCCGAACGGTGGGCGTGCACTGAAGTGTGCTCGGGCCCTATGGACACATCGTGGGATGCTTCGGTGATTCCGATCGACGGGACCGGTGAACGCCCTGGATTCGTTCTGGGCGGCACCCAAATGCCCTGGTCAGCGGGTTCGAGGCGACCGGGACTCAGACCCCTGACTGTGGCCGGTCTCTCACAATCCGTTCCACCCCGGAACCCGCCAGGACCGCGCAGGTCATCCAGATCGCCGCCGCAGGACCCAACGGTGCGGCCACCGCGCCGGCCAGGACTGGCATTCCGACCTGACCCAGTCGGTTGGCCATGAGGCGCACGGCCAGGGCCGAACCCCGCCAACTGTCCGGGACCGTCGTCGTGATCATGGTCATGGTCAGCGGCTGCCCCAGGCCAAGGAAGAACCCGCCCGCGGCAAGGAAGAGCGCCGCGAGCCATTCGTTCTGGATGAACAAAGGCGGCACGGCCAGGGTGGTGGCCGAGATGACCAGGCTCGCCTTGAGCATGGCGGTCCGCCGGAAGCGCCGGGACAGCCAGGGCAGGACCACACGCGACAGGATCGACGCCCCTCCACGGATAGCCAGCAAGACACCGACGACGACGGGCGCCACGCCCGCCTGTTCCGCCACCACGGGCAGGAACGCCGTGAGGATGTCCAGCATGGCCAGCAGCCCCATGGAGGCCACCATGTAGGGCACCACACCGCCCATGCCCAGGATGCGGGCCACCGACGGCCTGCCGTCCTCCTCCGCGGAGGCGGTGACATCGCGCAAGGGCGCGCCACCGAACTTGAGGGCGACCGGGCCCAGCGCCGCCGCGGCCAACAGCGCACCCACCCACAACGCCAGATTCACCCGCCCCATGCTCTCCGGCTCCACCGCAACGGAGGCCGTCCCCAGGAGCGCGCCGCCCAGCAACGGGCCGATCATCTGCCCCATGGAGTAGGAGGCCGTGAACCACCCGAACCCGGCGTCCAAGGCGTCATTGGCCGCGGTGCGTGCGATCGTGGTTTGCCCGGCGACGGTGAAGGCCAGGTGCCCCATGCCCAACAGCGCGCTGGCAACGGCGACCACCGCAATGTTCGGGGCCAGGGCCAGGGCCACGCCGCCCAGGGTCAGGGCCGCAACCCCCGCACTCAACATGAGCCGCAGGGAGGCCATGCGGTCGGACACACGTCCCAACCACACCGCCGCGAATAACGGCAGCAGCGCGTAGGCAGCCGTCACCAGACCGATGGTCACCGGACCGGCCCCCAGCGCGATCAGCTTGTAACTGGTCACGGGCCGCAGCAGGTTCAGTCCACCCTGGGTCAGGGCGCCGGCCAGGCACAGCATCCACAGCCAGGTCAGTGCATTGCGTGCCATCCCTCAGTGGCTCGCGATGCGCAGGCCGGCGGCCCGCATGCGCTCGGCATCAGTCGCCACGATCACGTCGGCAAAGTTCTCGCGGTACGCGCCGAGGTCCTCGTCCACGGATCCCACGACCGCGACCACGGGCAGTCCCGGACGCACGCTGTTGACTCGGTTCAGGATCGCGTCGATGATCTTGCCCTCCCCCGTCTGGGAGTCCAACCGGCCCTCTCCGACCACGACGACGTCGGCCTGCGCCACCGCGTGGTCGAAGTCCACGAAGTCCAGGACGTATTCGGCACCGGAGACCAGTTCGGCGTCGTAGCGGCCCCACATGCCACCGGAGAATCCACCGGCGGCCCCCGTGCGGGCAACACCCAGCGGATTACGTGGCAATGCCGCCGCCTGGTCACGGAGTCTGGCGGTGATCCGTTCGACAGTTTCCGGATGCGCTCCCTTCTGGGGTCCGAACACCTCTCCCGCGCGTTCGAAGGGCGTGGTGACGTCCGTGAGCACGGTGATCGGGACGCCCGTGAGCCCGCCGGCCTCCTCGATGGCCCGAATGGCGCCTTCGGCCCCGTCGCTCGTGGCGGAACCACCGGCCGAGACCAGGATGCGCCGGGCCCCGTGCTTGATCGCGTCCACGATGACCTGCCCCGTGCCGTAGGTGTCCGCGGTGAAGGCGTCTCGTGCGCCGTCGTGTTGAACGGTGATCCCGCTGGCCTGGGCGAGTTCGACGACGGCCGTGCCGTCCTGGGTGATCGCGTACTCGGCCGTCACGGGCGCTCCCCAGGGATTGGTCACCTGGACCGAATGGAGGGTGGCACCGGTGGTCGATGCCACCGCCGACATCGTGCCCTCCCCGCCGTCGGCGACCGGCAGTTCCACCGGCTGGCCGCCCGCTTCGCGTACCCCGGCCGCGATGGCGCGGGCGACTTCCACCGCGGTGTACGTTCCCTTGAAGCTGTCGGGGGCGATCAGCACGCGCATTCTGGACCTTCCGGGCTCGGCGACGGACCGCTCGTGCAGTGCTCACCGGAAAGTGGACGCGACCTGCCCGAGGCGCAGTTCACGCTACCGGACGGGGCCGCGCCCACGGGGGTGGGTCAGACCTGCACCGTCACAGGTCACCCGTTTCCGGGCGCGCAGTCTCGGGCGATACGATCCCCAAGACCGCAGCGACCCCTTTGAGCGCGATCATCGCCGTGGGTGCGTTGGTGTTGCCCGTGGGCACGGTGGGCATCACCGACGCATCGATCACCCGCACCCCGCCGAGTCCGCGGACCCGCAGGTCCTCGGGGGAGACCACCGCTTCCGGCCCGGATCCCATCCGACACGTTCCGACCTGGTGGTGGTAGGTGGTCACCCACCGCTTGACGTAGGTCTCCTCTGCATCTCCCGCGGAGACCTCGGCCCCCGGATAGACCTCGACGGCGCCCCAGTCCTCCGCCAGCGCCGGCGCGGCAACCATGTCCCGCGCCTGCCGGAAGGAGGCCATCAGAGCGGGCAGGTCCCGTGGGTCCTCGAAGATGTTGGGATCCAGCTCGACAGGGTCGGAGACCTTGGCGCCGGTCAGTCGCACGGTGCCCCGCGAGTAGGGGCGGACCAGACCCGCGTGCAAGGTGAAGGCGTTGGCGGGACCCTCCATGCCGTCGTCGTACATCGGCACGGAGAAGTGAATGGGCTGGGTGTCGGGCTCGGACAGGTCAGGCCGCGAGCGCCAGAACAGGTGGGTCTGGGTCACGGACCAGTCGGTCTCCGGGTGCTCGATCTCCCGCCCCGTGGTCTCGGCGATGACCGGGGCCAACAGGTGGTCGTGCAGGTTCTCCCCCACGGGAAGGTCCGCCTCGACGGTGATTCCGACGTCCCGGAGATGCTCAGCAGGGCCCACACCGGAGCGCAGCAGAATCTTGGGGGTGTCCAGGGCGCCCGCGCACAGAATGACCTCGTCCGCCCGCAGCTCCTCACCCACGCCGTCGGGGTCCTCCAGGGGCGAGTAGCGCACACCGCGCACGGCGCCGTCTTCGATCACCAATCGTTGAATGTGGGCGCCGGTGATGACGGTCAGCAACGGGTTGTCCAGGATCGGTTTGAGGAACGCCATCCACGTGTTGAACCGGCGGTCGTCGCGGACGTTGACCTGCTGCTGGGAGATCCCGTCCAGGGTCCCCGCGTTGTAGTCGGGGTTGTACTCCACCCCGACCTGCCCGGCCGCATCGATGATCGAATCGAAGATCGGGTTGCGCACGTAGTCCTGTCGAACGGGCACCGGGCCATCGGTCCCGCGGGTGGGCGCGGGCTGCTGCCCCGCCGGGTGCCTCTATGGTTTTCGTCAAGCCGCCAGAGCGACTGACGACGGCGCCGAAGGCGTGGTCGGGTCTTC
>NZ_JAAOZS010000031.1:0-16624 GCF_011602805.1 Kocuria sp. JC486 | reverse complement strand
GTGTGGTAACCCACATCTTGCCCGGAGGCCTTCATCTACCCCGCGTGTTCACAACCTGCCGGGGAAGTACAACTAGAGGCGGGGGTCATCGTGCGATTTCCGTAGTCGGGGATGGCCCGGTCCGATGATGGGTGGGTAGTTCCACGGTGAAGACCGCGCCCTGCCCGACACCGGGGGAGGCGGCGGTGAGGCGTCCGCCATGGGCTTCGGTCAGGGCCTTGGAGATGGTCAGCCCGATCCCGGAGCCACCGTGGTCGCGGTCGCGGGCGGTGTCGCCGCGGTAGAAGCGTTCGAAGAGGTGGGGCAGCTGCTCGGGGCTGATGCCGTCGCCGGTGTCGGCGACACGGATGGCCACCCGCCCTGGGACCTGTCGGATGGCGCTGAGCGTGACCTGTCCGCCGGGTGGGGTGTGGCGCAGGGCGTTGGAGAGCAGATTGCCCAGCACCTGGCCCATGCGCTGCCGGTCGGCCGAGATGTCCCCGGCGGCCTCGCCGACGTCGACGTTCAGGGCCACGCCTTCGGCGGCGTAGGCCTCCCGGTGGGTCTCAGCGGCTGCGCGCACCAGCTCGACCACGGGTTGTTCGGCGCGCTCCAGGACGATGCGGCCCTCCTCCGCGCGGGAGACGTCGTGGATGTCCTCCACCAACCGGGTGAGTCGGGCCAGCTGATCCCCCATGAGCTCGCTGGTGGTCGCGTCCCAGTGCGCGACCCCGTCCTGAAGCGCCTCCAGGTACACGGTGAGCACAGAGATGGGGGTGCGCATCTCATGGGCCAGGTCGGAGAGCATCCGTCGGCGGGTGTCCTCGGTGCGCTCCAACTGGGCGGCCATGGTGTTGAACGCCCCGGCCAGGGCATCCACCTCCGCGCCGGCGCCCATCGCGGGGACCCGGGTGTCAAAGCGACCGCGGGCCATAGCCTGGGCCGCCTGGGCGAGCGCGTCGATCGGGCGCTGGAGGCGGCGGGTGAACAACCACGTGACACCCAGCGCGCACACCAGGGCAGTGGCCAGGGCCACCCCCAGGGTCCAGAGGTTGGTGTCGCGGTAAGCCTGTTCCACATGCATCAGCTGGGTGGCACCCTGTCCGGCCCCAGCGCGCAGCAGGTGTTCGTGGAAGATCGCCGGGCCGGCCAAGGATGCGGCGAGGACCGCGGCAAGGATACTGGCGATCACCACGATGGCCTGAGCCAGGAAGAACCGGGAGGCCAACCCCCGTGGGCGGTGCCCGCTCATCGGCTTGCCATCCGGTAACCGACACCGCGGACTGTGCTGATGCAATCAAGATCGGGTTGTGCGTCCATGAGCTTGCGGCGCAGATGTCCGATGTGCACGTCCACGATCCGCTCGTCGCCCACCCAGGACGGATCCCACACGATGTCGATGAGCTGACGGCGGGAGTAGGCCCGCCCGGGGCCGGCCGAGAGGGTTGCCAGGAGGTCGAACTCGGTGCGCGTCAACGCGACAGCGTCTCCGGCCACCCGGGCCTCGTGGGCGGCGAGGTCGATGGCCAGGTCCCCGAAGACCCGTGGTGCCTCTCGAACGGCGACGGTGCGCGGGCGGCGCAGCACGGCATGGACCCGGGCGACGAGTTCGCGCACGCTGAAGGGTTTGGTGATGTAGTCATCGGCCCCCACCTCCAGTCCGGCCAGCTTGTCGTCCTCGTCCCCACGGGCGGTGAGCATGAGCACATAGCACTCGGAGAAGGACCGAAGGGCGCGGCACACCTCGATCCCGTCCAGTCCTGGCAGTCCCAGATCCAGGACCACCACGTCCGGGTGCTGGCTTCGGGCTGCTTCAAGGGCGGCGGGACCGGTGTGGGCCTGGCCCACGGTGTAGCCGGCGCGGACGAGATAGGTCGCGATCATCTGCGCCAGGGGCTTCTCATCGTCGACCACGAGCACCCGTCCCGGAAGGGTCGCGGAATCGGTGCCAGGGTTCATGCCTCCAGTGTGGCCCCCACGCTGTGGCCGGGTCACCGCAAGAGCGCTGACTCTCCGCAGTCTTCGCTGAATCTTCAAGAAAAACCCAGTCATTGTGCCCGCGCCCGGATCCAGAATGGTGGTCGTCGTTCGTGCCCTGCTGTGCCTCGGAAAGGAATCATGACTCAGGTTTCCCGCAGACGGTTGATGACTGGTGGCTTCGGCCTGCTCAGTGCTGGTGTCCTGGCAGGGGGTGCACCTGCCATGGGTTCCTCCGCGGCACCGTCACGTCCCGGCCGGGCCCTGGTGGAGAAAAAGCTTGTCGCACAGCCGGCGACCCTGGACCTGGGAGGCCTGCCGGTCGATACGTGGGCCTACGGTGACACGGTCCCCGGACCATTGATCCGGGCCACGGCCGGGGATCGGCTGCGGATCACCGTTGAGAACCAGTTGCCGGCTGAGACCACCGTGCACTGGCATGGCATCGCCCTGGAAGCCGCCGCCGACGGAGTGCCAGGGCTGACCCAGGACCCGATCGCCGCCGGGAGCACCTACACCTACGACTTCACCGCACCGGATCCGGGGACCTACTTCTACCACCCCCACGTCGGGGTCCAACTGGACCGGGCTCTGTACGCCCCGCTGATCATCGACGACCCCAGAGAACCAGGGCGCTATGACCACGAATGGGTGCTCGTGCTCGATGACTGGCTCGACGGCACGGGACGCACTCCCGAGGAAGTGCTCCAGATGCTCACCTCCTCCAGTGGGAACGAGGCCGGCCACGGAGGCATGGCCGGAATGGGCCACGGGGACATGGACATGAGCTCCCCGGAGGCCATGGGCGGTATGGATCACGGAGCAATGATGGGCGGTGGAGACTCGCCCTACGGCCAGGACGCTGGGGACGTCACCTACCCGCACTACCTGATCAACGGCAAGGTGCCGGAGGCCCCGGATGTGCTGGCCGCCAAACCGGGGGACCGGGTGCGGCTGCGGATCATCAACGCCGCCGCCGACACCATCTTCACCGTCGCTCTGGACGGGCACCGCATGGAGGTGACACACACCGACGGGTTCCCCGTGAAGCCGCAGGAGACGGACGCGCTGGCCATCGGGATGGGTGAACGCTACGACGCCACCGTCACCCTGGCCGACGGGGTCTTCCCGTTCGTGGCCGCCCCCATGGGCAAGGACGGCCAAGCCCTGGCCTTGATCCGCACCGGCCCCGGCGCCGCCCCAGCCCCGACGGTGACCCCGAAGGAACTGCGTTGCCCGGCCTTGATCGGCGCCGACCTGGAACCGGCCGAGACCGCCCGGTTGGAAACCCGAGACATCGACGTGGCCCTGCCTATGGCGATGACCGGACAGATGGACCCGTACCAGTGGGGGTTCAACGGCGCCCCCTACGGCAAGAACGATCCACTGATGATCCGAGAAGGCCAACGCGTCCAGCTGGACGCGACCAACCAGACCATGATGCCCCACCCGCTGCACGTCCACGGCCACACCTTCGCCCTGCCCAACGGATTGCGCAAAGACACGGTCATGCTCGCCCCGATGCAATCCCTGGCCCTGCAACTGCAAGCCGACAACCCCGGGAATTGGATGGTCCACTGCCACAACCTCTACCACGGCGAGGCCGGAATGATGATCGAGATGAGGTATCGCTAATGACCCTGATGCCCCGACGGGCTCTCCTCAGCTTAGGCCTGGTCACAGGAACCGGGCTGGCGGTCGCAGCCTGCTCCCCGCAGCCGGACACCTCCACATCAGCCCCCTCCGGTGAGGGCGCCGGCGGGGCCACGGCGATCACCCATGTTCATGCCATCACGCGCGCCCCGGACGACGGGGTCGTGCTGCTGGCCACCCACGAAGGCCTCTACCGTCTCGAGGACGGGGACCTGACCAGGGCCGGGCCCATCGTGGATCTGATGGGCTTCACCATCGCCGCCGACGGCCGCTACCTGGCCTCAGGCCACCCCGGCCCGGGTGTGGACCTACCCGAGCCATTGGGGCTGGCCGAGTCCACCGACGGCGGGCAGAGCTGGAGCGTGCTCTCTCGCGGCGGGGAATCGGATTTCCACGCCCTGGCTGCCGGCCCCGCCGGGATCGTCGTCTTCGACGGGCAGCTTCGGTTCAGCCCCGACGGGCGCACCTGGCAGACGCGCTCCATCCCCTCCGCCCCGGCCTCCCTGGCCGTGTCCCCGGAATCGGGCGTGGTGCTGGCCACCACGGAAAACGGCGTGCTGCGCTCCACCGACGACGGCGCCAGCTGGTCCCCCTTGAACACCCCCCAGCTGGCCTCGTTGGTGGCCTGGGCCGATGACCGCACCATCGTCGCCGCCGGGATCGACGGGCGCCTGCTGACCAGCACCGATGCCGGGGCGAGCTGGACCTCCAGCCAAGAACCTATCGGGGAGGTCACCGCCCTGGGCGCCAGCCGCACCGATGACGGGGACGTGGAAGCGCTGTTAATGGCAGACAACCAGGTGCTGCGCACGGTGGACGGGGGAGCGATCACCCAGCAGCTGTTGTGATAACCGGCACTGCGAGCTGACCAGGGTTGACACCCGCAGGGTGGGCCCGACGCAACAAGACAACATCAGGGAGACGATCATGAGCGAGGCCTCTGCGCATCAGGGGGCTGGCCCGGTGGTGAGCGCCGAAGGCGCGGCCATATCGCGGAAGCGGCTGAGCGGCATCGACGCAGCACGGGAGTTGGCTCTGATCGGGTTGACCGCCATCCACTACCTGCCCGCCCTGCTGGCCGGAGCGGGGATAGGAAGCATTACAGCTTCCCGGGAAACCCCTCGCCAAACATACCCCCGGGGGGTATTGTTGGGATGAAGGAGGCAACGATGACGGATCCACATCCCCACCACCAGGGTGGGACCTCGCCCTTGCACGAGGCCCCCACCCCCGAACACCCCCATGATTCCCAGGACGAGCACTCGGGCCACCAGGGACACGGCGACCACGGAGGTCATGGCGGGCATGACCATGTGGCCATGTTCCGTCGCCTGTTCTGGATCTCCCTAATCATCTCGATCCCCACGATCCTGCTCAGCGGCAGCTTCGCGCACCTGCTGGGCTACCGGCTGCCGGACAACGCCCTGATCACCTGGGTCCCCGTGATCCTCGGCACCGTGCTCTACGTCTGGGGCGGGCGTCCGTTCCTGACGGGCGCGGTCGACGAGCTTCGGCAGCGCAAGCCCGGCATGATGACCCTGATCGCCCTGGGCATCTCGGTGGCGTTCTTCGCATCCTGGGGCAGCCACCTCGGGCTGCTGCCACCGGACCTGGAGTTCTGGTGGGAGCTGGCGCTGCTGGTCGTGATCATGCTGCTGGGCCACTGGGTCGAGATGGCGTCGCTGGCCCGCACCTCGAGTGCGCTCGATGAGCTCGCGGCCCTGCTGCCCGACGAGGCCGAGGTGGTTGACCCTGACGGTTCGACGCGCACGGTCGCGCCCTCGGACCTTGCCGTCGGTGACCGCGTGCTCGTGCGCCCGGGCGGGCGCATCCCCGCCGATGGTGAAGTGGTCGAGGGCGAGGCCGATATCGACGAGTCCATGGTCACCGGTGAGTCGGTGCCCGTCACGCGCGGTGCGGGAGCCCGGGTCGTGGCCGGCACTGTGGCCACCGATCGGCCCTTGACGCTCGAGGTCACCGAGATCGGCGAGAACACGGCGCTGGCCGGTATCCGGCGTCTGGTCGAGGACGCGCAGTCCTCCTCGACCCGGGCCCAGCGCCTGGCGGACAAGGCGGCGAACCTGCTGTTCTGGTTCGCCCTCATCGCGGCCGCGATCACTGCCGTCGTGTGGGCGATCCTCGGCACACCCGGCATGGCGCTGGTCCGTGTCGTCACCGTCCTGGTCATCGCCTGTCCCCACGCCCTGGGGCTTGCGATCCCGCTGGTCGTCTCGATCTCGACCGGACGGGCCGCCCGCCAGGGCATCCTCGTCTCGGACCGCCAGGCCCTCGAGGGGATGCGCAGCATCGACACCGTCGTGTTCGACAAGACCGGCACCCTCACCCGCGGTGAGCCCGCTCTGCTGGGCGTGGCGCTGGCACCGAACGCCCCGGCGGGGATGGATGAGAACCGTCTCGTGGCCCTGGCAGCCGCGACCGAGGCGCAGAGCCAGCACCCCCTGGCGCGGGCGATCGTGACCGCCGCACAGGACCGCGGCCTGGACGTGCCGCGGGCCACCGGCCACGACAGCGCGACCGCGGTCGGCGTCTCGGCCACGGTCGAGGGCACCGAGATCCGCGTCGGCGGCCCCGCGCTGCTCAGCCAGGCCGGCGCGCAGCCGCTGCCTACCGATGCATGGGATCAGGACGGGCGGATCGTCCTGCACGTCCTCGTCGAGGGCCGCGTTGCCGGGGCCCTGGCCTTGGCCGACGAGGTCCGCCCCGCGGCCCGCGAGACGATCGAAGCCCTGCACCGGCTGGGGATCGAGACCGCGATGCTGACCGGCGATGCCCGCAACGTCGCCGAGGCCGTCGGCCGCGACCTGGGCATCGACCGCATCGAGGCCCAGGTCCGCCCCGAGGAGAAGAACGCCCGGGTCCGCCAGCTGCAGGAACAGGGCAAGAGGGTCGCGATGGTCGGCGACGGTGTGAACGATGCTCCGGCTCTGGCCCAGGCCGATGTCGGGCTCGCCATCGGTGCCGGCACCGATGTCGCGATCGCCTCGGCCGGGATCATCCTCGCCTCCGAGGATCCGCGCGCGGTGGTCTCGGTCGTGCGGCTCTCACGCGCCTCATACCGCAAGATGGTGCAGAACCTGTGGTGGGCTGCCGGCTACAACCTGATCTCGGTGCCGCTGGCAGCCGGCGTGCTGGCCCCGATCGGGTTCGTCATGCCCATGGCCGTCGGCGCGCTGCTCATGGGCGCCTCCACGGTGGTGGTCGCGTTCAACGCGCAGACGCTGCGCGGCCTCGACCTCACCGCGGAAGGGGCGGCCGAATGGGCAAGGAACCAGACCTGACCCGGCCCGTCACCATGGCCCTCAACACTTCGCCCGCCTGTTCTCATCGGGCCGGCACCGAGGCTTTCGGGCGATCCGCGCCTGAAGGAACAGCAACGAAGCAGCATCAATGAAGGAGACGAGATGAAGAAGTCCAGCTGGACCACCGGCATCACCGCCACCGCGGCCGCGGCCGCGAGCATGCTCGCGCTGACCGCCTGCGGAGGCACCGCCGAGCAGGACGAGGCACAACCCGCACCCACGCAGACGGCATCCGAGGCGGCGGCTGCGCCGGCCACGCCGTCCGAGTCATCGGGCATGGACATGGGCATGGGCATGGATCATGGCTCCGGGGGTATGGCCGGGCACAACCCCGAGGGTGGGCCCCCGCCCGAGGGCATCGAGACCGCGCCCGAACCCACCTACCCGGTCGACTCGACGGTGGTCCTCACCGCCGATCACATGCCCGGCATGGCCGGATCGGAGGCCACGATCACCGGTGCCTTCGACACGACGGCCTACTCGGTGAGCTACACGCCCACGGATGGCGGCGAGCCCGTCGTCGACCACAAGTGGGTCGTGCACGAGGAGCTGGAGGATCCCGGTGAGGCGCCGCTTCCGGCGGGCACCGAGGTCGTCCTGAATGCCGATCACATGCCCGGCATGGACGGCGCGGAGGCGACGATCGAGAGCTCCACGCAGGAGACCGTGTACATGGTCGATACCACGATCGATGGCATGGAGATGACCAACCACAAGTGGTTCGTCGAGAGCGAGCTCCAGCCCGCCGAGTAAGCGCGAGGGACGGCGTCCCGGCCCGCGCGTCTTCACGAACTCTTCATGGCTTCGCCCTTCCGCTTCTCGCCGGTCGCTGTCTACGGTCAACGGAGCGGGTTGGGGCCTACCAACCCGCTCCGTTCGGGTCGGCAGACGGAGCGAGACCATGTCTCATCACGTGAGCTCGATGCTGGAGACGTACCCGAAGGACCTGGTCGTACTCGATCATGAGAATGCTCTCGGCGATGCGCAACGAGTTCGGCAGACACGCGGTCAGGAACGTCGAGGAAGGGTCCTGCGGCGTCGAGGCCGCCCCTGGCGAAAGCCCCGGCTCACCCCGCGGGGCGGTAAGGCCGATGGTCCAGCCGACGCTGGTCAGAGCGCGCTGGTGAACGTGGTCTCCCGGGCCCGACGCCGCTGAGCGCGGACCCGCCCCGCGGGCCTGACCTCGGTGGCCCATTCCAGCCCCGGGTGAGGGTGAGGGCGCGTGATTTTTCCGGGTTCGGTGGCGCCGGAGCAGGCCGTCATCTGGTTTACGGCAACAAGGGACCGTCGAGCGCCGCCCACAGGAGGCCGGCCAGGATACCCAGGGCCAGGCTCACGGTGGCGGCGACGCCGGCGGTGGCCGCCGGCCAGGCGGCGGTCCCGCCGCGTGGCGGGAAGCCCGGGGAGTCCTCGGCTGGGTGGGCGAAGACTGGGCCGAACCAGCGCAGGTAGTAGAACAGGCTGAGCGCGCTGTTGAGCATCACCATCAGTGCCAGCCATGTGTAACCACCATCCCAGGCGGCCGAGGCCGTGGTGAGCTTGCCGACGAACACCCCCAGCGGTGGGGTACCTACCAGTCCCAGCAGCGCCACAAGCAGCGCCAGTGCCAGGCCCGGTCGGGACCGGGCCAGACCCCGGTATGAGCCAAGTTCACGATGCCGGGGCAGGGCGGCCGTGACAGCGAAGGCCGCGACGTTGGTGACCGCGTAGGCGGCGAGGTAGAACAGCAGCGAGGGCAGGGCCAGGTCACTGCGCCCGGCGGCGGCCACGGGCACCAGCAGGAAGCCGACCTGGCTGACCGTAGACCAGCCCAGCAGTCGGCGGGGGTCGGCTTGCCAGTAGGCGGCCAGGTTGCCCAGCAACATTGAGGCGGTGGCCAGCAGCGCGGCGATGAGCAGCCAGGTCCCGTCGCCGTCGGGCAGCATGGCCACGAGCCGGTACACGGCCACCATCGCCCCGACCTTGGGCACAGTGGTGAGGAAGGTAGCGGCGGTGACCCCGGCACCCTGGGCGGCGTCGGGCACCCAGAAGTGTAGGGGCGCCCCGCCGGCCTTGAAGAGCAGGCCCGCAAGCACACCCAGCACACCGGCCCCCACGGCTGCGCCCGGTGCGGCGGGAAGCGCCTCCCGGAGCGCGGCATAGTCTGTGCTGCCGGCCAGTGCGTAGAGCACGGTGACCCCGAGCATCAGCAGGATCCCGGAGAGCGCGCCCAGCAAGTAGGTCTTCAGGGCCGCCTCCGCCCCGGCGGCCCCACCCCCCAGCCCAACGATCCCGTAGAGCGGGATGCTCGCCAGCAGGAACCCGACGATCAGCACCACCAGGTCGGTGGCCCCGGCGAGCACCATGACCCCGGTGGTCGCGAACAGCAATAGCGCGTAGGTGTCGGACTCCCGGGCGGAGCCGCCGATCTCGCCGGCGGCCACACCCAGGACCAGCAGGGTCGTGAAAGCGGCGATTACCCGGGCGGCATTGGTGGCGATGTCCACGGCGAAGGTGCCACTGAACGCGGCCTGTGTCGAACCGGCCATGGCAAGCGTGGCGGCCCCTGTAGCGCCCAGCAGGACGGCGGCGGCGAGGACTCGGGCGATCCACTGTCGATCCCGGGGCAGGAAGGACCCCCCTAGGAGCACCACGAGACCGCCGACGAAGACGATGATCTCTGGCAGCAGCAGCTCGGGCCGCATCTGCATCCCGGACATCCCGGCCTCCACCGAACTACCTCCCCACCAGGCCGACCAGCGCCGCCGAGGCCGGCCCGAGCACATCGAGCAGCACCCGGGGCAGCACGCCGATGAGCACCGATAGACCCAGCAATGGGACCACCGACCACAGCTCTTCAGCGCGGACGTCGGCGAATCCGGCGGATCGACCCTCCGTGGGTCCGGTGAAGACCCGTTGCAGGGCCCGCAGGAACAGAGCGGCGGTGACGAGGATGCCCAGCAGCGCGATCGCGGTGACTGGGGCGACGGCCACACTGCCGGCGAAGATCTGGAACTCCGCGATGAACCCCGAGAACCCCGGCAGGCCCAGGGATGCGAAGGCCCCGATCGCGAACAGGGCCGCGTAACGCGGGGCCGGGCCGGCCAGCCCACCGTAGGAACCCATGTCGTAGGTGCCCGCCCTCTTCTGCATCACCCCGGCCAGCAGGAAGAGCGCGGCGGTGATCAGCCCGTGGCTGACCATCTGGGTGACCGCGCCGGTCACCGCCACGGAACGAGCCTGGGCGGCATCGTCGACCACCAGCCCAACGGCCCCGAGGGCGAGGACGATGTAGCCCATGTGGTTAACCGAGGTGTAGGCGATCATGCGCTTGAGGTTCGTCTGGGCCAGAGCCACGAACGCCCCGTACAGCACCGAGACCACACCGACGGCCACGATCACCCATGCCCACGCCCGCCAGGCCTCCGGCAGCATCGGCATGGCGATGCGCACGAACCCGTAGGTCCCCATTTTCAGCAGCACCGCGGCCAGTACCGCCGATCCGGTGGCCGGGGCGTCCGTGTGCGCGGGCGGCAACCAGGTGTGGAAGGGCACGGTGGGGGTCTTCACGGCCAGACCCACCAGGATCGCTGCCAGCACCAAGCCTCCGGCCAGCGGGTTCCCGTCCAGCGGGGTGGCCGCGACCAGCTCCGGGATGTCAAAGGTGTGCGGGGTGGAGGCCACGTAGAGCCCGATGAAACCCAGCAGCAGGGAAAGGGAGCCCAGGAACGTGTAGAGGAAGAATTTCAGGGCCGAACGGGCGGAGCTGCCGTGCCCCCACCCGGCGATCACGAAGTACATGCCCACGATGGAGAGGTCGAAGAAGACGAAGAACAGGATGAGATCGGCCGCCACGAACACACCCAGACTCACGCCCTGCAGGAACAGGAACAGGGCCGCCTGCGCCCGGGGCCGGTCGTTGTCCCGGAAGGCGTAGACGGCGCAGGCCAAAAAGACCACCGCGGTCATCGCCAGCAACGGCAACGACAGACCGTCCACGCCCACGTGATAGCTGCTGCCCACCCCCGGGATCCAGGGCATCTGCTCTTCGAACGCCAACTCGTTCGCCCCCGGCGTCTCGTAGTTGGCCCAGAGCACACCGATGAGCACCAGTTCGGCCACGCTCACCGTGACCCAGATCCAGCGAGCGGCGGCGGGCCGGATCGCGGGGACCGCGGCCAGGACGGCGGCGGCCGCCAGGGGCAGGAAGACGATCGTACTGAGCATGCTCATCCCATCACGGCATAGACGGAGTAGGCGGCGACGCCGATCGCGAGGACCGCGACGGCCTGGAAGAGGTACTGGTGGATCGCCCCGGTCTGCGGGGCACGGGCCAGCTGTCCGAGCCGGCGGATCCGGGCGGCCACACCCTCGACGGTGGCGTCGATCCCGGCGTCGTCGATCTGGGCGGCGGCGCGCCCAGTGGCCTCGGCGGCGGCCGCAGTGGTCTCGATCCCAGGGTCGAGGACCCGATCGTCGACCTGTGCAGCTGCCCGGGCGATCCTGGGCACGGCCCCGGCCACGGCGTGCACGGCGCGGTCGAGCACATGGTCGTCGAACCGCGCCAGGGCGTGTGCCACGGTGAAGGCGGGGCGGACGACCACGGCGTGCGCGGCGGCCTCCAGGCCCAGCCAGTGCAGAGCCCACCCCGGCTCGGGGGCACGCCAGTGCAGCAGGGCTAGCAGCACGGCCAGGGCGAGCCCGGCCGAGACCAGCAGCCCCAGCGGGGACACCCCGCCGTGGCCGCCCAGCGCCTCAGCGAGCACCGGGCCGAGCGGCGGCAGGGCCAGCACACCCAGCACCGCCGCCCCGACGGCGAGCACCACCAGCGGGGCCTGCTCCAGCACCCCCACCTTTCCGGTGCCGCCCTGCTGCGCCTGCACCGGCACGCCGCGTCGCCAGACCGTCCACAGGGCCTTGCCCGCATAGGCCGCCGACAGGGCTGCCGCCAGGAGTCCGGCGGCATAGAGCCACGGGGAGGCCTCCAGCGCCCCGGCCAGCACAGCGTCCTTGGTCGCCCACAGCGACAGCGGGGCGATCCCGGCCAGGGCCAGCGCCCCGACGGTGGCGGTGACGCCCACCAGCCGCCAGCGACGGGCCACCCCCCGCAGCCGATGGAGCTTCTCGGTGCCCAATGCGCTCAGCCACGCCCCGGCCGCCAGGAACAACAGCGCCTTGGTCGCCGCGTGGGCCACCAGATGGGCCGTGCCCCCACTGACGGCGCCCACACCGGCGGCCAGCACCACGAAACCCATCTGGGCGACCGTGGAGGCGGCCAACAGTTGCTTGAGCTCCCGCTGTGCCAAGGCCACGGCCCCCAGCAGTACCGCGGTGACCACCCCGATCCAGGCCGCCGCCGGACCGGCCCACCCGGTCGCGGCCAGCAACGGCTGCATGCGCAACAGCAGGTAGCCGCCCATCGCCACCATCGCCGCCGAATGCAGCAGCGCGCTCACCGGGCTGGGACCGTTCATCGCCCCGGACAGCCAGAAAGAGAACGGTAACTGCGCGGCCTTGCCCAAGGCCGCCACCAAGATCCCGGCGGCGAGCACATCCCGCCATGGGGCGGCGGCATCCGGCAGGTCGGCCAGGGCCATGCCGGCCCCACCGGCCAGTGCCGCCCCCGCCGCCACGTAGAGGCCGAGGTCGGCGGTGCGGGTGGTGATAAAGGCGGTCAGCCCCGCGGAAACCCGGTGGGGCTCCCGCCACCAGAAGCCGATCAGGGCGTAGGAGGTCGCCCCCATGATCTCCCAGGCGAACAGCAACGCCGGCAGGCTCGCTGCCGCCGCGGTAGTCAGCGCCGCGGCGGCGAAGACCAGCATCAACCCGTGGAACCGCGCCCGGGAGGACCGGATGTTTCCGGCGGCAAAGACCAGCACCAGAAGGGTCACCGTGGTGACCATCGGTACGATCAGCGCGGCGAGGGCGTCGACCTCCAGGGCGAACTCGGCCCCCGCCACGAACGGGACCGCCAGCGTCGGGCGTGCCAGGGCAGCCACGACCCCCAGGGCGGTGGTCAGCACGGCAGTAGCCACCGCGATGGGTGCCGATGCTGCCTCGGCCCGGCGGGATAAAGACAGTCCGGCGCCGACCACAGCGGGGAGCACCACCATCGCCAGTAGGGCCGCCTGCCCCCCGGTCATCGGGCGAGGTCCTCAGCCATGTCGGTCATGTCGGTGCGCCGACGACGGTGCACCAGCGTGGCCACGGCAAAGCCCATAGCCATCTCTACGGTCATCGCCGCCAGCACCACCAACAGCAGCACCTGCCCGGACGGGTCCGGGGCCAAGAACCACCAGAACCCGGCCGCGGCCAGCAGCACCCCATTGAGCATTAGCTCCAGGCCCATCATCACCATCACCACCACCTGCTGGGACAGCGCCCCGTAGAGGCCCACCGCGAACAGCGCGGCGGCCACGACCAGCACGGTCTGGAGCGTCATCGACCCACACCCCCGGCCTGAGGATCGTCCGCAGGGCGCCGGCGCAGGTCGTCGCCGAACCGGTCGTAGCGGCTGCGGTGGGCGGCCAACACCACCCCGGCCACGATCGTGGCCACCATGACGGGGCCGATCACCGCCATGACCAGCATCTTCTCCCCCATGATCTCCAGACCCAGGGCGGCGGTGACGTCCTCGGGCGGGACCCCGCGTCGTTCCGGCCACGGGATCAACAGCGCTCCGGCGGCCAGGAGCACGAAGACACCGGCGGAGGCGCCGATGGCGGTCTTCTTCCCGTGCGTCATGTCCATGGGCATCAGCGCCGGGTTCATGCCCATGAACATCACCATGTACACGGCCATCACCGCCATCTCCATCACCATCATCAAGATCGTGATGACCCCCAGATAGCTCTGGCCCAGCAGCAGGATCTGCACCCCTACAGCAATGAAGGACAGTGCCAGGGCATAGGTGGCCCGGGCCATCGAGTCCACCACGAACACGGCCACCCCGGCGGCCACCGCCACCACGGCCAGCACCCAGAACGCGATACCGATCAGCATGATCTCAGGCCTTCCCCACGACGATGAGAGCAACGACCAGGTCCTGCAGGAGCGCGGCCGGCAACATCACCACCCACCCGATCTCCATGAAGCGGTCCGGCCGGAGCGCGGGCAGCTTCCGTCGCAACCACACCAGCACGCCCAGCACCGCCGCGGTCTTCACCAGCGACCACGCCCAGCCCGGCAGCACCGGGCCGGCGCCCCCGCCCAGGAACAGCGGCACTGAGAACGCAGCACCCGCGGCCAGGAACGCATAGCGCCCGGCCAGGAAGACGAGGCGGTCCACCCCCGAAAGCTCGGATAGCACCCCGCCGGCGATGTCAGCGCCCAGAGCCGGGGCGGACGGCCCCCACACGGAAAAACCCGTGACACCCACGAGAAAGACCACGAACGCCACCGGCATCCACACCACGAACCACAGCCCCTCCTGGGCCGCGACGACGTCCCCGACGCTCAGGCTACCGGCCGCGATCGCCGGGGCCACCAGGGCGAACATCAGCGGCAGCTCGTAGGCCAGCCCGTGGGCCAGGAACCGGTAGCCGCCCACCAGGCTGTGGGTCGAATTCGCTCCCCAGCCCGCTAACCACACCAGTGCCCAGACCATGACGTCGACCGCGTTGAACCACACCACGCCCACATCGAGATCTGCCAGGGCCCACCATCCCAGGGGCACCACAGCCACCATCAGCAGCGCACCCATCAGCATCCCAGCGTTCCCAACCCGCCACAGCACGGCGTCAGCGGCCACTGTGGTGCGCCGCCGCTGGCGCAGCAGTCGGGCGGTGCCGGCCAAAGGCGCCCCCCAGCCACCGCCGAGGCCCTGCGCCCGGTCGGACAGACCAGCGTCCAGGGCAGCCGCAAACACGGCCAGACCGCCCAGCAGCACAGCTGCCAGGACAGCCCAGTAACCGGGCACGGTCATCACCACGGCCTCAGGCACGGGCCACCTCCCGGGCACCCGGGAGCGGGTCCAGGTCAAGACTGGCCACCGCCAAGCGCACAGTCGCCAGCTCCAGTCCCGTCATCAAGTGCGGGAGCTCGTCCCAGACCACCGCACCTGTCCCGGACGGATTCATCGGGCCACGGTCATGCACCTGGGCCCGCACCCGCTCTACGAGCGACACCAGGCGGTCGTGGGCGTCCCCGAGGCAGGACATTGGCAGGCCGTGATCTTCCAGGTCGGACGCCGTGAGCGGCAGCACGCCTCGCAAAGACCAGCGCAGCAACCGGGACCGCCGCACTGCCCGGTGCAGCCGTGTGACGGCGTCTCGTGCAGCATCCCCATTACCGTCGAGCAGCGCATCCCGAGCCCGGCGCGCACGGACGGCAACGTCCTCGGCCCCGGCCAGTGCCAACAAGGCCATGGCGTTGTCGCATCGCACCGCAGCCCACGGCGCTTGCGCGGGGTGTCCCTCGCCGGGCCCATGGTGGTGCGCATCGTCAATGACGGACGCCCCCGCCTCGACTACGACATCACCCTGCAACGCGCAACGTAATACCAGGCCGGCCGGCCAGAACGGCAGCACAGGACCCCACGGCAGATGAAGAACATCCATCTCGAGGCCGTCGCGGTCCTGACCTCCTGTCGCGAGTGGGATCCCTTCCGGGGCCATGTCGATCCCACCATGCCCGCCGTGGTCCATGCCGTCGTGGCCACCATGGCCCATGTCGCTGTGATCTGCGCTCTGGTGCTCCCCGTGATGGCCGTGGCCGCCGTGATCCATGCCGTCGTCGTCACTTTGGCCGTGGGGCTCGGGGAGCTGAGGTCTCTCTGGTCGGTTCTGGGCGTCCGCCCGATGGTGCGGGGTGTCGAGCAGCAAGGTGGCAGCGTCGTCGAGGGCGGAGCTCACGTGGGAGAGAGAGCCGATGTCGGCGCGCACACGCGGGCCGGGCATCTGCTCCCAAAGCTGACCCACGTTCTCAGCCAGCGCGGGGCCCGGGATGCCGCACACGGCAAGCACGTCCGCGTCTGCTGGTGTCCAGGCGGGGCGCCAGCCTCGGCGCAGCATCTGCTGTTCCAATCCGACACGGGTCCGCCACTCGCCGGGCACCTCGACCACGAGAACATGGGTAGCGCGAAGGGCATACCTGGCCAGGGCGTCGGTCAGACCCATCGGAAGGCTCCTTCCCTCCACGCCCACAGCACGGCGACGAGCAGGGCACCCAGGAACAGGAACATCTCTGCCACCGCGGAGGCGCCCTTCTCGAGCACAACCACCGCCCATGGGTACATGAACAACATCTCGACGTCGAAGGCAAGAAACACCAGAGAAGCCAAGTACCACCGGACGTGGAACCGGGAGAGAGCGTGCTCATGCGGGATCCAGCCGGATTGGAAGGGCAGAGAGACGATCAGACGAGCCGCAACGGCAGTGCGCCGGTGCAGGGCATAGAGAAACACCACGACGAGCATAGCCACCAACGCCATAGACACCAGCCCCGAATACATGGCGGTCCTCCAATCGGGGGGGGAACTTGTCCGAACGACTGCCAGGAGCAACTCGCCCGAGCCCCAACATACCCCGGCTAAGTATTCCCTGCTCTTTAGGAGCGTGGGCGTGAGGAACGAACTGATGACAGATTCGGTTTAGGCCGCGAGTGTGAGCGGCTCGGTTAGTTTCGCTTCGAACTCGATGGGCGTCAACCCGCCGAGCGTGTCCTGCGCTCGCTGCCGGTGATACTTCCGCCCGATCCAGACCACGATGGCCAGACGC
>NZ_JAAOZS010000030.1:0-18916 GCF_011602805.1 Kocuria sp. JC486 | reverse complement strand
ACTACATCGCCAGATCGCTGCTCGAGACCGGCGGGTTCAGACCCCAACTACACCCTGGATCATGATGAGCCACTTTCAGGCCATCCACGCCTGAAGGAACATCAACGAAGGAGACGAGATGAAGAAGTCCATCTGGACTACCAGCATGGCCGCTACCGCAGCGGCGAGCATGCTCGCGCTGACCGCCTGCGGAGGCACCGCGGAGGAGGAAGACGCACAACCCGCGCCCTCGCAGACGGCGTCCGAGGCGGCGGCTGCGCCGTCGACATCGTCCGAGTCATCGAATATGGACATGGGCATGGATCATGGTTCCGGGGGTATGGCCGGGCACAATCCCGAGGGCGGGCCCCCGCCCGAGGGCATCGAGGCCGCAGCCGATCCCACCTATCCGATCGACTCGACGGCGGTTCTCACCGCTGACCACATGCCCGGCATGGCGGGGTCAGAGGCGACGATCACCGGTGCCTTCGACACGACGGCCTACTCGGTGAGCTACACGCCCACAGATGGTGGCGAGCCCGTCGTCGACCACAAGTGGGTCGTGCACGAGGAACTGGAGAACCCCGGTGAGGCACCGCTGCCGGAGGGCACCGAGGTCGTGCTGAATGCCGATCACATGCCCGGCATGAACGGCGCCGAGGCGACGATCGAGAGCTCGACCGAGGAGACCGTGTACATGGTCGACGTCGAGATGGACGGCATGGAGATGACCAACCACAAGTGGTTCGTCGAAAGCGAGCTCCAGCCCGCCGAGTAAGCGTGAAAGGGGCGGTGTCCCGGCCCGCGCGTCTTCACGAACTCTTCATGGCTTCGCCCTTCCGCCTCCTGCCGGTCGCTGTCTATGGTCAACGGAGCGGGTTGGTGCCTGCCAGCCCGCTCCGTTCGGATCGACAGAAAGAGCGAGACCATGACTCATCACGTGAGCTCGATGCTGGAGACGTACCCGAAGGATCTCGGCGGCATCGACACCCAGAAACTGGCCGAATGCATCGAGGCCTGCTTCGAGTGCGCGCAGACCTGCACCGCCTGCGCCGACGCCTGCCTGGCCGAGGACATGGTCGCGGAGCTGACCCAGTGCATCCGTCTGAACCTGGACTGCGCCGACCTCTGCGAGACCACCGGGAGGGTGCTCTCCCGCCAGACCGGCAACAACATCGACGTCAACCGCGCCGCGCTCGAAACGTGCCGGACGGCGTGCCGGTCCTGCGCCGAAGAGTGCGAAAAGCACGTGGATATGCATGAGCATTGCCGGGTCTGCGCGGAGGCGTGCCGGCGCTGCGAGATCGCCTGCGCGGATCTGCTGGCCTCTCTGGATTGAGACCGGCCTGCTCAGACCTTTGTTCGCCTTCCAGCAGGCTGAGGCTTGCCGCAGCAAGCTGGGGGCGAACCTCAACCGTGGGGGAGATGCCAACGGCGCCAAGCCACAACCAGGTGAGGATGACTGCGCGGTCTACCAGTGGCGTCCGGACCCAATAATCCATGGGTCGTGGGTTCGAGCCCCACAGGGCCCACCCCTTCTCTGAAGCCCCCGTGGTGACCAAGTCGCCGCGGGGGCTTTTGCGCGGGTGGAGGCTTGGTTGGCCTGGATGACATCTTCTACTGCAATTAGGTCATCTGAGGCCCTTGCGCTGTCCGACCCCGTCCATACACTCGAACATATGTTCGAATCATTGAGTGGATGGGTGGGGAGGTCGCGATCATGCCGACGATGATCGATCAGCCGATCTCGGTGGCCGTCGCCCCGGACGGTGAACCGCGGTCTTTCATGTGGGGTGCCTACGAGTACGAAGTCATAGGGGTCCCCCAGGCCTTTTTCCGCCGCCGCAAGTGGTGGCGTGAGGCCGGGGACCTGACCACCATTGACCAGGAACTGTGGCGAGTAGAGGCGTCCTGCGACAGCACCGAGTTCCGCCTCTACGACCTCCTCCGCAGACCCGACGGCGAATGGGCGCTCTACGTCCAGTGGGAGTGATCCCCGTCTGACCTGACCAAGGAGCCAGCAGAACCAGCACTCGAGTACGTCCATGCCCTTCACGCACTTGCACGTCCATTCCGGATTCTCCGCCCATTACGGCACCACTTCCCCGGAGCGTCTGGTGCAGTTGGCAGCAGACCAGAAGTCCTCCGCACTCGCCCTGACCGACCGGGACGGGTTGTACGGGGCCGTCAAGCACGTCGGAGCCTGTCACCAGGCAGGCATCGCTCCTGTCCTCGGGGCCGACCTGGCGGTCCGGGGCGACGACGGCGCCCCGCTGGGGCGCGTCGTCGTCCTCGCCCACGGGCGCCTCCACGGGGCCGGGTACGCCGCACTGTGTCAGGCGGTGTCGGCGGCACACGCCGTTGACACTAAGAACCCTTCGATCAGCAGGAATGACCTGGCCGAATGCATCGCCCACGGGCGCCCTCTCTCTCACGGGGAACGTCGCAGCAACACCGGCGGTTCCAGCTGCAGCGGGGACAGACCCGTGACGCAGGAGCCGCACTCACCTCATGCTCCTCTGCTGAGCATTCTGGTGGGGCCGGGCTCCGACGTCGGCCGCCTCGTGGAGAACCGCAGGTTCGGCCCGGCCCGGAAGGCGTTGGAGGGATGGATGCAGGCATTGCCTCCTGGCTGTTTGAACATTGAGGTGGTCTCTCGGCTGGCCGAACCCGGTCGGCCAGGCAGCGTCACCCCCGCAACACGCATGCTGGGGTTGGCCGAGGCGTCGTCGTTGCCCGCCGTGCTGACCAATGCGGTGCGCTACGGGACCCCGGATGAGGCGGTCACGGCAGATCTGGCCGATTCCACCCGCACGCTGCTGCCTCTGGATCAGGTCGACCAACTGGATCCCACCGGCCAGGCCTGGCTGAAACCGGAACCGCTGATGCACCGGATCGCGCGCATGGTGGTCACGGTCGGCGACCACCAACGCACGGCCGCCGATCTGCTCGAAGCCACCGAACGCCTGAGTGAGCGCTGCGCCCTGGACCCCCTCGAGGACCTGGGGTGGGGTGTGCCCAAGATGCCCGAGGCCTCCGTGATCGGTGTCAACGGGGACCCCATGACCACGCTGTGGGAGCGGGCGCGAGCGGGGGTCGAGGTCCATTACCCCCGGGCCACCCGTCGTCGACGACGCGAGGTGGAGGACCGTTTGGCCCACGAGATGGCCACGGTGGAGCACCTTGGTTTCCCGTCGTACTTCCTGACCGTGGCCCGGGTGGCAGAGATCATCCGTTCCATGGGTATCAGGATCCAGGCCCGCGGTTCCGGGGTGGGGTCGGTGTTGAACTACCTGCTGGGGACCTCCGGGGTGGAGCCGTTGTCCAACGGTTTGTTGTGGGAGCGTTTCCTCTCCCCCGAGCGATTGAGCCTGCCGGACATCGATCTGGATGTGGAGTCGGCCAGACGGCACGAGATCTACCACCGGTTGTTCAAGGAGTTCGGGGAGCAACGGGTTTCCTTGATGTCGATGACCAACACCTACCGGTCCCGCGGTGCCGTGAGGGACGCCGGCCTGGCCCTGGGGCTGCCGGAGGAACAGATCGACCGGATCGCCAAGGAACTGTGGCGTTTCGACGCCAAGCATTTCCGCCGAGCCCTGGCCGAGAAACCCGAGCTGGGTGAAATCGCCCAACAGGTGCGGGAGTCCGAACAACTGGATCTGCTGGTGGAGTTGACCCAGCGGCTGGATTCCCTGCCCCGGCACATCTCCATGCATCCGTGCGGCGTGATCCTTTCGGACACGTCCCTGCTCAACCGCACCCCCGTGCAGAACAGCGGGCTGGGGTTGCCCATGTCCCAGTTCGACAAACACGACATGGACCCCATGGGCCTGATCAAACTCGACATCCTGGGAGTCCGAATGCAGTCCTCCATGGCGTTCGCCCTGGAGGAGATCCGGCGCAACACCGGCGAGCGCATCAATCTGGACCGTATCCCTCTGGACGATGAACCGACCTGCGAGACCATCCGCACCACCCACACGTTGGGGATCTTCCAGGTGGAGTCCCCCGGACAGATGGAGCTGGTGGGCAAGTTGCAACCGGAACGGTTCAACGACCTGACCGTGGACATCAGTCTGTTCCGCCCCGGGCCGATGAAGTCCGACATGCCCCAGCGCTACCTGGCCGCCCGCCACGGGTATGCCCGCCCGGACTACATTCACCCCCGGCTCAAACCGTTCCTGTGGGAGACCAAGGGCGTGGTGGTCTTCCACGAACAGATCATGCAGATCCTGGACGAGATCACCGGGTGCGGTCTGGGCAAAGCCGATGTCTACCGCCGCTGGTTGGGCAATCCAGACAAGATGCCCGCCATCCAGGAGCTCGTCTACACCCGGGGCGCAGAACGCGGGTTCCCACGGGGCGTACTCGACAAGGTCTGGAACATCCTGGAAGGGTTTGGTTCCTTCGGTTTCGCCAAGGCGCATGGCGCAGCCTTTGCCCTTCCCACGTACCAGAGCGCCTGGTTGAAGACCCATCACCCGGCGGAGTTCCTGGCAGGATTGTTGACCCATGATCCAGGGATGTGGCCCAAGGACCTGTTGGTTGCCGAGACCCGCAGGCTGGGCATCCCCCTGCTCCCGTTGGATGTGCAACATTCCGGGTTGGACTACGCCACCGAGCCTTTACCTGACGGTCGGACCGGGATCCGCATGGCCTTGGGCGAGCTCATGGGCAGTTCCGAGGCCGAACGCACCCGGATCGCCGGTGCCCAGCCCTTCAAGACCCTTCACGATTTCCGCGACCAGGTCCGCCCCCGCCGCACCACGTTCGAGAACCTGGCACGGGTGGGTGCCTTGGACTCGTTCATCGGTTATGAACGACGACGACGCCACGACCTGCTGACCTACGTCCGATCCATGACCGCGTCTGCGGAACAGGTTCCCCACGGGCAGTTGTCCTTCGACTTCGCCGTGCCCGTCCCGGAGCTCTCCGGGGTGACGGCACTGGACCTGCACGGTCAACGACAGGTGGATCTGGAACTCCAGCAACTCGGATTGGGTGTGACCGAACACCAGATGCAACGGTTCCATCCGCTGTTCCGTCAGCTGGGGGTGGTCCCCGCCAAGAGGCTCGTGGAGTTGCCGGACAACACCGAGGTGCTGATCGCGGGGGTCCGTCGCGCCACCAACACCCCACCCATGCGTAGCGGCAAACGGGTGGTGTTCGTGAGCCTGGACGACGGCACAGGGCTGTCGAACATCGTGTTCTTCCCCGATGCCCAGGAACGCATCAAGAACAAGGTGTTCCGAACCAACTACATGTTGGTCCGCGGGGTCACCAGGCGGCAGGGTGCCCGCGGGATCAGTGTGGTAGGTGACATGGCCTGGGACCTGTTAACAACCCAGCGACAGGAGGACGTGCTGACATCAGGGCGCGTCTGGTCATATGCAAGCTAGGGGTCTGAGCGCGAACCCTGCGGCGTGACATCGAAACCCTGCGCGAGCTCGGGTATCCCGTGGAAACGCTCAAAGGCCCGGGAGGAGGCTACCGACTCGGCACCGCAGGCAAGCTTCCGCCTCTCGTTCTCGACGACGACCAGGCCATCGCCATTGCCCTCGCACTTCAGACCGCTCCAGCCACGGTCACGGGCATCGACGACGCTGTGGGGCGTGCACTGACCACACTCCGTCAGGTGATGCCCGCGCGTCTGAGAGCTGCAAGTGAAGCGTTCGAGGTCACGAGCTTGCGCAACTACTGGGACTTCGCTGCCCCGCCCGTCGACGTCGCCACCCTCCAGGCCGCTGGGTCCGCGATCCGCACCAACCACACGCTTCGCTTCGACTACGCGGAACCGGACGGTCACTTCCTGGCACCTGCGGATCCGGGATTTCCCCCTCCCGCAGAAATCGAACCTCATCACCTGGTGGTGTGGGCCGGGCGTTGGTACCTCATCGTCCGAGAACCTGTCGCTGCCACCTGGGCCACCTACCGTGTTGATCGCATCAGGCCGAAGGCCGCCGTGGGCCGTTCCTTCACTCCGCACCCTCTTGGGTCCGATGATCTGGCGCGACTCGTCGTGCAGAACCCAGACAGGGGCGACACTCCGGGGCAATGGCAATGCGTCGGGACCGCAACCCTGGATCTGCCCGCAGACCTCGTCGCCCGGTGGGCGCCCGGAGGGTCCGTGGTGACACCCGTCGATCCGAAGCACTGCCGCCTCACCATCGGAGGCTGGTCCTGGGTCGGGATTGCGGGGCTCTTCATCACCTTCGACAGCAACCTGGCAGACATCACCCCGCCCGAGCTTGCCGACGCTTTCGCAACGATCAAACGCCGTCTTTAGCTTTCCCGCTTGTCGTCACCGCCGCCCGTCTGACCAGAGTGCCAAGATGACCCCATGGCACACCCACCGCACGGCCCGAGTCGCAAGGCCACATCGCCCGAAACCCTAGGTGCCCCAGACCAGCCCGTCACGTTGGTGTGGTTCCGTGACGATCTGCGGATCACTGATCACCCCGCACTGACCGCCGCGCGTGGCGACGGGCCGGTGGTCGCGGTGTGGATCCGTGAGGAGCGCGACGACGACGGCCTGGGGCCACGGCCGCTGGGAGGTGCGGCGCGGTGGTGGGCCCATCGTTCGCTCGAGGTGCTGCACGGAGAGCTTGAGGCGCTCGGCATTCCCCTGCTGTTCGCCGCGGGGCGGGCGGCTGATGTCCTGCCCCAGATTGCACGAGGACTGGGTGCTGACACAGTGCGCTGGTCGCGCCGCTACGCACCGGCGTCGCGGGAGCTGGACGCGCGGATCAAGGCCGCACTGCACCGGGACGGGATGACCGTGCACAGCCATCCGGGTTCCTTGCTTGTCGAACCCTGGCAGGTGAGCACCGGCGCCAACGAGCACTACAAAGTCTTCACACCCTTCTGGAAGGCGGCCCGCGAATTCCCAACGGGCGAGGCGCTGCTCGCCCCACAACGACAGACACCGCGGCACGACCTCTACCCTCGTATCGACGGATTGTGTGACGCCGGCGTCGTCAAGGACCTGGATGCCCTCGGCCTCCTGGACGGCACCGGCACAGGCCAGGGCGAATCGCCTGCGGCCCGCACACCCCGATGGTGGGCGGACACAGTGGCCCGGCACTGGACCCCGGGCTGCGCTGCCGCGCTGGATGAGCTGGGTAACCTGAGCCACGCCGTCGACGGGTACACCGACACCCGTGACCTTCCCGCCGATCGGCATGGCACCACCAGGCTGTCCCCGCGGTTGCGCCATGGTGAGCTCTCCCCGCGCCAGCTGCTCCAAGCGGTCGCCCAGGACCCCCATCTTCCTGACGACGACCGTGAAGCCTGGGTCCGCCAGCTCTACTGGCGCGAGTTCGCGTGGCACCTGACCTACCACCACCCCGGAGTCGAGAGCCGCCCCATGCGCCCGGAGTTCGAGGTCTTCCCCTACGAACCCGACGACGACGCCCTGCGCGCCTGGCAACGCGGGCGCACCGGTGTTCCCCTGGTGGACGCGGGAATGCGCCAGCTGTGGCAAACAGGCTGGATGCACAACCGGGTCCGCATGGTCACGGCCAGCTTCCTGACCAAGAACCTCCTGCAACCCTGGTGGCACGGCGAACAGTGGTTCTGGGACACCCTGGTGGACGCGGACGAGGCGAACAACGCCGTCTCCTGGCAGTGGGTGGCCGGCTGCGGGGCCGATGCCGCACCGTACTTCCGGGTCTTCAACCCCCAGACCCAGCGCGAGCGGTTCGACCCCCAGGACGCGTATGTGCGCGAATGGCTGGGCTCACAGCCCGAGGAAGAGCCCATGGTGGACCTCAAAGAATCCCGCCGGCAGGCGTTGGACGCCTACGACGTCATGAAGCATCGTTCGGGCCGCTGACCTGGCCCGTCCCGGTGGATTTGCGCTCGGCTGCGGCCAAGATGTTGCGCGCCATGGACGGGAAGATGAATCCGTGGAAGGGGTAGACCCCCCACCAGTAGGCCTTGCCCAGGATCCCGCGCGGGAAGTAAATGGCCCGCTGTCGGTACTCCGTGCCCCCGTCCTTGGGGACCGCTGACATTTCCAACCAGGCCTGTCCCGGGGCCTTCATCTCGGCGTGCAACAGCAGGGTCCGCCCGCCGTCGTCGGTGTTCGTGATGGCTTCGACCCGCCACCAGTCGACGGCATCGCCCACGGCCAGTCGCTGCCGGTGGCGGCGGCCGCGGGTCAGGCCCACCCCGCCCGCCAGTTTGTCCATGACCCCGCGCACCGACCACGCGAGCCCCCAGGAGTACCAGCCGTTGTCGGCACCCACGGACTGAATGACCTCCCACACGGCGTCCGGGGAGGCTGCACCCCAACGGTGACGCTCATCCACATAGGTCGCGCGCCCGGACCAGTCGGGGTCGGAGGGCAACGGGTCCGACGGCGGTGTGTTGGCCGCGCTGGCCCACGTGGTCTCCACGTCTTCCGCGGCGATCTTGCCCAAGGCCAGTTGGACGGCCCGGCGATAACCGGTCAAACCACCTTCAGGCGGGGGGATGTAGCCGTCGATGTCGTGCTCGGTGGTCACCGCGTCGTGCTGCAGGGACTGAACCAGAGGCACGGCCAAAGGGTGAGGGATGGGGGTGGTCAGGGCAACCCACCACCCGGCCAGTGTGGGCGCAGGAATGGGCAGGGCGTAGATGTAACGCTGATTCAGGTGGGCCTCGTGTGCGTAGCCGTACATGATGGCCCCGTACGTCAGGACCTCGCGGGAACCAAGACCGAACCGGCGATTGAGACCGGCGGGCAGCTCCGGCGCATGCACCAGGTAGTGCAACAAGTCCCGGACTGCGATCGGCTCGATCTTGCGCAGCACCCAACTGGGGGCGGGCATCACGGGAAGGTTCTCCGTGAGGTGCCGGATCATCTCGAACGACGCTGATCCGGACCCGATGACCACACCCGCCTCGAACACGACCGCGGGGACCTCACCCTGCAGCAGGATGTCCCCGACCGCGGTCCGCGAGCGCATGTGCTGCGAGAGCTTCACGCCTTCCGGGTGCAGACCACCCAGATAGACGATGCGTTGCACCCCCGCACGAGCGGTGGCGGCGGCGACGGTTCGGGCCATGTCGCTTTCGGTCTGTTCGAAGGCGGCACCGGAGGACATCGAATGCACCAGGTAGTAGAGGGTCTCCACGTCCTGACAAGCCCGTTCAACGGACTCGGCATCTCCGAGGTCCCCCTGCACGATCTCCACCTGATCGTGCCAGGGCACTCCCGAGAGCCGCTGCGGCGAGCGGACCAGCACCCGGACCGTGTAGCCCGCTTTGAGGAGTCGGGGCACCAGGCGCCCGCCCACGTAACCGGTGGATCCTGTGACGAGCACGCGTGAAGTCATATGGTCAGTATGCCGCCGGGCGCCGACACGCACACCGTCTGGGGCGTACCGAATGTGAGGTCCGCTCTCACAGAACCCGAACACCCGGCACCACGTCCGCGTGATCGGCGGCCACGGCTCGCACGCATTCCAGCGCGTACCGTGCCGCGGGGTTCTGCGCCACAGCGCGGCGCGTCCGCACCTGGATCCGTCGGCGTGGCCGGTCACCTGCCAGGGGGATCGACACGACATCGGCGCGGATGCGCTGGGTCACCAGCGATGGCTGCACGCTCACGTGATCACCGGCCGCGAGAAATCCCAGGACCGCCTCGAAATCCGACGGGTTGACCTCCACGTGCGGTGTGAACCCCGCTGCCTTGCAGGCAGATGCGATCACGCCGAACCACACGGAATCGAGTGGGTCGTCGGTCACCCAGGGCAGGTCCGCGAGTTCGCCGAGCGCCACATGTTCCCGCGCGGCCAGTGGGTGGGTGGCACCGACCAGCGCCACGTAGCCCTCCTCGAGCACGTCGGTCGATTCCCATTCCGGGCCGAAATCACCCGCCGTTGCGTCGACGATCGCGACATCGCCGCGGTAGGCCGCATCGCCTTGCGTGCAGTCCCGCAGTTGCAGCGTCAGCGCCAGATCCGGGAACGCTTGGCGCACCTCGCTGGCCACGCGTGGCAGCCACGTGGCGGCCACGGAACCCACGTAAGCAAGGGACAAGGATCCGGTCCTTCCCGACTTCAACTCTTGGGCCAGTCTTTCGACGTCGGCCAGGGCCTCCAGTGCCCGGTCGGCCCGGTCGGCCAGGGCCTTGGCGGCCGGAGTGATTACAACACCCCGGCCCGAACGTTCCACCAGCTCCAACCCGGTCTGATGCCGAAGCGCCGCCAGGTGCTGGCTGACCGCCGACGGGGTGTAACCCAGGGCCTCCGCGCTGGCCCGGATGGATCCGGTTTCGACGACGGAACGCAGCACGCGCAGTTTGACAGGATCGAGCATGCGGCCAGCGTAAAACAGTTCAGTACGACTGAACAGAAGGCAAGAAACGTTCGCTTGTCCTATGTGGTTGGCGGCCGCAGGCTCGAACCATGAACACCACACTCACCGGCCTCTTCGTCGTCGCTGCCATAGCCGTCATCACCGCGGTGCTGGGTGTCGCCTCCAGGGCCCTGGCGCGACGCTGGACCCGCGGTCAGGAGGTCACCGAACCGTCGGCAGAGCGGCCACTGGCCACGGATCCGTATTCGTGGCGGGAGGCGCGCGAGCGGCAGGTGCAGCGCCGCAATGCGGAAAATGCCGTTGATCGGATGCGCCGTGAAGCCCAGGTTGCACAGAAGGGCCTTCCGGATATTCGGAACGTGCCGCGGTGACCCCCAGATCCGTGCGGGCTAGCGTCGCTTCACCAGGCGATCTGTAATCCCGGCAGGTCGTCGAACACACGCTCCAGGAGCAGACCACTCACGCTCCGCCCTCCCACGCACCGATCTCGTCGTCGGGAAGGGGATCGAAGAACGAGTCGGGGACGGAATAGGTGCCGAATCCAAGTTCACGTTCGCCGCTGTCCAGTGAGCATGAAGCCCGTCCCTTACGCGGTCCCGTACGTGCTCAGGTACCGCTGGATCCGCTCCGAATCCGAGGCGAAGAACTCCTCCGGGGTTCCGTCGAAGCCCACGGAGCCATCCGCCAGGAAGATGACGCGCTTGGCCACCTGGCGGGCGAACTCGATGTTGTGGGTGACCACCACGAGCGAACGACCTTCGGAAGCCAGGTCGACCATCACCCGGGTGACGTCGGCGGCCAGTTCCGGGTCCAGGGCGGAGGTGGGTTCGTCGAACAACAGGTAGTCCGGGTCCACGGCCAAGGCCCGGGCGATCGCCACGCGCTGCTGCTGACCGCCCGAGAGATTGTCCGGATACTCGTCCAGACGATCGCCCATGCCCACCCGGTCAAGAACCTCCTGGGCGCGCTCGCGAGCCTGAGCCTTGGAGAGCTTTCCGTTGAGCACCGGAGGCAGGCTGACGTTGTCCACCACGGTCTGGTTGGGGAACAGGTTGTACCCCTGGAAGACCATCGCGGAGTGCTTCCGGACAGATCGGATCTGGGCGTCCGTGAGACGACCGCCGAACGTGACGGCGTCGTCGTTGATGCTCAGGGAGCCGGTCTCCGGGAACTCCAGCAGGTTCATGAACCGCAGCAGCGTGGACTTGCCGGAGCCCGAGGGGCCCAGGATCACCGTGGTTTCACCGTCGCGGACGGTGAGGGAGGCGTCTTGGAGCACCTGGTTGTCGCCGAAGGCCTTGGAAACGTTCTTCAACTCAAGCATTGGTGCTCCTGACGTAGCGGTTGGAGACCTTCTCGGCACGTCCCTGGATCCAGGACAGGACGGTGAAGATGATCAGATAGATCAGCGCCACCTCCATGTAGAGGGCCAGCGGCTGGAAGGTGGTGGCCGCGATCTGGCGACCCACCTGGAACACGTCGGCCAGGGTGATGACCATGACCAGTGACGTGCCCTTGACCAGGTCGATCAGGTCATTGCCCAGGGGAGGCAGCGCGATCCGCAGCGCCTGCGGGGCGATCACGTGCCGGAGCGTCTGCCAGCCGGTGTAGTTCAGCGTCTTGGCCGCCTCGATCTGTCCGCGGGGGATCGACTGCACGGAGGCGCGAAGGGTTTCGGCCGCGTATGCGCCCGTGTTCAGCGTGAACGCGATGATCGCGGAGACCCACGCGGAGAGCGTGATCCCGATGGCCGGCAGTCCGTAGAAGATGATGAACAGTTGAACCAGGATCGGGGTGCCGCGGAACAGCCACACGTAGAACCGGGACAGCCATTGCAGCGGTTTCACCCGGCCCATGCGCATGGCCGTGGCGATCACGGCCACGATCAGTGCCAGGACGAAGGCCAGCGCGCTCAGCGGGATGGTGACCGTGAGCGTGGCCAGGAGCAGTTGGGGCAGCGATTCTGCCCAGAGGGAGAAGAGTTCAGTCATGATTCCGGGGTGAGGTCGATGGACACGTAATCCCGGAAGATCTTGGCCAGATCTCCGTTGTCCATGTGGGTTTGCAGGGATTTGTCGATCGCGGCGCGCAGGTTGTCCTGCCCCTTGGGCATGAGGATCGCCGATTCGGCGGGCTCACCGAGCACACCGTCCAGCAGCCGGATGTCGACGTCGGGGCGCTGTTGGGAGAACGCCTCGAAGGTCACGAAGTCGTTGCCGGTCATGTCCACGCGCCCGAAGGAGACCAGCATGACGGCCTCGTCGAAGCCGGTCACGGGCACCAGATCGGCTCCGGCCTTGGCCATTTCCTGGCCGAAGTTGGAGGTCTCGGTCTGGGCCGCCGAGTGACCGGCGATCTCGTCGACGGACTGCAGCAGAGAGTCGTTCGCCACCCCCACCTTGCCCTCGCTCACGGCGTAGGGGACCGAGAAGTCGAAGACCTCCTGGCGCTCGGCCGTGGGCGCGATGTTGTTGATCACGATGTCGTACCGTCCGGCATCCACACCTGCGATCAGAGAGTCCCACTGGGTCTCCACGTACACCGGCTCGACGCCCAGATCGGCTGCGACCAGGTCAGCGATCTCCTTCTCGAAGCCCACCAGCTTCCCGGAGGAATCGTGGTACCCGTACGGCTGGAAGGTGCCTTCCATTCCGATGCGGATTTCGCCGGCGGACCGGATGGTCTCCAACAGGTCGCCCTGCGGGCCGGAGTCCGCCGATTCGTCGTCGCCGGAGCAGGCTGCCAGGGCGAGGCTCAGCGCCCCGATACCGGCTCCTCCCAGGAGACGACGGCGGGTGGGGCGCAGGTCCGCGACCTGTGTCAGTACGCCGGGGGTGTCAGGCCGCATCGATCGCACGGGTCAGGTCCTCGATCAGGTCTTCCGCTTCCTCGATGCCGACGGCCACGCGCAGCAGGCCGTCGGGAATCTGCGCCAGTTCGCGGTCTTCGGCCGAGTAGGCGCCGTGGGTCATGGAGGCGGGAAGGCAGATCAGGGATTCGATCCCGCCCAGGCTCACGGCGAAGCCGAACACCTTGAGTTCGGCCAGGAATTTGCGGACATCCTTGCCGTCGGCGAGTTCGAAGGCGAACACGGCACCCGGTCCGGAGGCCTGCTCGGACTGGATCCGGGCCTCGTCCTCGCTGAACGACCCCGGAACCAGCACGCGGCTCACGCCCGGGTGGTTGTTCAGCGCCTCCACGATGCGGCTCGTGTTCTCCTGCTGCCGGTCCAGCCGCAACCCCAGGGTCTTGACGTTCTGCAACAGACGGTAGGAGTCGATGGGGGACAGAACCCCACCGGAGATCACCTGCGACTGGGCAACGGTGGCGGCCAGGTCGCCGTCGTTGGTGGCCACCACACCGGCCAGGAGGTCACCGTGGCCACCCAGGTACTTGGTGGCCGACTGGACGGTCAGGTCTGCCCCCAGCTCCAGGGGCCGCTGCAGGTACGGGGTGAGGAACGTGTTGTCCACGACCACCAACGCGCCGTGAGCGTGGGCCAGATCCGCGATGCGGCGGATGTCGGCCACACGCAGCGTGGGATTGGTGGGGGTCTCCAGGAACACCATCTTGACGGAATCCGTGAAGTGGTCCTCCGTCAGCTGGTTCAGGTCCGGGACAAAGGTGGTGGTCACGCCGCGCTTGGGCAGTTCGATCGTGGCCCAGCGGTAGTTTCCGCCGTAGACCGGCAGGCCCATGATGACTTCGTCACCGGAGGCCAACATGCCCAACACGGAGCCGGTGGCGGCCATGCCCGTGGCAAACGCGAACGCGTGCTTGGAGCCTTCGACGGCGGCCAGGGTGGTCTCCGCGTCGGTGCGCGTGGGGTTGGAGCCACGCTGGTACTCGAACTCGCCTTCCCCGCCCTCGGAGGGCTGAAGGAAGGTGGACGCCGGGTAGATCGGCGGGGTCACGGCGCCCTTTTCGACGTCGTGCAACGCGTGGATGACGCGGGTGGTGAAGCCTGGCACTGTGCCTCCTGGCTGGGGGACGAAGATCTGATTCTCGCCCTCCCCAGCGATGCGGGCCAGCGAAATAGTCCCGCCGAGGCGCCGGTGTGAGCTTCGCGTCAGGATTTGTGACTCCTGGTGTCCTGACCCTGGAAGTTTCCTGGATGGCGGCTTCAGCCCTTGTGCCCGTCGGCCACCTTCAACCACACGACTCCCGAGATGATCACGGCCAGCCAGACCGCCCGTGACGGAGTGAGGACTTCGTCGAACAAGACCGGCCCCAGTACGGCTGCGCCCACCGCGCCGATCCCCGCCCAGACCGCGTAGCCGATGCCGACGTCGATCCCCCGGAGGGCGCGGCTGAGGCAGAACAGCGTCAGCAGGAAGAACACAACGGCCACGACGGACCAACTGAGCACGACGATCCCGATTCCCGCGATGGAGGTCCACAGCGCGTACCCCACGCCGACGTCGAAGGTGAGCAGGGCGAGACTCAGGAAATAGGTGGCGATGCCACCGCTGATCAGAGTCACCACGGTCCACCCCACGCGGGTGAAGCCCTGCGCCAAGCCGGCAGCCAGGGCAACGGTGATCTCGAAAACGATGGCGACGGACAGGAACAACCAGCTCACAACGGCTCCTTGTATACGGTGACGGCGGGGCACGGCACTGGATTCACCCCTGATTCACCGAGGTGTGCGAATCACTGGGTCCCGCGGCGTATCGAGGATCGGACCTGACACCGGTGTCAGGTGCAAGCTCTCTACCGGAGGACGACATGCGGATTGGCGAACTGGCGGAGTCCACAGGGGTCAGTGCGCGGTCCCTGCGCTACTACGAGGCGCAAGGACTGATCCGCTCCTGCCGGAGTCCGGGCGGGTGGCGTGACTTCGGTGAGGACACCGTGGAGCGGGTGATCCTGATCCAATACTTGTTCGCCGCGGGGTTGGGCAGCCGCACCATCGACCAGGTGCTGCCGTGTCTGGAGGCTCCCCTGGAGGAGCGGACCGGCGTGCTGGAGGACCTTCTGGAACGGGAAGTCAGCCGGTTGGAGGAGCGCCGCCGGGACCTGGACCGTGAACTCGACACCCTTCGGGCGCTGCAGTCCGAAACGCGGGTCGACACCGTGAGGACGTCATGGCGTCTTGAACCTGACACCGGTGTCAGGGCTGAGCATCAGGGCATGACGAATACATGTGACCCCGCCGAACCCACGTCCAACACCCCGGCCGTTCGGCAACTGCGCCTGGTGATCGAGGCCGCCGACTTCGACGCGGCGCGGGCGTTCTTCCAGGACGCCTTGGGAATGTCGGCCCTGGCGGCCTTCTCCGAAGCCGACGACGCACAAGTCGTCATCCTGGACGCCGGCCGCGCGACTCTGGAGATCACCAATCCCGCGCACAAACGATTCATCGACGACGTCGAGGCGGAGGGGCGGCCCAGCACCCCAATTCGTCTCGCTCTGGAGGTCGACGACACGGCGGCCGTGACGCAACGGGCGGTCGACGGCGGTGCCCAGCTGACGGCCGAGCCACGGCTGACCCCGTGGCTCTCCGTCAACGCCCGGTTGGCGGCGCCGTCCCTGCCCGACCTGGACCTCACGCTGTTCCAGGAGACCATGGAAAGCGACCACTGAGGGCCCTTCGATAACAGCCGCGTGCCCGCCACGTCATGTTCTGCCGAGCCATTGAGGGCGTACCCGGGCTGTCCTAGCCTGGCCACGTCTCACCACGGTGGGCTCGGCAACGGGAACGCGGCGATGGAGGTAGCAATGAAGAAGGCATCCACGGCAACGGTGGTCCTGGCACTCATGTTCGCCCTCTCGGCGTGCGGCGGTGGAACCGGCGGCGGTTCCGACGGTGGAACAGAAACCAGCGCGCCTGCGTCGTCGGCGTCCGCGGAATCCACTGAGTCGACAGGGTCCAGCGCGTCCACGAGCCCGAGCGCAGAGACCGGCGCCCCTGCGGCACCTACCGCAACAAGCGCGGCCCCCTCCACCGAACCCACGACGGCGGAACCCTCGGCCACGTCGTCGGCGACTTCTACGTCGTCGACCGAGCCCACGTGCTCAGGGATACCGGCGAATCAGGCAGTCGCGGACAACCTGCCTCAAGTCCCGGAGTACGACTCTGGCCTCGGAGAAACGTGGGCGTGGGACGGGCAGACGGCCGCAACGGACACGTATGACGACTGCGCCGAGTTGTCCGCCGTCGCGGTGACGGTCGAGGGGGCCACGGCTTCCTCCCCGTACCAGATCCTGCTCTTCAGCAACGGCGAGTACATCGGTACGGCCAATGATGAGGCCTATGGGTTCTCCCCGCAGATCGTCCGCGTGGACGACTCCACGCTCCAGGTGACGTACGTGTGGCCCGGCCCCGAGGACGCCAACGCCAACCCGACCGAGTCCGCCGTCGCCACCTACACCGTGGACCCGGAATCCGACAGCGTGACGATGAGCGGAGAACTTCCGCCCTCCCAGTAGGTCTGCTGCCGGGGGCAGACGGAGATCACAGTGACTTCACGACCTCGACCAGGCGGGAATCGGAGGCGTACAGGGCCTGTGTGTCGAACGTGGATGCGGTGCTCATGATCTCGTCCGCTCCGGTCCGGGTGATCAATTCCTGCAGTCGGTCCTGGACGGTGTCCTCGGTCCCGGCGATGACGAACTCCAGCGCTTGGTCCACGTACTCCGCCTCGCGGGCGGCGAGGGGAGCCGGGATCGTCGTCGTCGGCACCAGGGGAGGGAAAGCGCCCGTGAGCCGCGACTGTGCCATGGCCCACGCCTCCGGCAGCGCGAGCTCCCGGGCTTCGGACCCCGTGTCTGCCACGAAGATCTCCGCCGAAACCACTAGATACGGTTCCGGACATTCCGCGCTCGGCCGGAACGCGGCCCGGTACTCGTCGAACGGGGCGGGATCCGAAGCGATCAGCGGGCCACCGACGACGACGGGCAATCCCAGCTCGGCCGCGAACTTCAACCCGCTGCCGGTGCCCAGCACGAACACGGGAATGGTGCCGGGCAGGGACGGGCGCATGGTGATGTCGGCCCGGCCCGCCAGGTACTCACGGAGGCTGGCGATGTCCCGGAGGAAGTCGGACGGTTCTGCCTGGGTCGCGCCCAACGCCTCACGCACCGGTTTGGTGAACCCCAAGGACCGGCCCACGCCCAGGTCGAAGCGTTCGCCGTGCAACGCCGTGAGGACGGCGAACTCCTCGGCCACGACCAGCGGCCGATGGTTGGGGAGCATGACCCCGCCGGAACCGACGCGGATCGTGTTCGTCGCGGCGGCGACGGCCTGAGCCATGAGCGCAGGCCTGCCCGAGGCCACACCCGGAACACCGTGGTGCTCAGAAACCCAGAAGCGGTGGTAGCCGACGGATTCCGCGTGCTGCGCGCGGGCGACGGTCTGCGTCAACGCAGCCGCGTCAGGTTGGTCCCGGCGCGTTCTGGAACGGTCCAGCATGGAAATTCGGACACTCATCAGGTATCCCAACGGCCTTGAGCTCCGGGTGATTCCGTGCTGTCAGGTTTTCCCCGCGCCCAGTCCGCCCAGGATGAAGCTGACGGTCACGTCACTGATCTCCTGCACCCGCGCGGGGTCCCGGTCGATGTGTTCGATGGTTCGCTCCATCGTGGCCACCATCAGGTCCAGGACGAGTGCCAGATCCCCGGGTTCGGGGATCTCTCGGCCCGCGACCGCCTGCTGCAGCAGGTCAAGGACCACGTTGACCATGACGTTCTTCTGCGCTTGGAACAGGTCGCCGTCCGCCGCGGTCGGTCTCTGACGCAGAGCCCAGACCGCCAAGGCGCCGTATGCCTTGTTGGCCACGTTCGCCAGGAGTAGCCGGATCAACCCCTCCAGTCGTTCCATGGCGGGCACGGAGGTCTCTGCCACCAGTGCCCCCAGAACCGGCTGGATCGCCGTGACGGCGGCCTCGGCCGAGGCCAACAGCAGCGACTCCTTGTCCGGCGCGTAGTTGTAGATCGCCGTCCGGGCGACACCGGCCCGCTTGGCGATCTCGGCCATGGACACGGACTCGATCCCTTGCTCGGCGATGAGCTCCTGAGTGGCCTGCAGCAAGGAGGCGTAGGTCCGCTCCTTGTGCTCAGCCATGTTGGCCGCATTGATCTTCGGCACGAGCCCACCTCCTTGAATGTGTTGCACACCACATTAGGTTGTCAGGGGGCTGATTTTGCCACGGGATCCCGATCGGGCCGACGACGGCGGGTCGCAAGCCGTCGGAATCACACCGACATTCTCCTGAAAATTGCCTTTGATCAAGGAAATCTATTTAGTGTTGGATTAGCCGCTGCTGATTCTTTCGACTTAATTGCAAAAGTTGCACATTCTTAGTGAATATCTGTCAGCAAAGGGGTAGGCCTGACTGTGAGTTGACCATCCGGTGGTGCGCTTTCCTCCCTGTCCTGCCCCCGCACCCCGGGTCTGACCAGTGAGGTAGCACCATGTCGGTATCCACCAAGGACCGCAGCACACCACAACCGGATCCCGAGTTCAGGGTGGATGCCACATCCAAACAGATGGTTCTGGGCAAAGGCTGGGTTCAAGCCATTGCCATGGTCATGCTTTTCGGTTTCTTCGTCATGGGGGCTCATCATGATCCAGGGTGTAGTTGGGGTCTGAACCCGCCGGTCTCGAGCAGCGATCTGGCGATGTAGT
>NZ_JAAOZS010000003.1:0-218665 GCF_011602805.1 Kocuria sp. JC486 | reverse complement strand
CAAGACCCCACCGAGTCTCAGACCCCGTCACCGGTGGCCCTGGCCGCTTGACGGAAACCATAGAGGCACCCCCCCACTTTGAACATGGTTTGCTACTGATTCCGGCGCTGGATCGGTAGGAAACCATGTTCAAAGTTTTCCGCGAGCTCCGGTCGCGGCTAGTACCGAGCGTTCCTAGGCTTTCGTTGGCAACGGCTGCACCGGAACGACGACCGGTTCATGAACTGCTCCCGCACAATCACCCCGTCACGCCCCTCCGCCGCGCAGCGCGGACAAGCGCGGCCGGTCTGTCCGTAGGCGTTCAAGGACAGCGCGAAATAGCCCGACTCCCCGTTCACGTTGACGTACAGGGAGTCGAAGCTGGTGCCTCCGGCGTCCAGGGCCCGGGTCATCACGGTCTGTACCGCTTCCAGCACCCGCCGGGTCTCGGCCCGGGTGAGGGTCTCCGTGGGCCGGGCGTAGTGCAGGCGGGCCTCCCAGAGGGCCTCGTCCGCGTAGATGTTGCCGATCCCGGACACCAGTCCCTGGTCCAACAGGGCGCGCTTGATCCCGGTCTTCCGTCGCCGGAGGCGGTCGTGCACGGCGTCGACGTCGAAAGCCGGGTCCAACGGATCCCGGGCAATGTGCGCCGCGTGTTCGGGGACCACCGCGTGACCGTGGCGGCCCAGGCCGCCCGGGGCGCCGTCGTCGGTGGGCAGGAGCGGGTCGAGGAACATGCCGCCGAAGATCCGCTGGTCCACGAACCGCAGTTCGGTCGGCAACAGCTGGGAGGGGTCGTCCGGATCGGGTGCGTCGGACAGCGTGAGCCGGATTCTCAGGTGCCGGTCCGGTGGGAGCGAGGAATCCTTGATGAGCATCTGCCCGGACATGCCCAGGTGCGCCATGAGCGCCTGCCGCGGGCGGTAGCTGCTCGGGTCGTCCACGGCGTCCCCCGGTGCCGCGAGTGGCATCCACAGGAACTTGCCGCGGCGCACGACGTCGAGCACGCGCGTCCCGGTCAGGTCCTCGACGAAGGCCTGTGGCCCGTCAACGTGTCGACGCACGGAACGCGGGTCCAGGATCTCCACGCCTTCGACCACGCGGCCGGTGACCCACCGTTCGAGTCCGCGGCGGACGACTTCGGCCTCGGGCAGTTCCGGCACGTCTCAGCCCCGTTGACGGCGCGAACGGCGGGACTGCTTGGGAGCGGGAGGTGCTTCAACGGGGCGGCCGTGGCCGTCCGTGACGGTGGTCCCGGTGAGGTTGAGGTACGCGTTGGCCGCCGCGCGGCGCTCCGCCTCCTTCTTGGAGGTTCCGTCGCCCGTCCCCGCGCGGTCGGTCCCGATCACGCACGTGGCCACGAAAGACCGGTTGTGATCCGGCCCGGTCCCGACGACGTCGTAGGCCACCGTCCCCAGATGACGCATGGCGGCCAGCTCCTGGATCTCGGTCTTCCAGTCGCGCCCTTCGTGGATCACGAAGTCGTCTTCCAGCAGCGGGACGATCATTCCGAGTACGAAGGCCCGGGCGCGTTCGATCCCGTGGGTCAGGTACACGGCACCGATGAGGGATTCCATGGTGTCCGCCAGGATCGAAGCCTTGTCCTGTCCGTTGGTGCGGATTTCGCCCTTGCCGAGCCGGATGAAGGACCCCAGGTCGATCGCCCGGGCCAACTGCGCCAGCGTCCGTGTGGACACCACGGAGGCGCGGATCTTGGCCAAGTCGCCCTCGGACTGGTCCGGGTAGCGGCGGTAGATCTCGTCCGTGACGGACAGACCCAGCACCGAATCCCCCAGGAACTCCAGACGTTCGTTGTGCACGGTCCCGGGGTGCTCGTAGGCGAAGGAACGGTGCGTCAGGGCAATGAGAAGCGTCTCGGCGTCGATGTCGACGCCGAGACGCTTCTCAAGGTCCTGAAATTCGGGCACCGAAATCAGGCGTCGGCTACCTTGCGGCCCTTGTACTCGTAGTACAGGGCGGTGCCGGCGGAGTCGGTGACCAGCTTGGCCTGGTGCGGCAAGCTGTAAACGGTCTTGCCGTTCTCGACCGAACGGACCAGCTTGGGGGCCTTCGCCTTCCACTGTGAACGGCGCATACGCGTGTTGGCACGCGAGAGCTTCCTCTTGGGAACAGCCACTGCTATCTCTCTTCTCTCGTGGTGTCGTCGTCCGCGTCGAACAACCCCTCAAGGGCGCTCCACCGCGGATCGAGCACTTCGTGTCGGTGTCCGGGGTTCTCGTCCAGTCGTACGCCGCACTGGGCGCACAGACCTTCACAGTCCTCCCGACACACCGGTTGGAACGGCAGCTTGGTGATCGCCGCGTCCCGAAGCATCGGTTCCAGGTCGATCGTCTCGTCCTGGACTTCGTACATCTCGTCGGCCTCGTCGTCGTCCTCCGGCACTTCGGAGGGGGCGTCGAACAGGAAGAGTTCCTGTACCTCAACGACCATCTGATCGGTGATCGGGTCGAGGCAGCGACTGCACTGACCTTCAAGGTTAATGGTCACGTCCCCGGAAACCAGGATTCCGTCGTGGACGGATTCGAGTCTCAGGTCGCAGACCATGTCGGAGCCTTCGGGGGCTCCGATCAGTGCGTTGCCGAATTCGCTCGGCGCGGGCACTGTCTCCTGCCAGGTGCGCATCGTCCCGGGACGGTGTTCCAGATCCCTGACGTTGATGGCCAAGGGGGACGGGGTCTCGCGAGCGATGATTAACTCCTGTGGGTCCAATACCAGCGGCCCATGTTACTCGGTCCGTGTCCCCGGGCTCAACCGCCGCGGATGTGGCGTGGCGGATGTCTCGTGTTTGTCCCCCGGTGGAGCCGACCGAGGATCTGGCGGTCAGCCCGGACGCGGGCCGCGCCTCACCCTTCGTTCAGGGCCGCGAAGACCGGCGCCGGCACGAACGGCCGCACGTCACCTCCCAAGGAGTGGACCTCCTTGACCAGGCTCGAGGACACGTGCAGGAACTCCGGGTCCGCCGGGAGGAACACGGTTTCCACCCCGGTCAGGGCGCGATTCATGGCGGCCATGGGCAGTTCGTAGTCGTAGTCCTGACCGGAACGCAGCCCCTTGACCAGCGCCACGGCACCGCGATCGGCCGCGTACTGGGCGAGCAGCCCCGTGTCCAGGGGTTCGACGACGACGCCGGAGACGCCTTCCAGCGCCCGCTCGGCGAGGTCCAGACGCTGCGGCCGCCCGAAACGGTACGACTTCTTGGGGTTGTCGCTCACGGCGACCACCACTTCCTGGAACATCTCCGCGGCACGTTTGATGATCTCGACGTGCCCCCGGTGGATGGGGTCGAAGGAGCCCGGGCAGATCGCGCGGCGTGGTGAATACGACATGCACCCCACCGTAATGGGCATTCGCGCGGACGGACTTCCTAGACTCACTGCATGATCCCCAGCACCGACAATGCAACTCCGGCGGCGGCCCCGTGGCGGGCCATGGCCTCCGGGGGTGGGCTCCTGGACGCAACGGGTGCCTTCCGCTCCACGATCTTCGACGAGACCTCCGCCCTGGCGGCCCGGCACGGTGCCGTGAATCTGGGCCAGGGTTTCCCGGACCAGGACGGCCCGGAGGCCATGACGGAGGCCGCCGTGGCCGCGATTCGGTCGGGGCAGAACCAGTACGCCCCCGCGGTCGGCCACCCGCGGTTGCGCGCGGCCGTGGCCGCCCAGCAGCGGGAGACCCAGGGCCGGGAGCTGGATCCGGACACCCAGGTGCTCGTCACCTGCGGTGCCGCGGAGGCCTTGACCGCCGCCCTGTTGTCCGTGGTCAAGCCCGGCGACGACGTCGTGGTCCTCGAGCCCTACTACGACCTGTACGCGGCGGTGGTGTCCTTCATCGGGGCCAACCTGCGTCCGGTCCCCCTGCGTCCACCGCATTTCACCCCGGATCCCGAGGAATTACGGCAGGCATTCACGCCCCGGACGGCCGCGGTCCTGGTCAACGACCCGCACAATCCCACCGGGACCGTCCTGGACACGGCGACGGCAGAGATCATCGCCCGGGAGACCCTTGCCAACGACGCCGTGGTCATCACGGACGAGGTCTACGAACATCTGCGCTTCAACGGCGCCCACGCGAGTCTGGCCGCCGGCGGCGGGAGCTCGCCGCTGGAACCGGAGCTGGCCGCGGCGATCGCGCAACGCACGCTGGTGGTCTCCTCCGCCTCCAAGACCTTCCGCGCGACCGGGTGGCGCATCGGATGGCTCACGGGGCCGCAGGAACTGGTCACGGGTGCACGCGCGATCAAGACCTACCTGACGCATTCCCCCGCCGCGCCCCTGCAACTGGCCGTGGCCCACGCCCTCGAGAACCCTCGTCCGTGGGTCGAGGACCTGGCGGCCGAACAGGGCCGCCGCTCGGCGCTGGTCGTCAACGCCCTGCGGGACCTGGGCCTGACCGTGGCCGACCCCGCAGGGTCCTACTACGTGGTGGCGGACTTCTCGCCCTTCCACGACCGACTGGGGGTGCGCGACAGCCTGGAACTCTCCCCCTCGCTCATCGAACACACCGGGGTGGCCCTGTTGCCGGTCCGAGCCTTCGCGTCGGCGCGGAACGCGGCTCTGTACGACGGGTGGATGCGCGTGGCGGCGTGCAAGCAGGAAGAGGTCCTGGTCGAAGCCATGAACAGGCTCAAGACCTCCCTGGCCTGAAACCGCCCTGAATCCGCCCTGAGTCCCGCCCCGCGGCCGCTTCCGAGGAGGGCGGTCAGCCCTTGCGCCCCAGTGCGCGGTAGGTCCAACCGGCCTGCTCCCACTGCACCGGGTCCAGAACATTGCGCCCGTCCAGGATCTGCCGGGTCTTGACCAGAGGCGCCAACTGCTCGGGTGTCATGGAACGGAACTCGTCCCATTCGGTCAGCAGGACCACCACCTCCGCGCGGGCCACGGCCTGCGGCAGCGAGTCCACGTAGTCCACACGCGGGTACCGCTTGGCAGCGTTGGCATTGGCTTTCGGGTCGTAGACGTGCACGTCGGCACCGATCGAGTGCAACCGGGCCGCGATGTCCAGGGCGGGTGAGTCGCGGACGTCGTCGGACTCGGGCTTGAAGGCTGCACCGAGCACCGCCACCTGACGCCCCATGATCGACCCCCCGAGCATGTCCGTGACCACCCCCACGGTGTGGTCACGACGACGCACGTTGATGTCGTCGATCTCCACCAGGAACCGCACGGACTGGTCCAGTCCGAGTTCCGAGGCGCGGGCCCGCAGCGCCCGGATGTCCTTGGGCAGGCAACCACCGCCGAAGCCCACACCGGCATTGAGGAACTTGCGACCGATCCTCTCGTCCATCCCGATCGCGTCCGCCAGGGTCCGGATGTCGCCGCCCACGGCCTCGGTGAGTTCGGACAGGGAGTTGATGAAACTGATCTTGGTGGCCAGGAAGGAGTTCGCCGCGACCTTGACCAGTTCGGCGGTCTCGTAGTCCGTGACGATCAGCGGTGTCTGCGCCTCGAGCTGCGGTGCGTAGACCTCCCGCAGGATGGCTTCTAGCCGGGAGTCGTTCGCACGGTCACCGTCGCCGGTGCTCCCGTGTCCGGGCAGTCCCAGCACCATGCGGTCGGGGCGCAGGGTGTCTTCAACTCCGTGACCTTCCCGGAGGAACTCCGGGTTCCAGACCAGGTCCACGTCCACGCCCTCGGGGGCGTTGTCCTTGGCCAGTGCCCGCAGCCGCCGGGCGGATCCCACGGGCACGGTGGATTTGCCCACGATCACGGCGTCATGAGTGGCGTGCTGGGCGATGGATGTCACCGCGGAGTCCACGAACGTCATGTCCGCCGCGTACGAACCTGCTCGCTGTGGGGTACCGACCCCTACGAAATGAACATCCCCGAATTCCCCAGCCAACGCATAGTCGGAGGTGAACCGCAACCGCCCCGATTCCACGTGCTTCCGGACCAGTTCGCCCAAACCCGGTTCGTGGAACGGCAGGACCCCGGCGGCGAGCGCTTCGAGCTTCGCCTCGTCCACGTCCACACCCATGACCTCGAAGCCCATCTCGGCCATGGCCGCCGCGTGGGTGGCCCCCAGGTATCCGGTGCCCAGGACGGTGATTCTCATACGGGGATCCTCCTCGGTGGTGCTCAGACCTGCGCCGCGAAGCGGCGCCCGTCCCACGATAGGTGTCCAACATGAATCGTCGATGACATGGCCGCGATTTGTAGCCTCATGTGGCCATACATGTGGAGATCGCGGGGCCGTCCGGATCCTCCTCGGCGTACCAGAGGGTGGTCTCTCCGTGCCTCGAGACCTCCAAGCGACGCAGCCCCAGCGGCCAGGTCGGTTCCGGGGAGCGGGAGGAGCGTTCGACGACGACTACCGCCCCGGGCCCCAGCCTTCCGGCCAGGGGCGCCAGCACGTCCGTGAGTTCCACCTCCGTGAGCGGGTAGGGAGGGTCGGCCAGGACCAGGTCCCACGGGCCGGTCGCCTCGGTCAGGAAGCTCGACACGCTGCGGCGGGTCACTGTGACCACCGGCTTCTCCGCTGGGCCATCTATGCCGTCATCTGCGCCGCCTTCGGTGGAACGGCCGGAGCGCTGCAAGGCCTGATTCACCGTCTGGGCATTGTGTTGGCATACCGCGGCCGCTCGCGCCTCGCGCTCGACCAGGTGCACGGAGGCCGCACCCCGACTGCCGGCTTCACATCCCAGGGCACCGGAGCCCGCGAACAGGTCCAGAACCCGCGCGTCGGCCAGCATCCCCCAGGACTCGAGACGGGAGAACAGCGACTCCTTGACCCTGTCCGTGGTGGGTCTGGTGGCGTTGCCCGGAACGGAACGCAGTTTCAGACCACCGGCTGCTCCGGCCACGATGCGGCTCATCACCCACGCTCCAGGTACTTCTCGGTGTCCTCGTCCAGAGAGGCCGCGATCGCGGCCGCCAGCCCGGGATGGTTCTCCAGGTCGGGATCGGCCTCCAGGATCTCCGTCGCCTCCGTGCGTGCTTCCTCGATGACGGCGACGTCGTCGAGCGCCCGCAACAGCCGCAGGGTGCTGCGTCCACCGGACTGGGCGTCCCCCAGGATGTCTCCCTCGCGCCGCAGGTTCAGGTCCGCCTGGGCCAACTCGAAACCGTCCGTGGTGGCGGCAACCGCGTCGAGCCGTTCCCTGGAGGGATGCCCCTGTTCGCGCCGGGTGACCAGCAGGCACGTGCTCGCGTGGGAGCCGCGCCCGATCCGGCCCCTGAGCTGGTGGAGTTGCGAGATCCCGAACCGGTCGGCGTCGAAAACCACCATGAAGGTCGCGTTGGGCACGTCCACACCGACCTCCACGACGGTGGTGCACACCAGGACCCCGGTCCGGCCGTCGGCGAAAGCTGCCATGACCTCTGCCTTGTCCGTGGGGTCCAGGCGCCCGTGCAACACAGCGCTGGGGATTCCTCCGAGCTGGGGAGACTGTTCGACCAGTTCCGCGAGCCAGGCCGTGGAGACCATGGCCTCCTCCGGCCCCGGGGCCTGCTCGGCAGAATCCTGGGCGCCCGTGACGGGGTCGGTGGCTTCGGGGATCTCGGCCAGCGCGCGGGCGGAATCGGCCAGGCCCATGGGTGGCACGGCGTCGTCGTCACCGATCTTGGGGGCCACGAAATAGACCTGGCGCCCGGCCTCGACCTCCTCGCGGGCGCGGGCGAAGATCCGGTCCTCCCAGGTGGGGTGTTCGAGCAGTCCCACCACGTGGGTGGAGATCGGTTGCCGACCGCCAGGGAGACCCTGCAGCACGGAGACGTCGAGGTCACCGAACACGGTCATCGCCACGGTCCGCGGGATCGGAGTGGCGGTCATGACCAGAAGGTGCGGCACGGTTAGACCCGCCTCCCGCAACCTGTCGCGTTGTTCGACGCCGAACCGGTGCTGCTCGTCCACGACCACCAGCCCGAGATCGGCAAACTGCACGGTGTCGGAGAGCAGGGCGTGCGTGCCGATCACGATGCCCGCTTCACCCGAGGCGATCTGCAACAAGGCCCGTTTGCGGGCGGACTGGGGCATGGAGCCGGTCAGCAGGACCACGGTGGTCCCGTCCGGGTCACCGCCCAGGGTTCCGGCATGGGCCAGGGGTCCCAGTGCGGATTCGATCGACGCGAAGTGCTGGGCGGCCAGGACTTCCGTGGGTGCCAGCAGCGCGGCCTGGGCACCCGAGTCAACGGCCTGCAGCATCGCACGCAGGGCCACCACGGTCTTCCCTGCGCCGACATCGCCTTGCAGCAACCGGTTCATGGGGTGCTCGCGGGCAAGGTCGGCGGCCAGTTCTTCGCCCACTGCGACCTGGGAGTCGGTCAGCCGGAACGGCAACGCGGCCTCGAACCGGGCCGCCACGCCGTCGGGCTTCCCCGGCAGGGCGGGCGCCGGTCGGAGTTCAACCGCACGACGACGGCGCACCAGGGCGGTCTGCAGCACCAGCGCCTCGGTGTGGCGGAAGCGTGCCTTGGCTCGGTACCAGGCGGATTCGTCGGGTGGGCGGTGCAGGTGCTCGTAGGCGGTCGGGAGATCGGTGTAGCCGTGGCGGTCGGCGATCTCCGCGGGCAGGGGGTCCGGGACCGTCCGCCAGTCGATCACGCCCAGAACAGTGTGCACGGCGGTGGCGATCCGGTCGCTGGTGACCTTGGCCGTGGCCGGGTACACCGCGATCGGCCGGGTCGCGTTCTGCATGGCCTCGCGGGTGTCCACGTCGTCGTCGACGTCCAGGGGCGCGTAGTGCGGGTTGGTCATGGTCAGGCTCCCGCGATAGTGCGTGACCTTGCCACTGAACAACGCGTGGGTTCCGGCCGTGAGTTCCCGCGCGGCCGTCCAGGCGTTGAAGAAACTCAGCGTCATGCGGTTCTCCCGGCGCCCGAGCAGGTCGCTGCCCGGGTGGTCCGAGCGGTCCGTGATGACCACCTCGGTGATGGATCCGCGCCGGTTGCGCATCCGGCGGGTGTTGACGGAGACCACCTCGGCCACCAGGGTGGCGTGGGCCTCCAGCTCCAGGTCCGCGAACGAGGTGAGTTCTCCGCGTTGGACCAACCGCCGGGGCACGTGGTCGAGCAGCTCGCCCACCGTGTTCAGGTCCAACCCCTTGGCCATGGCTTGGGCCGTCTGTGCCCCCAGCAGTTTGCCGAGCGGGGTGTCCAGATCGCCCCTGTGGGCGTCCACGGGGCTGCTCACGTCAGCCAAGGTCCGTGGGGTCCACGCGGAACTGGCGGCCTCGGTCGTCCTTGGACAGCCCGGTCACCGTGATGTTGCGCGGAGTGCCGCGTCCCCGGAGCACGTCCACGGCCTGCCGTTGTTCCTGGACGTGCACGTGCACGCGCCACCGCCAGGTGTCCTCGTCGATCTGGGACACGGCGGAAACGATCACGCTGTCCCCCGCTTCGGCCAGTTCGTGTCGGATCTGCGCGGCGTCCAGTGCCGTGAGGTCCACCGTGGCCATGACCTCCACCCCGGTGTGCGCGTCCTGGAGCGCCTCCAGAGTCGAGGCGTCCTCGTCATGAGCGGGCGGGTAGTAGGCGTACCCCATCTCCTCCAGGACGTCCGCCACGGGCTGGATGTTCGCCGGAATCGCCTGATCGTCGGGGGCCGTTGCGTCGCTCTCCGCACCGGCCCACAGGTGTGCCCCGGAGGCTTCCTGCCCCGTGATCGCGCGGCGCAGCGCGTCCAACACGATCAACATGCCCAGGGCACCGGCGTCCACCTTGTGCGTCCCGTGCAGGACTTCCAGGTCCTCGGTCGAGGCGAGCACCGCGTCCTTGGCGGCGGTCACCATGGCCCGGAGGTATTCGGCGAACTGGTGGTTGGACCCGGTTTCGCCGACCTCCGGAATAGGGGTGTCTGCGGCGGCCTTCACCACGGACAGCATGGTTCCGGGAACGGGATCCGTCAGCGCCGACCAAGCCCGCACGGATCCTGCTCCGATCCCGTTGGACAAAGACTGGGCCGTGAGCCGTTCGGCTCCGTCGAGTCCCCCGCCCAGTGCGGTGAGGAACACGGAGAACAGCGTGCCGGAGTTCCCTCGGGCGTCCTCGAGCGCGGCCTGCCCCACCAGGGTCACGAGTTCGCTGAGGTCAGGAGTTTCCAGCACCGCCGCGGCCTGGGCGGCGGTTTCGACGGTCGCTGCGAGGTTGGTGCCGGTGTCGGCATCCGCCACGGGGAAGACGTTGAGGGCGTTGAGCACCTCCGTGTACTCCCGAAGATCCTGGGCGGCGGTCTCCAACCAGCGGCGCACCGCCGTCGTGTTAGACGCCATCCTCTGGTTCAAAGTGGTCCCATCCTCGTCCCCGGAGCTCCGCGGGGAGCTCACGTACTGGTGTCGTCCCGACCCGGACACGGTCGGCGACAGATTCCCGTGCGGTTCCGGTGGTGACGACGGCAGTCGCCCCCCAGCCCGGAGGCACAGCCCTCACCGAGCCTAACGGACGTGCCCCGTGCGGCAGTCGCGTTCCGGCGGGGACGGTGGATAACAATCCGTGATCTTCTCCGCCGTGGAGCACCCAGTACAGCGGGTCTCGTCCCAGCCGTTCCCCCGCCGCGGCCAGCGGCCGCGCCAGGTCGTCCAGCGCGGCGGGATCCAGGTCCACGACGACGTCGGAGGCCTCCGCCACCCGCGTCAGGTCACGCACCAGACCGTCGGAGACGTCGATCATCGCGGTGGCCCCCGCCTCGGCCAACTGTGCACCCAACGGCGTGGGCGACACCGGACGGAGCTGGTTGTCCATGAGCTCGACCAGGTACGGTTCGACCGTTCCCTTGGTGGACGGGTCCTGGAGCAGGTCCAGCCCGGCGGCGGACCGGCCCACCGTCCCCGCCAGCACCACCAGGTCTCCCGGACGGGCCCCGTTCCGGCGGATCGGCGCACGCCCCTCCAGGTCGCCCGTTACGGTGGCCGTGGCCGAGATTTCTCCACCGCGCCCCAGATCACCCCCGACGATGCCGCAGTGAACGGCTCCGCACGCGATGGCGCCGGCGCGTAGACCGCGGGCGAAGTCCTCGACCCACCTGACGCTGGTACGGCCCGGGAGGGTCAGGGAGACCACCAGGGCGGAGGGCACCGCACCCATCGCGGCCGCGTCCGCAAGATTCTGGGTGGCACATTTGTGGCCGGTGTCGAAACCCGTGGAGACGACGCCGTTGGGCCAGGTCAGCTCGAAGTCCTGCCCTTGAACCTGGGTGTCGGTGGAGATCACGAATCGTCCGTCGGGCGCGGCGACCACCGCGCAGTCGTCCCCCGGACCCAGGATCTCGTACCGTGACCCGCCACCAGGCTCGTGAGCCCGTAGGTGCGGGGCGAAGCGGGCGATCAGCTGGGTCTCGCTGAGCTGGTCGACGGTCAAGCCGCCTCGGTCGGCATCGGCCGAGGACCTCGGGGGCTCGTCCCGCGGGGTCCGTTCTGCCACTGGGCGCACCGCCTCGAATCCTTCCACCATCGGTTCCTGCCGCCATCGCAGACCTCGCGAGACCGCAGATCTCACTAGACTGCAGACATGCCTTCCGCCCCCGCCGTCCTTCCGCGTGCCCGCGCTCGCCTCCCTCGTCGAACACTGACCGCGCTCTTGGCGGTCTGCACGGCCGCTGCGCTGACCGGCTGTGGCCCGGGGGCCGTCGTCGTCGAACCCGCGGTGGACGCTGCCAACGCGGACTGTGCATCCGCCATGCTCGCGATGCCCGGGGAGATCTCCGACCAGGCCCAACGCGAGACCACGAGCCAGGCGACCACGGCCTACGGGGACCCTGCTTCCCTGATCGTACGGTGCGGCGTCACTCCCCCGGAACCGACGACCGACATGTGCAGCCGCGTCAACGGCGTGGACTGGATCATCCGTGAGACGGACCAGGAGAACCGTTGGAAGGCCACCACCTACGGCCGGGAACCCGCTTTCGAGGTCACCTTCGACACGACCGTGGTTGCCTCGTCGACCGCACTCATCGACCTCAGCAGCGCGGTGGAAACCGTGGACCAGGACCGCGAGTGTCTCTCCGTGGACGAGACCCTGGAGGACGCAGGCTGACCCGTCAGCGCAGGCCCACGGGGCGTTCCAGGGCCAGCGTGAGCAACTCGTCGATCAGCTCGGAGTACTCCAGTCCAGACGCCGCCCACATGCGCGGGTACATCGAGATGGGCGTGAAGCCGGGCATCGTGTTGACTTCGTTGATGATCACACGCTCGTCCTCGGTCACGAAGAAGTCCGCGCGGCACAGCCCTTCGCCCTCGATCGCCTCGAAGGCCTGAGCGGCGCGCTCCCGGATCGTGGCGATCACGTGCTCCGGGAACTCCGCCGGGCAACTCAACCGCGCGGAGGCCTGGGACACGTACTTGGCTTCGAAATCGTAGAAAGAGTGCTCGTCGACCACTTCGATCTCACCGGGCATCGACGTCCGCGGCGCCTGTGTGCCGTGACCCTCCAGGACGGCGCATTCGATCTCTCGGCCCACGATTCCCGCTTCCACGACCACCTTGGGGTCGAAGGACCGTGCCTCCTCGACGGCAGCTTCCAGCGCCGCCCGATCGGTCGGGTCCTCGACCTTGGTGATGCCGAAGGACGAACCGGCGCGGGCCGGCTTGACGAACACCGGTTCCCCGAGTTCGGCAACGGCCGCCATGGCGGCGTTCTTGTCCGCCCGCCAGGCCCGGTCGCGGACGACCACGTACGGGCCCACCTCGAGTCCGGCCGATTCGAAGGCCATCTTCATGAAGTGCTTGTCCATGCCGATCGCCGAGGAGGTCACGCCGCAGCCCACGTAGGGGACGTGGGCCAGTTCCAGGAAGCCCTGCAACGTTCCGTCCTCACCGTAGGGACCGTGCAACAGCGGCATGACCACGTCCACGTGCCGGAACCGGGAGATCTCAGAGACCGGGGAGTTGTCCTTCTGCACCAGCAGTTCGCTCTCCCGCCGACCCAAGGGCAAGGTCACGCGCTGCTCCCCCACGGGCAGTTCGGTGATCGTCTGGGCGTCGAGCAGCGCTTCGAGTTCCTCCTGGGAGTACAGGAACCACTCACCGGACCGGGCGATACCGATGGTGATGACGTCCCACTTGTCCCGGTCGATGGCACCCAGGACGCCCCGCGCGGTGATCAACGAGATGCTGTGCTCGGAGGAGACCCCACCGAAGAGGACCGCCACGCAGGGCTTTCCCGACGGAGTCGCGTCAGCGACGGCGCCCCCCGAGGCAGAGTCGTCGGCGGCCGAAGGCATGGTGTTGCCAGAGGTCATGAGGGGGTTGCCTCCGATTTGAGTTGTCGGCCCAGCAAGAGCGGGGCCAGGTTTTCGACGGTGATGCGACCCTCCAGGATAGCCACGACGGCCTGGGTGATCGGCATGTCCACTCCGTGGGCGCGTGCCAGGGCGAGCACCGCAGGTGCGGACTTGAGACCTTCCGCGGTCTGGGTCATCTCCCGGTGGATCTCGTCGAGCGTCTTGCCCTGGCCGAACAGGCGCCCCGCGGTGTGGTTGCGGGACAACGGGGAGGAACACGTGGCCACCAGGTCTCCAATGCCGGCGAGCCCGGACATGGTCTCCGGTTTCCCGCCCAGCGCCATGGCCAGTCGCGTGGACTCGGCCAGGCCGCGGGTGATGATCGAGGCCTTGGAGTTGTCGCCGTAGTGGCGTCCCTCGCAGATCCCCACGATCACCGCGATCACGTTCTTGGTCAGACCCGCGATCTCCGTGCCGACCACGTCGGTGTTGGTGTAGGGCCGGAAGTAGGGTGCGGCGCAGGCGCGGGCCACTGCCGCGGCCAGCTCCGGGTCCCGGGCGGCGACGACGGAGGCCGTGGGCTGCTCGTCGGCGATCTCCATCGCCAGGTTCGGGCCGGACAGCACGCAGGTCCGGGCGAACCACCCCGCGGGGTCATGGCCGCCGTCGGCCTCGGGCCGGTGTTCGGCCAGGACCTTGGCCACCACCTCGGTCATGCGCAGCCCCGTGCCCTGTTCCAGGCCCTTGGCCAGGGACACCAGCGCGGCGTCCGGGTTCAGGTGCTCGGCAATGGCGGGCAGCTGTCCGCGCAAGGTCTGCGCGGGCAGGGCCAGGACCACCAGGTCGGCACCGTCAAGGGCCTCGGCCAGATCGGCGGTGATCTCCAGCGGGTCCGGCAGGTGCAGTCCGGGGACGTATTTTTGATTGACGCGGGTCCTGGCGGTCCGGGTCATGTCGTCCGCGTTGCGGCCCCACAGGACGACGCCCCTGGCCGTGCCGTGAAGCGCGTCCGCCGCCTCGGGTGAGTCCTCCGCGGACGCCTGCTGCCGTCGTCGTTCCTCGTCCCAGGCCGCGTCCACCAGGACCTTGGCAAAGGTGGTTCCCCATGATCCGGCCCCGAGCACCGCGGCCTTCCGGAATCCACCGTCGTGCTCGTTCTGGACGCGGCTTGCCTCCGCAGCCCGGGACGGTCCGGTCACTCCGGTTGTGTTCATCGCCGTTCCCCTCGACGTCGGTCCCATCGCTTCGCGGGCGGTTGTTCGCCCCGCAGGTCGGCCAACAGAGCCGTGATGGCGTCGGTGATCGCCCGGGCCGCGGCCACGGTCTTGCCGTGCGGGATCATGCGCAGCCGCTCGTCCGGGCTCAAAGCCGTGAGCTCCGCAGTGCTCGGCGCCCAGGTCGACAGGTCCACGGGTGGCCCGAACTTCACCCGCACCGTCTTGCGGGGAAAGGGTCGGAAGTGCCGTTTGCGCTGCGGGTCCGGGCCGCGGCCGAGGATCTGCTCGTCGCCCCAGTGGGCCACGGGGATCACGGGGACGTCCATGGACATCGCCAGCCGCGCGGCACCCGGGAAGCCGTGCATCGGCCAGAGCTCGGGGTCGCGGGTCAGCGTCCCCTCGGGGTAGATGATCACGCTCCCGCCCGCGGCAATGTGCTTCTGCGCCGCCGACAGCGACTTCACGGAGTCGGCGGTCCCGCGTTTGACCGGCACCTGGGCCGTGCGGCGCAGGATCGTACCGAGCACGGGGACCGAGAACAGTGAATCCTTCGCCAGGAAGGTGGGGTTGAGTCCGTAGTCGACCACCGCCATGGCGACCGTCATCGGATCCAGCTCGGAGGTGTGGTTCGGTGTGAGCACGAACGGCCCACTGCGCGGGAGATGCTCCATGCCTTCGTACTCGAGCCCGGCCAGTGCAACGTAAGCCGGTTGGATGAAGGCGGCCAGGAACCGCACCAACCGCGTGGTGTTGGGGTCATCCGTCCGGTGGACAGTGCGGGGCTTCACCGGTCCACCGCGCCTCAGGCGTCGACGACGTCGAAATTCGCGCCCAGGGCCTCGAGCTTCGAGGTGAAGCGCTCGTAACCGCGCTGGATCAGTTCCACGCCGGTCACCTTCGACCGTCCCTCGGCCCCCAGCGCCGCGATCAGGTGGGAGAAGCCGCCGCGCAGGTCCGGGACGTGGATGTCCTTGGCCTTGAGCGGGGTCCGCCCGGAGATGATCGCGGAGTGCACGAAGTTGGACTGGCCGAACCGGCAGGGGGTGGAGCCCAGGCAGTCGCGGTGCAACTGGATGTCGGCCCCCATGCCCTTGAGTGCGCGGGTGAAACCGAACCGGTTCTCGTAGACGGTTTCGTGCACGATCGACACGCCGTCGGCCTGGGTCAGGGCGACCACCAGGGGCTGCTGCCAGTCGGTCATGAAGCCGGGGTGCACGTCCGTCTCCACCACCAGCGGGTTGAGGGACCCGCCGGGGTGGCTGAACTGGATGCCGTCGTCGCGGATGTCCAGGTCACCACCGGTCTTCCGGAACACGTTGAGGAAGGTCATCATGTCGGACTGGGTGGCGCCCTTGACGAAGATGGAGCCGCCGGTGACCAGCGCGGCCGACCCCCAGGACGCGGCCTCGATCCGGTCGCACATGGCGCGGTGGTTGTAGCCCTTGAGCTCCTCCACGCCTTCGATGTGGATGACCCGGTCGGTCTGCACGGTGATGATGGCGCCCATCTTCTGCAGGACCGCGATCAGGTTCATGATCTCGGGTTCGGTTGCGGCCCCGCGCAGTTCGGTGCGACCGCGAGCGCGTGTGGCCGACAGCAGCACCTGTTCGGTCGCACCCACGGACGGGTAGGGCAGCTCGACCTTGGCGCCGTGCAGGCCGTTGGGGGCCGACATCTTGATGCCGGATTCGAGCTTCTCCACCTTTGCGCCGAAGTTGCGCAGCACGTCCAGGTGGTAGTTGATGGGCCGGTCGCCGATCTTGCACCCACCCAGGTCCGGGATGAAAGCCTCCCCCAGGGTGTGCAGCAGCGGACCGCACAACAGGATCGGGATGCGCGAATCGCCCGCGTGGGCGTCGATGTCCGCGTAGCGGGCGCGGGTCACGTTCGATGGATCCAGGGTCAGCGCACCTTGACCGTCGTTGTTGACCTCGACGCCGTGGAGAGCCACCAGGTCGGTCACGACCTTGACGTCCTTGATCTCCGGCACGTTCTGCAACACGGAGGGCGTGGAGCCGAGCAGTGCGGCGACCATGGCCTTGGGCACGAAGTTCTTGGCGCCGCGCACCTCGATGGTGCCTTCCAGCGGAACGCCGCCGGTGATCTGCAGTGCGCTGGTCATGGTCTCCCGATCTGTCGTCGATGCCCTCTGTCCTCCGAGGGCAGTGCCGAGCCTTGCCCCGGATTCAGCACTGCCCCATCTTAGGGGTGATTGACGGGCGTTCGACGACGCCGCGCGTGGGTCGCGGCCAGTTCGCCTACTCACCCGTAGCTTCACCCCGTCCACGTTCTCTCGGAGAGCCAGGTCCGATTCAGGTTCGCGCTGGTAGCGTCCGCGGCAGCCAGGCCGGACGCTGCCGCTCATAAGCGGCGATGTCCTCTTCGTGCTGGAGCGTGAGACCGATGTCGTCCAAGCCCTCGATGAGCCGCCAGCGCGTGTAGTCGTCGATCTGGAACGGGACCGTGAGTGATCCCACGCTCACCGTGCGCGCTTCCAGGTCCACCGTGACCTCGGTTCCGGGCTCCTCCTCGATGCGCTTCCAGATCAGTTCGACGTCGGACTGGTCGACCTGTGCCGCCAGCAGCCCCTGCTTGCCCGAGTTCCCGCGGAAGATGTCCGCGAATCGGGAGGAGATGACCACCTTGAACCCGTAGTCCCGCAGCGCCCACACGGCGTGTTCGCGGGATGATCCGGTCCCGAAGTCAGGGCCGGCGACCAGGACCGACCCGTTGCGGTACGGCTCCTGGTTCAACACGAAGTTCTCCTGCTTGCGCCAGGAGGCGAACAGTGCGTCGTCGAAGCCGGTCTTGGTGATCCGTTTGAGGTAGACCGCGGGGATGATCTGATCGGTGTCGACGTTGGACTGGCGCAGCGGAACCGCGACGCCCGTGTGGGTGGTGAACTTTTCCATGGGTGCTCCTGCTGTGTGCTGGGATCGATGGCGCCGGGTCAGCGCGGGCGGCTCGGTCGAACGGTGGGGCGGCGTCGCGGCTCAGGCGTCGACGGGGTCCAGGTCGGACGGTGCCGCAAGGGTGCCTCGCACGGCCGTTGCGGCGGCCACCACCGGGGACACCAGGTGCGTCCGCCCGCCCTTGCCCTGACGACCTTCGAAATTGCGGTTCGACGTCGATGCGCAGCGCTGCCCGGATTCCAGCTGGTCCGGGTTCATGCCCAGGCACATGGAGCAACCCGCGAAGCGCCAGTCCGCACCGAAATCCTTGAAGACCCGGTCCAGACCTTCCTCCTCCGCCTGGATGCGGACCTTCTGGGAGCCGGGCACCACCATCATCGTCACGTTGGCGGCCTTGGAACGTCCCTTGACGATGTCGGCGGCCAGCCTGAGGTCCTCGATCCGGGAGTTGGTGCACGAGCCCAGGAACACGACGTCAACCGGGATCTCCTTCATGGGAGTGCCCGGGACCAGGTCCATGTACTCGAGTGCGCGTCGAGCCGCGGCCTTGTCGTTGTCCTCACCGAAGGCCTCGGGGTCGGGAACCGCTTCGGAGAGCGCAACCCCCTGGCCGGGGTTGGTCCCCCAGGTCACGAAGGGCTCGAGCTGGTCGGCGTCGATGACCACCTCGGCGTCGTAGATCGCACCGTCATCGGTACGCAAGGACTTCCAGTACTCGACCGCCTCCTCCCAGTCCTGCCCCTGCGGGGCGTGCGGGCGGCCCTGGACGTAGTCGAAGGTGGTCTGATCCGGGGCGATCATTCCGGCCCGGGCGCCCGCTTCGATCGACATGTTGCAGATGGTCATGCGGGCTTCCATGGACAGTTCCTCGATGGCGCTGCCGCGGTATTCCAGGACGTAGCCCTGCCCGCCACCCGTGCCGATCTTGGCGATCACGGCCAGGATGATGTCCTTGGACGAGACTCCCGGACGCAGGTGCCCGTCCACGCGGATGGACATGGTCTTGAACGGTGCCAGCGGAAGGGTCTGCGTGGCCATCACGTGTTCGACCTCTGAGGTGCCGATGCCGAAGGCCAGCGCCCCGAAGGCACCGTGGGTGGAGGTGTGGGAGTCACCGCACACCACCGTCATGCCGGGCATGGTTATGCCGAGCTGAGGGCCCACCACGTGCACGATTCCCTGCTCGTCGTCGCCGAGCGAGTGCAGCCGGACACCGAATTCCTCCGCGTTGGCGCGCAAGGTCTCGATCTGCTTGCGGGAGGTCTCGTCGGCGATGCGCTTGAAGATGTCCTGGGTGGGGGTGTTGTGGTCCTCCGTGCCCAGGGTGAGATCGGTCCGCCGCAGTCCGCGCCCGGCCAACCGCAGCCCCTCGAAGGCCTGCGGCGAGGTCACCTCGTGGATCAGGTGCAGGTCAATGTAGAGCAGGTCCGGCTGACCACCCTCCCCTTTGCGCACCAAGTGGGCCGCCCAGACCTTCTCGGCAAGAGTTTTCGGCGCGGAGTCGGAAGCGACGGCCGCCGTGAACGGGCTCGGGCTGCTCGGCATGATGTTGTCCTCCGGATGCGGGTGCCACAGCCCGGGGTGTCTACCCGTACGGGTGGTGGCGATTGCGGATGAAGCTGTAGGACAAGCATCCGGAGCGCACGCGAGCGGCGCCACAACTTTCGTACACTTCTCGAATACTGAGACGCTAATATCAACACATGGACATCATCGGCCGTAAGCCACCCGCCACGGAGATCGATCAGCAGGACCCGGAGTCCTCGTTCTCACCGAGCGGGGTGGGAGTGATCGACAAGGCCTCGCTGATCCTCGACCTCCTGGAGGCGGGTCCGGCGTCGCTCTCCCAACTGGTCTCGGCCACGGGCATCTCGCGCCCGACCGTGCACCGCCTGGCCTCCGCCCTGGCGCACCACCGTCTCCTGGGGCGCGACATCCAAGGTCGGTTCGTCCTGGGTTCCCGCCTGGTCGAACTCGCCTCCGCCGCCGGTGAGGACCGGCTCATCGCCGCGGCTGGAGCCGTCCTGGTGCAGCTCCGCGACGCCACGGGTGAGTCCTCCCAGATCTTCCGGCGGCAGGGCGAATGGCGCGTCTGCGTCGCCTCCTCCGAACGCCCCATCGGCCTGCGGGACACCATTCCCGTGGGCACCCAGTTGTCCATGAAGGCCGGTTCCGCCGCGCAGGTCCTGGTGGCCTGGGAGGACCACGACCGTCTGCTGGAGGGGCTCAACGGCGCCCGCTTCACCGCGACCATGCTCGCCGGTGTACGACGCCGCGGCTGGGCCCAGTCGATCGGCGAACGCGAGTCAGGGATCGCCTCCGTGTCTGCCCCAGTCCGAGGCCCCGGAGGACGCGTGATCGCCGCCGTGTCCATTTCGGGGCCGATCGAACGACTCACGCGGCAACCGGGGCGCCAGCACGCCGAGACCGTGGTCACCGCGGCCCGGCAGCTCACCCAGGCGATCCGCCCCGGCACCTGACACGCCGGCCCACCGCCCCGAACACGAACCGCCCGCGGCGTTCCTTTCGGAACAGCGCGGGCGGTTTCAGGCTCTACCGGGGAACGCCGGTCACTTGAGCGCGGAGGCCTGTTCGAGTGCCCGTCCGACCTTGTCGTGGAGACTCAGCTCCTCCTCCACGGGGACCACCACGTTGTCGTTGGCGGCAACGGCGATCTGCTCCCGGAGTCGCTTGGACACCCGCTTGGCCCGCCAGGTTCCGCCCCACCGGGCGAAGATCGCACCGAGCAGGCCGATCACGATGCCGACGACCAGCCCCGTGACCACCAACAGTGTCGGCACGGGAATGTCGGTCCCCTCGACCGTCGGCGGTGCCGGGACCGGAACCTGCAGGTACTGCAACGCGAACAGCCCGGTGAGCCACAACAGACCGGCCACGGCCGTCAGCAGGGCCAGCCACTGCAGTACGTCCAGCGGGATCCACCACCAGGACTTGGAGCCGCGGCGCAGATCCGTGTGGGCCAGAGCCTGGTCCAGGGCGTCCGGCAGCGTGTCCTGCCGTGACCGGGCAGCCTCCCGGATCGAGCGTTCCCAGGCGGGAGAGGACCCCTCGGCCACCTCGTCGGCGAAGTGACGGACCGCGGTGTCGGCTGCCGCACGTTGCGCGGCCGACATCGGCGGCAGGGAACTACGGCGCAGTGAGGGGTCCCTGGCATCGTCGTCGAGGTCCTGGAGGTGCAGCCGCCGCAGGGGGTCCTTGCGGAAGCCGCTGACCCACCGCACAGGAAGCCACCCGGTCCGTTTGCCGGCGTTGAGCACGTAGGAGCGGCGGGCGGCCTGGGCGATGCCGTCGGCGTTGGCGGCGCGCACCAGGCCCTCGGTGAGCCCGTCGCGGGCAAACGGCGTGACGCCCGTCGGCTGCCCGGTTCCGTGCGAGGTTCGCAACCGTTCGACGGACCCTTCGAGATCCGCCGACAGGCGCGCAGCGGCGGCCTCCTTGCCTTCGACCACCTCGGTGATCCGGGCCCGGACCGCTCCGATCCCGGCGCCGGTGGCGGCAGAGGTCGCGATGGGCGCCGCGCGTCCGGAGGCCTCGAGTCCGTCCTCCTTGAGCAGCTGCCGCAGGGAACTCAACACCGACTGCACTTGTTCGGAGGAGAGCCGATCGGCCTGGTTCAGCACCACCAGCGTCACAGCGGCGTGCCGGGACAGCGGGGCGATGAAGTCGTCGTGGAGGACGGCATCCGCGTACTTCTGCGGGTCCACGACCCACACGACGACGTCGACCATCCCCACCAGTCGTTCGGCGATGGCGCGGTGCTCCCGTGCCACGGAGTCGACGTCCGGGAGGTCGAGCAGCACCAGACCGGCCGGGACCTCCGTCCACAGCCCGGCCACCCCGGTGGACCACGGAGAGTCCTGGGAGTCGTCGAGCACGTAGCGCGATTCGATGCCCAGCCAGTCGAGCAGCGGGTCGGCCCCCTCCGGGCTGGCCAGGACGGCCAGCGGCGAGGTCGTGGTCGGGCGCCGGACGGCGGCCTGCGCCACCGGGCGGCCGACCACGGCGTTCATGAGCGAGGACTTGCCGGAACCGGTGGCCCCGAAGAAACCGACGACGGTGTGGTCGGCCGACAGCGAGCGTCGGGTCACGGCGCGCTGCAGGACGTCGTCGGCACCGTTGACGGCGTCGTCGTCCAGTCTGCCGCGTCCGGCGTCGACCGCGTCGCGCAATCCGACAAGTCGCTGATCGATGTTGAACGTCTGGGTCTTCTTACGGCCGAGCCGGATCACAGCTGGTCTCCCGTGGTCTTCACGCGGTTGGCGGCCTCGCGGACGACGCCGGAGGACGGATCGGTCAGGATCTCGAGGCGTTCCAGCCACGGGTCTTCGAGCGACTGCACGAATTCACGCAATCGCTTCTCCAGGCTACGGCGCGCCTTGTCCGCCATGCGTCGCACACCGTCCTCGCCGAAGACCGCCTCAAGCAGCTTGGTGCCCACCACACCCGATGCCCCAGCGATGCCAATCTCGGCACCCGTGAGCCCGGCGGACATGGAGAACACGGTGACCATGAGGGCCACGGTCACCACGTTGAGGCCGAGGGACAGCACCCGGGCCTGGGTGCGTTTACCCGCACCCTCCTGCTGGATCAGTTCCATGACATCGCCCTGCCAGGCACGAATCACGGCCGCCGAGCGCTCTTGGGCATCATCGGGCAGCCGACCCAGGTCCTCGTCACCGAGCAACGAGCGTCCGGCCCGTTCGGAACGCCAACGGCGCTGTGTGTTCTCCCCGGCCTTGGCCAACTCCTCGACGATGACCGCCTGCAGGCCCGTCTCGAGCGCCTGCTCGACCTGAACCTCCGGCGCCGGTTTGCCGCGCAGGGCCGCGCCGATCCGGTCACGCAATCGGCCGATCTGGGCCTCCAGGCCGCGGAAGAACTCCCCGGTCCCCACGAAGTCCTGCCAGCGGGCCAGCACCTCGTCGCGCAGCAAGGATCCGTCCTTGGTGGAGGCGATGATCTCCTGCAGGGCGCGCTCGTGTGCCTCCACGACGTCGGCGCGAAGCTGTCCGGCGACGGATTCCTGCTCGGCGACGTCGTCGGCGATGTCCACACCGCGGTCAGCCACCTGCCGCAGTGCACCGCCCACGGTGCGTCGGGCCACCTCGGCGCGGGCCGCCGAGTCCGCGGCCAGGTCCGCCAGCCAGGTGCGCAGCCGGTCCACGGTCCCGGTGGGCAGCATGCCCGCGGCGTTCAGCGGGGCCTCCGGAATGACGAACACCGGGGCCTCCCCGAGGCCGTGCTCCGTGAGCATCCGCTGGAGGTCGGGAAGGATCTCGTCGGCCACCCCGTCGGGAACACGGTCGAGCACGACGGCGACGGTGATGTCCCGTCGCCCGGCCTCGACCAGCAGTTCCCACGGAACGGCGTCGGCGTAGCGATTCGCGGTGGTGGTGAACAGCCACAGGTCGGCGGCCGCCAGGAGCTGGGCGGCCAGGCGGCGGTTTTCCTCGGAGACCGAGTCGATGTCGGGGGCGTCGAGCAGGGCGATGCCCCGCTCCATCCCCGAATCGGCCAGCAGCACCAGGCTGTGGGTGGGTTCCGCGGCGTTGGTGCGAGTGTCCCCTCCGGTGCTTTCCGGGCCTTCGCCCGACGACGCGCCACCGGCGCCCACGGACCCGGTCAGTTGGCCGCGCACACGGGCCAGGTGCGGGAGCACACGGGTGCCTTCGAAGGCGGCCCCGTCCAGCGGGTGATGGATGAGCATGGGCTGCCGGGTGGTCGGACGGACCGCGCCGGCGCGGGTCACGGGACGACCCACCAATGCGTTGACCAGGGTGGACTTGCCCGCACCGGTGGAACCGCCCACGACGGCCAGAAGCGGGGCATCCAAGGACTTCACACGAGGAAGGACGTAGTCCTCGATCTGCGCCAGGGTGCGTCGGACGACGTCTCGACCGGATTCGGCCCCAGACGTCTCCAACGGCAGGTGTGTTTGCCTGAGCAGGCCACGCAGATCGTCCACCGCAAGGGCGGTGGCCTCCGCGGCACCCAGGTGCGATCGCCCGAGCTCCCGGTCGGGCTGCTCTGCCTGCGTGGGGAGGTCGTCGCCGATCGGACGGGTGCCGTCGTCGGGACGTTCGGTCTGTGGAGTCTCGGAACTGGCCTCTTCGGATCTGCCCCAGGGCATGCCCGCAGGGGCCGAGGACGTCGGCGTGCTCTGGCCGTCCGTCGGACCGGACGATCGGTCGGCGTCGGACTCATGATCGGATGTGCTCACAGGCTTCATCATGCCCCATGCCCTCCCCGTGGGCCGGGAGATCACCCGGCCGACATGGGCCGCCACGGTTCTGGAGTCAGGTCCCGTGGGAGGCCGCCGAACAGGGCCGGGAACGACCAATGCCCCGGAGCCCGTCATGGGCGTCCGAGGCATTCGGCAGGTGTGACCCCAACCGGATTCGAACCGGTGTTGCCGCCGTGAGAGGGCGGAGTACTAGGCCGCTATACGATGGGGCCGCGGCTGCCCGGCGCACGCCGGGCATGTGGTGGTTGAACCACCGGAACACGCCTTTCGGCGTGCTTTCAGCAGAATTTCCCCACCGCTGATGCGGTGAGGAAATGTAAGCGGAGTGACCCCAACCGGATTCGAACCGGTGTTGCCGCCGTGAGAGGGCGGAGTACTAGGCCGCTATACGATGGGGCCGCTGGGGTACCAGGACTCGAACCTAGAATGACGGTACCAGAAACCGTTGTGTTGCCAATTACACCATACCCCACTGCGCACGTCGTACCGGAGGTCGGAACCTCGCCGGCCGCGCGCAACGAGCTAAGACTATACCCGTCACTGCGGGGCCCGGCAAATCTCCGGGCCCCGCAGTGACGGGCGGCTCGTCAGCCGATCATCCCGGCCAGGCGGTCGAGGCGCGCGAGCGTGGACTGCCGGCCCAGAATCTCCATGGACTCGAACAGCGGCGGAGAGATCTGCTGTCCGGAGACCGCCACCCGGGCCGGGCCGAAGGCCAGGCGGGGCTTGATCTCCATCTCCTCCACCAGGACCTGACGCAATGCTGCCTGGATGGGCTCTGCCATGAAGTCCTCGAGGTTCGCGAGTGCTCCGCGAGTGGCGGCCAACACTTCGCCTGCGTTGTCCTTGAGCTTGGACACGGCCTTGTCGTCGTACTCGAGGGACTCGTCGCTGACGAACAGGAAACGCAGCAACCCCACAGCATCTCCCAGCAGGTCCATGCGGGTGTGCACCAACGGCGCCGCCTGGTCCAGGATTTCGTTCTCCCGGGCAGTGAGTTCCTCGCCCAGCACGCCCCCGGCCTGCAGGTAGGGCACCAGGCGATCACGAAAGTCCTGCGGGTCCAGGCGACGGATGTGGTCACCGTTGATGGCCGTGGCCTTCTTGAGGTCGAAGCGCGCGGGATTGGCCAACACGTCGTGCACATCGAAGGCGGCCACGAACTCGTCCTGGGTGAAGACGTCTTGATCGGCCGACAGGGACCAGCCGAGCAACGCCAGGTAGTTCAGCAGGCCCTCCGGGATGAAGCCCGCGTCCCGAAGATTGAACAGGCTCGATTCGGGGTCGCGCTTGGAGAGCTTCTTGTTGCCCTCCCCCATGACGTACGGCAGGTGACCGAATTCGGGCACGCGCTCGGCGACGCCGATGGCCACCAGGGCACGGTACAGGGCGATCTGTCGGGGTGTGGAGGAGAGCAGGTCCTCGCCGCGCAGCACGTGGGTGATCCGCATGAGCGCGTCGTCCACGGGGTTGACCAGGGTGTACAGCGGCTTGCCGTTGGCTCGCACGACGACGAAGTCCGGCACGGAACCGGCCGCGAAGGTGATCTCCCCGCGGACCAGGTCGTTGAAGACGATGGCTTCGTCCGGCATGCGCAGGCGCAGCACGGGTTCACGGCCTTCGGCGCGGAACGCTGCGATCTGTTCTGCGGACAGCTCCCGGTCGAAGTTGTCGTAGCCCAGCTTGGGGTCGCGTCCGGCATCACGGTGGCGCTGTTCGACCTCTTCGGGGGTCGAGTAGGACTCGTAGATCGCCCCGGCGTCCTTGAGCTTGGCGATGACGTCCTGGTAGATCTCGCCACGCTGGGACTGGCGGTACGGTTCGTGCGGGCCACCGACCGTCACGCCCTCGTCCCACGTGATGCCCAGCCAACCCAGGCCGTCCAGGAGCTGTTCGAAGGACTCCTCGGAGTCGCGGGCGGCGTCGGTGTCCTCGATCCGGAACACGAGCTTGCCGCCGGTGTGGCGCGCGTAGGCCCAGTTGAACAGCGCGGTGCGGATGAGCCCCACGTGCGGCGTGCCGGTGGGCGACGGGCAGAAGCGCACACGCACGTCTGCCCCCGTGGCTTCTTCGGTACCCGCAGAAACCGCCGAAGCGGTCAGCGGCAGGTCTCTGGTCGACGCCGTGTCGACGGCGGCCGACTCAGGGGCAGCCGCATCGGAGGTCAGGTCTGTGGCGGGATCGGTCTGGGGTGTCTCAGTCATGATGGTCGCCATTCTATTGGCAGCCGCCGATCCCCCGAGCGGAGCTCAGCGCCGCAGGACGGTTGCGAGCTTCCCGATGCCTTCGATCTCCACGTCCAGACGGTCACCTTCGTCGACAGTTCCCACCCCGGCCGGGGTGCCTGTGAGCAACACGTCCCCGGGCAGCAGCGTGAAGGCGCTGGAGACGTAGGAGATCAGATCGGCCACGCCGAACACCATCTGGGAGGTGTTCCCGTCCTGCTTGAGGTCGTCGTTGACGAACGAGCGCACCTGGAGCTCGGAGGTGTCCAGCTCGGTCTCGATCCAGGGCCCCAGCGGGCACGCGCCGTCGAAGCCCTTGGCCCGGGCCCACTGGCCGTCCGTGCGCTGGGCGTCTCGCGCCGTCAGATCGTTGGCGCAGGTGTAACCGAAGACCACCTCGTCGACCTTGTCGACCGGAACGTCCTTGCAGATTCGGCCGATGACGACCGCCAGTTCGGCTTCGTAGGACACTTCTTCGGTCCACGACGGCAGGGTCACGGGGTCACCGGGACCCGTGACCGAGGTGTTGGGCTTGAAGAACAGCAAGGGGCTGGTGGGCAGTTCGTTGCCCATCTCCTTGGCGTGGTCGGCGTAGTTGCGGCCCACGCAGACGATCTTCGACCGCGGGATCACGGGGGCCAGGAGACGGATGTCCTCGAGCGCCCACGAGGTCCCCTCGACCGGTTGGATGCCGTTGAAGAACGGGTCACCGGCCAGGGGCACGACGCGCTCCTCGCCTTCCTCTCCCTGGACCAGGCCGTAGTGGATCTCGTCTTCTGCAGTGAAACGGGCGATACGCATGGGTCCAGGCTAGTGAATCCGACGGCGGGGGCGAACCAAGCCGGTCAGGCAAGGCGCGTGAGCCATCCGTGGCGGTCTTCGCCACGACCCGTCTGGATGTCCAGCAGCTCCTTGCGCAAGGACATGGTGACCTCGCCCGGCTCTGCGTCCTCGGGTCCGATGGTCTCCTGTGCGCTGATCAGACGACCGACCGGGGAGATCACGGCGGCCGTTCCACACGCGAAGACCTCGGTCAGCTTCCCGGAGGCCACACCGTCGCGCCATTCCCCCAGGGTGAAGGCCCGCTCCTCGACCGTCATACCCCGGTCCTTGGCCAGCTGGATGATGGAATCGCGGGTCACGCCCTCGAGGATCGTTCCCGTCAGTTCGGGGGTGACCAGGCTGCCGTCGTCGAACACGAAGAAGACGTTCATGCCGCCGAGTTCCTCGATGGCCTCGTCCCTGTCGGGGTCGGTGAAGATGACCTGCTGGCAGCCGTGGGCATCGCCCTCCATCTGCGCGATGAGGGACGCGGCGTAGTTGCCGCCGCACTTCGCGGCACCGGTGCCGCCACGGCCCGCCCGGGCCCAGTGCTCGGACAACCAGATGTCCACGGCCTTCGCCTCGCCGAAGTAGTTCCCGGCCGGGGAGGCGATCACGGAGTAGAGCACCTCGCGGGAGGGCCGCACGCCCAAGAACGTCTCGTTGGCGATCATGAAGGGCCGCAGGTAGAGCGACTGCCCTTCCCCGTCGGGCACCCAGTCACGATCCTGTTCGACCAGCGTGCGCAAGGAGTCCAGGAACAGGTCCTCGGGCAGAGCGGGCAACGCCATGCGTTCGGCCGAACGGTTGAGCCGGGCCGCGTTCTTCTCCGGGCGGAAGGTCCAAACCGAGCCGTCGTCGTGCCGGTAGGCCTTGAGACCTTCGAAGATCTCCTGACCGTAATGAAGGACGGCCGCCGCCGGGTCCAGGGCGAGCGGGCCGTACGGGACCAGGGTCGGCTGCTGCCACTGCCCGGTGCCCTGTTCGATGTTCCCCGTCCACTGGATCTGGATCATATGGTCGGTGAAGTACTGGCCGAAGCCCGGATTCGCCAGGATCGCGTCCCGACGTGCCGAAGTCGCCGGGGCGGGGTTCAGGGTCTTGACGAACTCCCGGGAATCGACCTCGGCGGTGCTGGTCGAGGGGGCTGTGGAAGACGGTTCGTGAGTCATGTGCATCGGGTCCTCGGGAAAAGTTCGGAGCTGCGCCCCGTCGGTTGTGCTGCGGCCGGGCGCTACGGCACGGCAGTGGCGGTTCAGGCCTGAAGCGCGGCGACGATCGCGTCGCCGATCTTGGCGGTGGACCTGGCCTGGACACCGTTGACCTCCAGGTCATGACGCACCGCGCCACGGATCTGCTCGGCCTGCTCGGGGTGACCGAGGTGCTCGAGCATCATGGCCCCGGCCAGGATGGTGGCCACGGGGTTGGCCTTCTGTTGCCCCGCAATGTCCGGGGCGGAGCCGTGCACCGGTTCGAACATGGACGGCGCCGTACGGTCCGCATTGATGTTCCCACACGGTGCCAGGCCGATCCCGCCCGTGATGGCTCCGGCAAGGTCGGTGATGATGTCACCGAAAAGGTTGTCCGTGACCAGGACGTCGAACCGGGACGGGTCCGTGGTCATGAAGATCGTCACCGCGTCCACGTGCAGGTAGTCGACCGTGACGTCCGGGTACTCGGCCGCCATGGCATTGACGGTCCGCTGGTAGAGGTGACCGGCATTGACCAGGACGTTGTGTTTGTGCACCAGGGTGAGCTTCTTGCGCTCGCGGGAGTTGGCCAGTTCGAAGGCGAACCGCACCAGACGCCGCACCCCGTGGGCCGTGTTCAGCGAAACCTCGGTGGCGATCTCCTGGTCCGTGCCTTGGCGCAGCACCCCACCGTTACCCGCGTACGGCCCCTCGGTACCTTCGCGGACGACGACGAAGTCGACCTCCCCGGGATCGCGCAACGGCGAAACCGTGCCGGGAAACAGCTCGGAGGGTCGAAGGTTCACGTAGTGGTCGAGGCTGAAACGCAACTTGAGCAGGATGTCACGCTCGATCAGCCCCGAAGGGATCCGGGTGTCCCCGGGAGCGGCCCCCACCGCGCCGAACAGGATGGCGTCCTGATCACGGATCTCCTCGAGAGTCTCCTCGGGCAGGGTCTGGCCCGTGGCCAGCCAGTGTTCGGCGCCGAGGGGGAAGGACTTCTTCTCGAGGGCGATACCCGCGGGCACACATGCCGCTTCCAAGACCTTCTCGGCCTCGGCCACGACCTCCGGTCCGATGCCGTCTCCGGGGATGACCGCGATCCGATGGGTCGTGGACACCCCTGCGCCTTCTGGCGACGTCCCGGCTGCGGGTTCCGAGGCTTCCGGGGGTGCGGGAGATGTGGGCTCGCTCATGCTCACAACCTTAGGACCGCTCGTGACGGCTGTCCCACATGTCAAAAGATCATCTCACTATCTGGACCAGTCGGGAGCCAGGGACCTCGCCCCGGAATGCTCACCCCTGGAGGGCAGCCGGCTCCTCGTAACGCGGGAACACTGGCGTGGGCTTCGGCAGGGCCGTGCCCACCACGATGCGTTCGGAGATGTCCGCGATCTGGCGGCGGTCCTCGGGCTGCCCCAGGACATCCAGGAGCTTTTCCGCGGACGTGGGCATGACGGGCTGCACCAACAGCGCCACCACGCGCACCACTTCCAGGGTGGTCCACAGGACGGTCTGCATCCGGGCCGGATCGGTCTTGCGCAGAACCCAGGGCTCCTGGGCCGTGAAGTAGCGGTTGCAGTCGGCGACCACGCGCCAGATGGCCTCGAGCGCTCGATGGAACTGGAGTCCGTCGAAGGCTTCCCGGACGGGCCCCAGCAGGTCGTGGGCGGCGTCCAGGATGGCGCGGTCGGCCTCCGTCAGCTCACCCATGTCCGGCACGGCCCCGTCGCAGTTCTTGGCCACCATGGACAAAGACCGCTGGGCCAGGTTCCCCAGGTCGTTGGCAAGATCCGCGTTGATCCGCGAGACGATGCCGTCGTGCGAATAGGAGCCGTCCTGCCCGAACGAGACTTCGCGCAGGAGGAAGAAGCGCACCTGATCCAGCCCATACTCACCGATGAGCGCGTGCGGGTCGATCACGTTGCCCACGGACTTCGACATCTTCTCGCCCTGGTTGTAGAGGAACCCGTGGGCGAAGACCTTGCGCGGCAACTCCAGTCCGGCCGACCACAGGAACGCCGGCCAGTACACGGAGTGGAAGCGGGCGATGTCCTTGCCGATCACGTGGACGTCGGCCGGCCAGTAGCGGGTGAAGGCGTCGTCGTCCGTGGCCGGGAAACCCACGCCGGTGAGGTAGTTGGTCAGGGCATCCACCCACACGTACATGACGTGTTCGGGGTCCCCGGGCACGGGAACCCCCCAGTCGAAGGTCGTCCGGGAAATGGAGAGGTCACGCAATCCGGAACGGACGAACTCGGCGATCTCGTTGCGCCGTGTCTCCGGGTACAGGAACCCCTCCCGCTCGTAGAACTCCAGCAGCCGGTCCTGGTAGGCCGAGAGTCGGAAGAAGTAGGAGGCCTCCTCCGTCCAGGTCAGCTCGGTCCCGGTCTCCTTGGAGTAGCGCAGCCCGTCGACACGGACCTCGGTTTCGTCCTCGCCGTAGAACGCCTCGTCACGCACCGAGTACCACCCGGAGTACGAGTCCAGGTAGATGTCCCCGTTGGCCTCCATCCGTTCCCAGATCGCTTGCGAGGCCACGGTGTGGTCGTCGTCGGTGGTGCGGATGAAGCGGTCGTAGGACACGCCGAGTGCGTCGTCCATGGCCTTGAACGCGGCGGCATTGCGGTCGGCCAGTTCCTTGGGGCTGATGCCTTCCTTCTCCGCGGTCTGCTGCATCTTCTGACCGTGCTCGTCCGTGCCGGTCATGAACCGGACGTCGTACCCGTCCAGTCGCTTGAAGCGCGCCAGGGTGTCCGTGGCGATGGCCTCGTAGGCGTGTCCGATGTGAGGGGCGCCGTTGGGATAGGAGATCGCGGTGGTCACGTAGAACGTGGGGCGGGCATCGGTCTCGGTTGCGGTTACCTCGGAAGTCACGCGCCCCATCGTAGCGTCGAGAGCAACGCGCGAATCCCACCGGCGTCATGGATTTACATTTGCAATCGGACGTGCCAAGCTGGCACCGTCGGAACTCTCCCGGCCCGGTCCGGGCCCTCCTGAAAGGATCCTCATGCGCAGCGAACTCTTCGCCCCCGAACACATGGAACGCCAGACCCAGGACCAGTGGGCGCTTCAGTCCAAGAAGATGCTCCGGGTCAACATGACGCAGGACATCATCGCCACGAAGGGCGCCATGGTCGCCTACCAGGGTCAGATGTCGTTCAAGCACGAAGGCTCGGGCTCCGTGGGGAAGTTCCTCAAGAAGGCACTGACCAACGAGGACGCACCCATGATGCGCGTCTCCGGCCAGGGTGAGGTCTTCTTCGCCCGCCAGAGCCGCTTCATCTTCCTGCTGTTGCTGGAAGGCGAAGCCATCACGGTCAACTCATCCTCGCTGCTGGCCTTCGATTCGTCCCTGAGCTGGGACATCCGTCGCGTCCAGGGCGCGGGCATGCTCGCCGGTGGCCTGTTCAACCTGGAACTCTCCGGCCACGGATACGTGGCGGTCTGTTCCGACGGCGACCCCATGGTCCTGGACGCCTCACAGCAACCGACCTTCGTGGATCCCCAGGCGGCCGTGTGCTGGTCGGCCAACCTGGCTCCGTCCATCAAGAACGACTTCAACTTCTCCGGAATGTTCCGCGGGGGCTCCGGTGAAGCCTTCCAGCTGGCCTTCCACGGCCCCGGGTTCGTGGTCGTGCAGCCCTCGGAGGGCACCCCCGTGGTCGGGGCTTCCTCGTCCGGCAGCTCGGGGGGCCTCGGCAGCCTCCTGAGCTGATCCGGCCGGGTCTCCCCGACCCCAAGAACGACGGCGCCCCGCCCACCTGATCAGGTGAGCGGGGCGCCGTCGTCGTGAAACCTCAGTCAGGGAAGACGGGAAGATCTGAACCGAGTACTCCACGCAAACTCAGTGGCACATGATGTGCCTGCTCAACGCCGAGCGGGGGCTCAGCGGGCAGCGGTTCCTTCAGTGTAGTCGGAATCCGAGTCAGTCCAAACGAAAAGTTTCCGCAGTTCGCGACCGGTTGCCTCGATCGGGTGGCCCTCCTCCTTCTCGCGGAGCTGCTTGAACTCGGGAGCTCCGGCGTCCTGGTCCTCCATGAACCGGCGGGCGAAGGTGCCGTCCTGGATGTCGGAAAGCACGGCCTTCATGTTCTCCTTGACGGACGGGTCGATCACGCGCGGGCCGGAGACGTAGTCGCCGTACTCGGCGGTGTCGGAGATGGACCACCGCTGCTTGGAGATGCCGCCCTCGACCATCAGGTCGACGATCAGCTTGAGTTCGTGCAGGACCTCGAAGTAGGCGATCTCCGGCTGGTAGCCGGCCTCGGTCAGGGTCTCGAAGCCGTACTGGACCAGGTGGGACATGCCACCGCACAGGACGGCCTGCTCGCCGAACAGGTCGGACTCGGTCTCCTCCGTGAAGGTGGTCTTGATGACGCCGGCGCGGGTACCGCCGATGGCCTTCGCGTAGGACAGGGCGATTTCCTGGGCTTTTCCGGAGGCGTCCACCTCGACGGCGACCAGGCAGGGAACGCCACGACCGGCCTCGTACTCGCGGCGCACGGTGTGCCCGGGACCCTTGGGGGCAACCATGGCGACGTCGACGCCCTGCGGGGCCTCGATGTAGCCGAAGCGGATGTTCAGCCCATGGGCGAACAGCAGGATGTCGCCGTCCTTGAGGTTCGGCTGGATCGCGTCCGCGTAGACCGTGCGCTGGACCTGGTCCGGGGTCAGGATCATGATCACGTCGGCCTCGGCCGCGGCCTCGGCGACGGTCTTGACGATCAGGCCTTCGGCCTCCGCCTTGGCCCGGGAGGAGGAGCCCTCCGACAGGCCCACACGGACGTCGACACCGGAATCTCGCAGGTTGAGGGCGTGGGCGTGGCCCTGGGAGCCGTAACCGATCACGGCGACCTTGCGGCCCTGGATGATTGAGAGGTCTGCGTCGTCTTCGTAGAAGATCTCAGCTGCCATGGGGATGTGTCTCCTTAGTGCTGCAGTTGCTCGACCTGCCCACTGCAGGTCGTGGTGTGTGGTGAGAAGTACGAGGTGCCCGGGCCCGGGGCGAGCGGCTCAGTGCCGCAGCGCCCGGTCGGACATCGACTTGGGGCCACGTCCGAGCGCCAGCGTACCGGCCCGGACGATCTCTCGAACGCCGAATGGCTCAAGGACCTCGAGTAAGGCCTTGAGTTTCTCCGTGGCCCCCGTGGCTTCGATGACGACCGAGTCGGTGGAGACGTCGACGATCGAGGCTCTGAACAGGTCCGCGGCCTGGGTGACCTGAAGCCGGGTTGCGGCGTCGGCGCGGACCTTGATCATGATGTGTTCGCGTTGCACCGAGGTCTCCGGTGCCAACTCCACGATCTTGATCACGTGAATGAGCTTGTTGAGCTGCTTGGTGACCTGTTCCAGGGCTTCGCCGTCGGCGTCGACGACGACCGTGATGCGGGACAGGCCGGGAACTTCGGTGTTTCCCACGGCAAGCTGGTCGATGTTGAAGGCGCGGCGGGCGAACAGGCCGGCCACACGGGTCAGGACGCCCGGTTTGTCCTCGACCAGCACAGAAAGGGTGTGGCGGCTCATGCCCCTGCTCCTTCGTCTTCTCCGACCCACTCGGGGGTCATGTTGTGGGCGATCTGGATCTGGTCGTTGGACACACCCGAGGGCACCATGGGCCACACCATGGCGTCGGCCGAGACCACGAAGTCGATGACCACGGGGCGGTCGTTGACTTCGAGTGCCGCCTTGATGGTGGCTTCCACGTCCTCCTCGCGCTCACAGCGGAAGGTTGCGCAGCCGTAGGCGTCACCGAGCTTCACGAAGTCCGGGATCCGAACGGTGTCGTGGCCCGTGTTCAGGTGGGTGTGGGAGTAGCGGCCGTCGTAGAACAGCGTCTGCCACTGGCGCACCATGCCCAACGACGAATTGTTGATCACCGCGACCTTGATCGGAATGTTGTTCAGGGCGCAGGTCGCCAGTTCCTGGTTGGTCATCTGGAAGCAGCCGTCGCCGTCGATGGCCCACACGACCCGGTCCGGCTGACTCACCTTGGCGCCCATGGCCGCCGGGACGGCGAAGCCCATGGTTCCCAGACCCGCCGAGTTGATCCACTGGCGCGGACGCTCGTGCTTGACGAACTGTGCGGACCACATCTGGTGCTGTCCCACGCCGGCCACGTAACAGGCCTCGGGACCGGTGAGTTCGGAGAGCTTCTGGATCACGTACTGCGGCGCCAGCAGCCCGTCCTCGGTGGGAGTCCATCCCAGCGGATAGGAATCGCGCAGGCCGCTGAGCACGCGCCACCAGGCGGACAGGTCGGGCGTACCGGCCTCCTCCGTCTCCGCCCGGAAGGCTTCCGTGAGTTCGGGAATGATCGAGGCCAGGTCGCCCACGATCGGCACGTCGGCGGTGCGGTTCTTGGAGATCTCCGCGGGGTCGACGTCGGCGTGGATCACTTTGGCACCCGGAGCGAAGGTGCTGAGCACGCCCGTGACACGGTCGTCGAAGCGAGCCCCGAGCGTGATGAGCAGATCCGCCTGTTGCATCGCGTACACGGCCGGGACGGTGCCATGCATCCCGGGCATGCCCAGGTGCTGGTCATGGGAATCGGGGAACACTCCCCTGGCGGTCAGCGTGGTCACCACGGGGGCGCCCGTGGCCGTCGCCAACTCGAGCAGGGAGTCGGCCGCATCGGCCTTGACCGCACCCCCACCGACGTAGAGAACGGGACGCTGGGCCTGCGCCATGAGACGAGCCGCTTCACGGATCTGCTTGGAGTGGCCCCGAGCCACCGGACGGTACCCCGGAAGGTCGAGCACGGGCGGCCAGGAGAACTCCATCTGACCCACCTGGGCGTCCTTGGCGATGTCCACCAACACGGGGCCCGGACGCCCGGTGGCGGCGAGATGGAAGGCCTCGGCCAGGACTCGCGGGATGTCCTGCGACTTGGTCACCAGATACGAGTGTTTGGTGATGGGCATGGTCATGCCCACGATGTCCGCCTCCTGGAAGGCGTCGGAGCCGATCAGGGTGGAGGCCACCTGACCGGTGATGGCCACCATGGGCACCGAGTCCATGTTCGCGTCGGCCAGCGCTGTCACGAGGTTGGTGGCACCCGGTCCCGAGGTCGCGATGCACACCCCCACCTTCCCGGAAGCCAATGCGTAGCCCTGCGCGGCGTGTCCGGCACCCTGTTCGTGCCGGACCAGGATGTGATTGATGGTCTCCGTCTCGAGCAGCGGGTCGTAGGTCGGGAGAATGGCCCCGCCGGGAAGACCGAAGACGTCCGTGACACCGAGTTCCTCGAGGGAACGGATGACGGCCTGCGAACCGGTCATCGACACCGGTTCCACGACGTTCTGGTCTCCGGGGACCTCCGGAACGACGACGCCCGAGGCTTCGCCGGCGGCACGCCGCTCGGCGGAGGACGTGCCGGTCCGCTTGTTGGCCATCAGTGCCGGGCTGATGGGTTGTCCCTTACTCATCTCGCGTCCTTCAATTCAATCGATTCCATCGATACTGGCCGGTCGCATCCGCAAGGCCGGGCAAGGGGGTCGCTCCCGCGCCGTCCGTGCCCGCTCGAGGATCCATGGTTGTGGTGCACTCGCCCCGCCGTCGTCCGCGGTGTGGGTCAGACACGAAGAAGGCCCCGGCCGCCTGGTGGAGCGGCTTTCGGGGCCCGGTGCGCGTGCGGTGTACGGCGTCAGGCCCGTCGTCCGACGAGGACGACCGGCTCTACTACGACATCGAGAATCTCGCCGACGATCTTGTCGACGGGCGCCTCTGCCTCAACCGTGATGCACTGCATGAGTTCATGGTCCGCCGCTACGGGACCCGTGTCAAACAGCGGTCAGCGTGTTTCACATCGTGAGACAACCCACATTTCCCGTCTCGAATGGACCTCCGCGGACCGACATCGTAGAGTATCGGCTCGTTGTCCGGCCCAGACGGTCTGCGTACAACATTCCGGCACCGCCAGAAGGTCCACGGGAATCGCCCTCCGGGTGATTCACCTGCGACCGGACGGCAGACGGAGGTGGCGAACAACCGCCCCGGAATGTGGTACTGTTTACCGCCGTGGCCAGCAGCCACGACATGCGCCTCTAGCTCAATTGGCAGAGCAGCTGACTCTTAATCAGCGGGTTCACGGTTCGAGTCCGTGGGGGCGCACCACACAGCTTGTGGCCCGCATCGACGTTTCGATGCGGGCCACAAGCTTTTTTTGCGTTCGGCGCCGGTCAGAATTGATGCCCGATGAAACAGAACCGCCCCGGGAAGCACCGAGCAGGAGCTTCGCGGGGCGTGACTCAGAACTGTGCGCGGAGGCAGATCAACGCGGGGCGATCTCCGGATCAACACCGACCATGGGCGTTTCCGAACTCGGCGCCGTGGAACCTCCGACTTCGTGGACCTCACCGTCGGAGTCCACCTTCAGCTTCCACCGGGTTCCGCCGAGCGTGGTGACGATGTGAGCCAGGGAGCGCCGCAACTGCTCGTCCGCAAGGGCACCGTCCCCCGTGAGATCTTCTTCCACACGCGTGGCCTCGGCCAGGACGCGACGCCCCTCTTCGGTGATGACGACGAGGTGGCTGCGTCGGTCATTGAGGTTCCGGCTCCGCGTCACGTGACCGTGGATTTCGAGGCGGTGCAGCGTCTTGCCCATGGTCTGGGCCTGGACGCGGACCTCTTGCGCGAGACGAGCCTGGGTCAGTCCGCCCTGTGCCTCCAGGACGTCGAGAGCCATGACACCGGCATGCGTGATCCCCAGCGAGGCGAGGCGTTCATTCCACGAATGTTCGACGAGGCGCGCCGCTGTGGACAAGAGCCGATTGGTGGGCCACTGGGAATTCTTGGGCATGACGTGATTATACCCATGACGAGGGAAACACTTGACTAAGGGTGCTTACACATTACAACGCACCGCTGCCGTACACCAGGGGTCACCGGGCGAGGCCTCGGAGGCGCACGGCTGATCACGAGCCATCGCGGTGTCCCCCCCGAGCAGGGCATGATGAATCAAGGACTCTGCAGGCAGAGTGCACGAAAGGAAAGGACTCCCATGCGCCACGCACTGACCCCGGGCCAGAAGGCTCCCGACTTCACCCTGACCGACCAGAGCGGTTCCCCTGTGTCGCTGTCCGATTTCGCCGGCACCAAGGTGATCGTCTACTTCTACCCCAAGGCCTCGACGCCCGGGTGCACCACTCAGGCCTGCGACTTCCGCGACAACCTGGCCAGCTTCACCTCGGACGGATACCGCGTGGTCGGCATTTCGCCGGACAGCCAGGCTGCCCTCCAGAAGTTCACGGACGCGCAGTCCCTCACCTTCCCGCTGCTGTCGGACCCCGACCACGCCGTTGCGGAGGCCTGGGGCGCCTGGGGCGAGAAGAAGAACTACGGACGGGTCTACGAGGGGCTCATCCGCTCCACTGTCGTCGTCGACGAGTCGGGTGCCGTGGAAGTCGCGCAGTACAACGTGCGGGCCAAGGGTCACGTGGCCAAGTTGCGCCGGGACCTCGGCCTGTCCGACTGAGGCGGCCCCGAGTTCTCGGTACAATCGTTCGGCCCCGCAGCACACCGCGGGGCCTACGCGCGAGTGGTGGAATTGGCAGACACGCAGGATTTAGGTTCCTGTGCTCCGGCGTGCGGGTTCAAGTCCCGCCTCGCGCACCGACGGGCCTCCGTGCCCGGTTCGTGAGGGAACCAGGAAGGGAGTTTGCGTGGTGAGCCGGTACTCCCGACGCGCTTTCCTGGCCGGAGCGACCGTGACGGTCCTGGCGGGCTGCGGCACTTCAGAGGGCTCCGACCCCGACAGCACCCCCTCACGCGAGGTGCCCGAGGCGCACTACGTGTTCGCCAATGCCGCCACGGCCCCGACGCTTGATCCGTCCCTCACGGACAACCTCGAGACCAACCGCATCGCCCGGCAGGTACTCGACGGTCTGGTCGCACCCGACCCGCTCACCGGAGACCCGACCGCCGCCTTGGCCACGGCCTGGCGCGCGTCCGAGGACGGGTTGAGTTGGGACTTCGCCCTGCGCGACGACGTCCTGTTCCACGACGGGTCCGCCTTCGACGCCGAAGCGGTCGTCCGTAACCTGGACCGCTGGGCCGCCGCCTCGGTGCGTGACACCTCGACCGGCCGACACAGCTTGTTCGATGCCGTTTTTCGTCGGGGAACACCCCACGGATCGGTCTATCGCGCCTGCGAGGCCGTGGATTCGCACAAGATCCGGATCCACCTCACCCGCCCCTACCCGGCGTTGCCCAAGGCCTTGACCCATCCCGCGTTCGGCATCGCGGCCCCCAATTGCATCAGTTCGGACTCCGTGGGTACCTCGCCTGTCGGGACCGGGCCCTTCAAGGTCCGGGAGGGCCTTGAAGCCGGTGCGGGTCAGCGACCCGGGCAGTCAGTGATTCTCGAGGTAGCCGACACGTACTGGGGCGAGTTGGGCCCTCTGGGAACCCTGGAGTTCGTGGCCATCCCGGACTCAGAGCTGCGCTACGTCGCACTGCGTACTGGACGAGTGGACGGATACGACCTCGTGGGGTTGGACGCCTTCGCCCCCCTGGCTCGGGAGGCCGTACAGGTGCTCCAGCGCGACCCCTACTCCGTGGCGTACCTGGGTATTCACGGTGGCTCTGGGCTGCTCAGCGACATCAACCTCCGGGAGGCCCTCATGGCCTCCGTGGACCGGCAGGCGATCGTCCGCGACCATTTCCCGGAGGGGACGACGATCGCACAGGAGTTCCTGCCCGCGCGGTTCAATGTCCCCGACGACGACCTCGGCTACCCCGGGTACAACCCCCAGCAGGCACGCGACCTGCTCAAGAAGTCGAAGTACGACGGGACACCGTTGCGCTTCCTGTATCCCACGGGCGCCTCCCGCCAATGGGCACTGGATCCGGAACGGCTCTACGCGGACATCTCCGCCTCCCTCGCCCGTTCGGGGTTCGAGATCACCCCGGTCCCCGTCCCGTGGAGCGTGTACGCGGAGACACTTCGCACCCGTTCGGAGGAGCACGACATGTTCCTGTTCGGTGCCGACGGCGGCTTCCGCGACCCGGACTACTTCGCCTCGACGCTGTTCAGTGCCCCCACCCCGGAGCTCGACCTGGATTCCGAGATGCTGCGCGACCTGGTGGATCAGGCGGCCCAGTCGTCGGATGGGGACGATCGGCAGGACCTGTACCGGCGGGTCAACCGCAGGGCGACGATGGAAAAGGCGGCCCTCCCGCTCGCGTTCCCCACCAGCGGCGTGGCCGTTGATTCCCGCACGGCATCCTTCCCTCTCAGCTCGACCGGATTCGAGGACTTCAACGCGATCCAGATCAACCAGGACTGATACCGGGAGCTCCATCCGGTCGGTGTGCACCGCGGGCGCAGCGAGGACTAACCTGTTGGTATTTATGTGCGCGGGACCGGGATCGCGAAGAAAGGCCCGCGCGAGACGACAGGAGAGCACGTAGTGAAGCACGCGACAACCACCGAGTCCACAGACGTACTGCTGGTGGGAGGCGGCATCATGTCGGCCACCTTGGGTGCCCTGCTCACCGAGCTGGAGCCGACCTGGAAGATCACCCTTGTCGAGCGCCTGGACGAGATCGGCAAGGAGAGTTCGGGCGTCTGGAACAACGCAGGCACGGGCCACTCCGCACTGTGCGAGTTGAACTACGCCCCCATGAAGGCCGACGGGACCGTTGGCACCGCCAAGGCCGTGACCATCAACGAGCAGTTCCAGACCTCCCGCCAGTTCTGGGCCACCATGGTTGAGGAAGGCAAGCTGGGCCGGGCCTCCGATTTCATCAACCCCGTCCCGCACATCTCGATGGTCTTCAACGACGATCACGTGCGTTACCTGAAGGCACGCCACGAGGCGTTCAAGCAGCACAAGCTTTTCGAACGCATGGAGTACTCCGAGGACCGTGACCAGCTGGCGCAGTGGGCTCCTTTGACCATGCGCGGCCGCGGCTCCGAATCCGTGGCGGCCACGTTCGCGCCGGAAGGCACTGACGTCAACTTCGGTGAACTCACCCGTCAGCTGGTCGCCCACATGTCGGCCAACGGTGCCGAGGTCCGCACCGGAACGCAGGTGAGCAACCTCAACAAGGAGTCGGACGGAACCTGGACCGCCCGCACCACCAATCGTTTGGATTCCGAGGACAGTCGGGAGATCCGGGCCAAGTTCGTCTTCGTCGGCGCGGGTGGCGGAGCACTGCCGTTGTTGCAGAAGTCAGGGATCCCTGAGATCAAGGGGTTCGGCGGCTTCCCCGTCTCCGGTCTCTGGTTGCGCAACACCAAGCCGCAGATCGCCGAACAACACAACGCAAAGGTCTACGGCCAGGCCTCCGTGGGCGCTCCCCCGATGTCCGTCCCGCACCTGGACACCCGGTTCGAGAACGGCAAGAAGTCGCTGTTGTTCGGCCCCTACGGCGGCTTCAAGCCGAACTTCCTCAAGCAGGGCTCGCTCTTCGACCTGCCGCGTTCCGTGCGCACCGACAACCTGTACCCCATGACCCGCGCGGGCCTGGCCAACCTGGATCTGGTCAAGTACCTGATCTCGGAGCTCATGAAGAACAAGGCACAGCGGGTCGAGGCGTTGCAGGAGTACTACCCCACGGCCGACGGCGACGACTGGGAGCTAGTTCACGCCGGTCAGCGCGTGCAGGTCATGCGCAAGGACAAGGAGAAGGGCGGCGTCCTCCAGTTCGGGACCGAGCTCATCACCGCCGAGGACGGGTCCATCGCCGGGCTGCTGGGTGCCTCCCCCGGAGCCTCGACCGCTGTGCCGATCATGCTGGACCTGTTGGCCAAGTGCTTCCCGCACCACAAGGGCACCTGGCAGTCCCGACTTACGGAACTGATCCCCGCCTACGGCCGCACGCTCGACGACGATCCGCGTCTGGCCGACGAGATCATGGGACACACCGGCGGAGTTCTGGGCATCAAGTGAGTTTCATGCACTGACCTCCAGGGGAAGTGCCCGTCACGTGCCGCACGAAGCAGTCATCGACGGCGACGCCGCACCGGCCGTCGCCGTCGATGCCCGTTTCCGGGCCCGAACGCGACTGATTTCCGCCCCCGGAGATCCCCTTGTGATGGTCTATGCCAATTCAACGAAATTGCCACACAATGGCGGACGACCAGGCCCGGCCAATCGGAATCACTTCGCTTACTATTGCTCCGTGCCCATCAGAGAAACCACAAATGACCCCGTGGAGACCTCCACGGCAGCCTGGGAAGCGCTGTACCGTGCACAGGTCACGGTGATGCGTCGGTTGCAGCGTCGCGAAGAATTCGCTGATCTCTCCATGCGCGAGTACGACGTCCTGTTCAACCTCTCCCGGGCAGATGACCGCGGAATCCGGTTGAACGAACTCAACGAGTACGTCCTGCTGACCCAGTCGAGCCTCTCCCGGATGCTGGAACGTCTCGAGTCCAAAGGCCTGGTCCACCGCTGGCAGGACCCCCAGGACCTGCGGGGCCTGCGGATCCGTCTGACCGAGGACGGTCATGACCTACAGGCGCGGATCGCTGAGCACTTCGACCGCCACGTGCACGAACTCATGGCCAACGGTCTGGACCCGGAGGAACTGCGGATCCTGACCCGTTTGTCCGACCGCTTACGGCAGAGCCTTCGAGACTGACCCGACAGCTTTTGCGCGTCACCCGCAACCTGGTCTGCATCGCCCAAGACCGGACGGCGTGATGTGGCACGTCCAGATGCCTCCCATCAGTAAACTGATGGGAGGCATCCTTCATGCTGTACACCACTCGTCGGTCCCCCATCGATGAGCAGCTGCGGGGTGACCCTGTCACACAGGAATGGAGACGACGTGTCCAAGAACACCCTTCGCGAAACCCTCGAGCGGGCGGAGGCACCCGCCACGGAGAGCAGGTCCAAACCCAACAGCCCCGGAGACGTCTCCAAGCGCTCCTGGATGTACGTCTTCAAGCGCGCACTGGCTGAGTTCACGCAGGACGGCTGCACGGACCTGGCAGCGTCCTTGACCTACTTCACCGTGCTGTCCGTCTTCCCCGGTCTGCTGGCCGTGGTGTCCCTGCTGGGTGTCTTCGGGCAGGGTGAGCAGACCACCAAGGCGATTACGGACTTCCTCTCCGGCAGGGTCCCGGCCGAACTCAACACGCTGCTGGAACCCACGATCAGTAACCTCGCCAGCTCGAGCGGAGCCGGCCTGGCCGCATTGATCATCGGTGTCGCATCCGGTCTGTGGACGGCATCGGGCTACGTCGGTGCGTTCTCCCGCGCCATGAACCGGGTCTACGACATCTCCGAAGGCCGCGGGTTCGTCAAACACAAGGCAACCATGCTGGGGGTGACTTTGTTCGTCGTCGTCAGCGTGGTCCTGGTCTTCCTCATGGTCCTCCTGTCCGGCGGGATCGCTCGATCGGTCGGTGACCTGATCGGTCTCGGCGAGACCAGCGTGATGGTGTGGAACATCGCCAAGTGGCCCGTGATCCTGTTGCTGCTGGTCCTGCTCGTGGCAGTGCTCTACTACTTCACGCCGAACGTCCAGCAGCCCAAGTTCAAGTGGGTCTCCCCGGGTGCGCTGTTCGCAATTGTCGGCGCGATCGTGGCCGGCGCGGCCTTCTCCGTCTATGCCACCCAATTCGCCTCCCAGACCTCGACATACGGGGTCATCGGTGGCGTGATCCTGGGCCTGTTGGGAATCTGGATCTTCAACAACGTCCTGCTGATGGGCGCTGAAATCGATGCCGAGATCCAGCGTGGCCGTGAACTCGAGGCGGGCATCCCGTCCGAGGAGATGCTTCACCTGCCTCCCAGAGACGTCAAGACGGTGACCAAGGCATTGACCAAGCACGAGAAGCTGGTCGAGGAAGGCCGCAAGGTCCGCCTGGCCAACGAGACCGTGGACTACCGCTCTCAGGGCAAGGACGGGGGGTCCGAGGGCCGCGCGGAGGTCGCCAATTTTGACGGTGACGCCAAGCAGGTCCTGGAACGCGAGCGGACCCGTACCCGCTGACGCACCGGGCGTCGGACACGAGTCGAGGACACGGCCGACCGGGTGGCTTCCTGATGAAGCTGACCGGTTGGCCGTGTCCTTTGTGTCCCTAGAATGGTGGCACCCTGCACGCCAACCACGAAAGCGGAGTCAATCCATGCATGAGGTCAAGGCCGTCGTCGTCAAGGCCAAGAACGAACCCGCCGTCGTCGAGACGATCCTGGTTCCCGACCCGGGCCCCGGTGAGGCGCTGGTGGACGTTCTCACCTGCGGAGTGTGCCAGACCGACCACCACTACCAGGTGGGCGGTGTCTCGGATGACTTCCCTTTCTTGTTGGGGCACGAGGCCACGGGCGTGGTGTCCGCGCTGGGCGAGGGCGTAACGGGCCTGGCGGTCGGCGATCGGGTGATCCTCAACTGGCGCGCCGTTTGTGGTGAATGCCGGGCCTGCCGTCGCGGAGAGCCCTGGTACTGCTTCGCCACCCACAACGCGAGCACCAAGATGACATTGCAGGACGGAACCGAGCTCACCCCCGCTCTGGGCATCGGCGCCTTCACGGAGAAGACGCTGGTGGCCGCCGGGCAGTGCACCAAGATCGACGGCGACCTGGAACCCTCGCAGTACGCGGCCGTTGGCCTGCTGGGCTGCGGCGTCACCGCCGGGCTGGGCGCCGTGTTGAACACCGGGGCGCTCAAGCGCGGTGAGACCGTGGCCGTCTTCGGCTGCGGCGGGGTGGGGACGGCCGCCGTCGCCGGGGCCAAGCTGGGCGGAGCCACGCGCATCATCGCCGTGGACCTGGACGACGAAAAGCTTGCCACCGCGCAGGGATTCGGTGCCACCGACCTCGTGAACTCACGCAACCAGGACCCGGTGGCCGCGATCCAGGAACTGACGGACGGAAACGGGGCTGATCTGGTGATCGACGCCGTGGGCATTGCCAAGACCTTCCAGCAGGCCTTCGAAGCACGCGACCTGGCCGGGCGCATGGTCCTGGTCGGGGTTCCGGATCCGGGGACCACGTGGGAGATTCCGCTGGACCAGGTGTTCGGCCGCGGCGGGTCCATCAAGTCCGCGTGGTACGGCGACTGCCTGCCCAATCGTGACTTCCCGATGTTCGTGGACCACTACCGGTTGGGGAACCTGGACCTGGACGGGTTCGTGTCCGAACGTATCTCGATCAACGACGTCGAACCGGCCTTCACCAAGATGCGCGAGAGCAAGGTCCTGCGCTCGGTGGTCGAACTGGAGAATCTGCACACCCTCGCCGACCAGGAGGTCCAGTGATGACCGAGATCGCCAAGGAATCGGCCGACGGCCGCGTTCGGGTCCAGAACTGCGTCACCAGTGGCACGTTCTCCCTGGACGGGGGAACGTGGGACGTGGACAACAACGTGTGGGTCGTGGGCAACGACGACGAATGCTTTGTGATCGATCCCGCCCACTCCCCGGCCGTCGTCGCCGAGGCGGTCGGTGGACGCACGGTCAAAGGCATCCTCCTGACCCACGGTCACGACGACCACATCCGCGCCGTGCAGGACACCGCAGCGCTCATCGGTGGTCAGATCCATCTGCACCCAGCGGATCGGATGCTCTGGGACAGCGTCCATCCCGATACCGCCCCGGATCACGAGTTGACCGACGGGGAGGTCTTCGAACTGGACGGCATCGGGCTGACCGTTCTGTCCACGCCGGGCCACTCCCCCGGTTCCGTGTGCTTCCACAGCCCGGAACTGGGTGTGGTGTTTTCCGGTGACACCCTCTTCCAGGGTGGCCCCGGCGCAACGGGCCGTTCCTACTCGGACTTCCCCACCATCGTCGAGTCGATCCGCGAGCGCCTTCTGGTCCTGGCTCCAGAAACCGTGGTGCTCACCGGGCACGGCGACTCGACGACGATCGGCTCAGAGGCCGGGCACGTCCAGGAATGGTTGGACCGCGGCCACTGATCCGCGAACGCCCGCAAGGCGCACCGGGGACCGACACCGATCGGTGTCGGTCCCCGGTGCGCAGAGGGTCTGTCACTCACATGCCGACGGAGGTCGAGAAGTCACCGCCCGGGGCCCAGTGTGCACTGGCCGGCATGTCCAGCGCCACACGACGGCGTCGGTCGATGAAGAGGAAGGCCGTGGCCAGCAGGAGGGTCGAAGCCATGACGGGCAGCAGCGCCACGGTCTGGTAGCCCCCGTAATTCCCCAGCCACGCCGCCAGCACCAGGCCCGCGGCCATGCCGACCTGGATGAGCACGTACGTGATCGCGCTCAGCCCGGTCGTGAGGCGCCGCGGGCTGATGATGGGCACGATCCCGAACACGGCCACCAGAGTGGGGCCGGTGGCGGCCCCGATCACCGCGAGCACCAGCAGCATGCTGAACGGTCCCGAGGGAACCGACATGAGCATGGTGGCCAGGACACTCGCGGCGGCGCACAGGATCCACAGGTTCCACGGGCGGCGGATACCGAATCCGGCCGTGATCACCGCGGAGATCGCCGACAGGAGACCGAGTGCCGCGAACTGGGCGCCGATGCTCTCGACGACGTCGATGCTGGCGGCGAAATAGACAAGGCCGATCTGCACGGAGCCCCACAACAGACCCAACCAACCCCCACCGAGAACCGGAAGGAACCGCACGATGCGCCGTGAACGCCGACGACGACGTTCAGCGCGGTTCAGGTTCTTGCTCGAGCTCACCCACAGGGCTGTGCCCCACACGGGGAGACCGGCGGTGGGATGCAGCAGCAGCATGGCGGTCGAGATCACCAGGAGCCCGGAGCCGGCCATGACCCCGACGAGGGACCCGGCCATGATGGCGATCACCCCGGCCACGAGTGCGCCCAGGACCATGGCCAAAGCGTCCATGACGGCGTCGTGCCGCATGGTCAGGGCCGGGAGTGACTGGTCGCGGTGGTGGCGGAGGATCGAGGGCCACCGCAGCCTTGTGGCAATGCCCAGCTGAGGTGAGGCGGCACCCACCAACAGACACAGGTACCAGGGCCAGGGACCGAAGGGGTCATGGGCGCGAGCCACCAGGGTCTGCACCAGCCAGAGCACCGTCAGGACCTGGAGCACGGTCTGAACCAGGATCCCCCACTGGTAGTACTTCCAGGGTGCGTACAGACCCGTGATTCCGGTCGACACGGCGTGTCCGAGATAGATGGCGGCGGCACACAAGGCCCCCCACGAACCCGAGCCGGAGGCCACCGCGACGTACACCATGACGCTCAACGGCATGACCACGCTCGGGAGGCGGACCAGCAGCGTGAGCACCAGGTACCAGCGGCCGACCACCGACTGGAGGCGACGGAAGTCGCCGAACAGGATCTCGCTCCACGAGGGCCGCGGCTCCGCGGCCAGACCGGGTGATCCGGTGAGCTGAATCCTGGAGCGCACGGGGGCCGACGGCGACTCGGCCGGGACCGCGTCGCTGGGCTCCGGGTCAGGGCTCGAGGGACCCACGGAGGGACCCGCGGAGGGCGTGGTGTTTTCGGGCTGGCTTCCCGTGCTCATCGCCCTCCTTCCGGTCGACGGTCGTGCTAGGCGCGTGGCACCGGGCCCAGACTACCGGGAGGGACGCGCAGCGGGGCCGCGGGGCTACCGGTCGGTCCAGTTCCTAGACTGGTGCGCATGTCCACCGGCACTCCTGCACCATACGCCTCCGGCCACCCCTCGGAACCTCTGTTGGATCCGGAGGTCGGGCTGCCACCTCACCCCGCCGCAGCGCACTCGCTGCCTGAACGTGTTCAGGCCGTGCTACTGGGTAGCGCCCTGGGCGACGCCGTTGCCGAGGCCGGAGCTGACGCCTTGGACGGGAGCGGTGCCACGGATACTTCGGCCGGCCCACCGCTGGCCCTGTCCGGGACCACGCAGTTGGTCCTCTACACGCTGGACGGCCTGCTGGAAGCCGTCGAATGGACCAATGTGGGCCAGCCGGCCGACGAGACCGCCTGCCTGTGGTTGGCGTACCTGCGCTGGTTGCGCACACAGGACCACCCGTGGCCCGACAACGCCCCGTCACCCCTCCCACGCTGGATCGACGCCGAGGCAGCACTGGCCGTGACGCGGCGGCCCGATGCGCAGACGCTGGCGGCGTTGTCCACGGGAGCCATGGGAGAGGTCGAGCGTCCGGTGGTCCCCGGGGCGATGGGGCCGGGTGCCATGTCCCGGTCGGTGGCCTTCGGTCTGCTCCCCGTGGGGTGGAAGTCCCTGACCACGCTGACCGTCAACGGAGCAGCCATCACCCACGGCCACCCCGAGGCGCAAGTGGCCGCCGTCGCGTATGCGTTGAGCATCCAGGCGACGGTCAACGCTGCACAGCGCGCCATCACCGAACCGGTGCGAGCGGGAGTGCAAGCCGCGCTGGAGGTGCTGCCGACCGTCACCCGTCCCGGGGAACACACGATCGCGGCGTTGCGCACGGCCCTGGACACCTCCGACGGCGCGGTGAGCCCCGAGCAGCTGCTCGAACGGCTGGGTACTGATCAGCATGAGGCTCCCGAGGCCCTGGCCGCCGGGGTCTGGGCAGCCCTGGTCGCCGAACGCAACGGTGGGGAAGCTGACCGCATGGATCACGCGCTGCACTCGGGCGCGAAGGTCGCCGTCGAGAATCCGCACGCGGTCGGGTCGGTGGCCGGTGCCCTCACCGGTGCAGGGCTGCCGGACCCGGGCGTGTCGACACGGTGGGCGCGAGCACTGCACGGTGGTTCGGCCGTGCAGGCGGCCGGGCGCCGGTGGTGCGACGAACTGGGATGGAACGTCAGTTCTTGAGCAGCTGGCGCAGCCGGGTGTCGATCCACTCGTCGGCTCGCGTAACCGCCTGATTGACCTGGGCCGTGTCCATCTCCTGGACCAGGGTGTAGGCCACGGACTGCATGGGGATGATCCGGGCGTGCAACCGGGCGCGCTGCAGGATCTCCGGGGGAACCACCCTTTCGAGGGTGTCCCACCCGAAACACAGGGCCAACGTGGCCACGTCCTGCGCCGGATCCCCCAGGCAGGCGTGGTCCCAGTCGATGACCCCGGACAGATCGTCGCCCTGCCAGAGCATGTTGTGGTTCATCAGGTCCGAATGGACCAACCGAGGTGTGACCACCTCGAGGTGCGCCAGGTCGTTGATCGCCTCCCGTGCCAGTTCACGGTTACGCGGCAGCAGCATGGGGACGACCTCCTCCAGCATGACGTGCCGACGCTTGTGGCCTCCCCAGTGCTGTCCCGGACGGTCCAGGAAGCCGTCGAAGTCCGAGGTGTCGGTGGCCCAGATCTGTTCGAGCAGGCGCCCCAGGCCGGCTGCCGGAACCCCCGCGCCCCGGTGGAAGCCGGGGACCCAGGTCAGTCCCACCGCGGTGTGGCCCTTGGCCGAAATGGTGCTGGTCAGCGGGCGGGGAACGGCGAAGTCGTACTCCGGCAAGCGGCGCAGCACTTCCGTTCGGCGCGCCAGGTTCTTGCGGGCCGACGGGTTCTTGGCGATCCGCACGGTGATGCGTTTGTCGATCTCCACCACCAGGTGGGAGGAACCGGTGGGAACCACGGACCACCGTGTGCAGTCGCTCTTCTCCCCGAGTTCTGCCAGCACGGCGTCCACGACGTCCGCGAACGGCATCATCCTGCGGAGCATCTGGGCTACCACGGCTGGTTCTCCGGTCCGGCGGGTGCGGAGCCTTCGGCGGGTTTCGCCGCTCGAAGCACGTGGAGGACGTGGGGCATCAAGGCACGAACGGCCTGGCCACGATGGCTGATCGCGTTCTTCTGCTCCGCCGTGAGTTCCGCGCAGCTCAGATCGAGCCCGTCGGGTTGAAGAACGGGGTCGTAGCCGAAACCGCCCTGACCGGCGGGCTCCGTCCGTAGCGTCCCACGCAGGATCCCGTGTTCCACGTGCTCGTACCCGTCGGGAGTCACCAGTGCTGCCGCGCACACGAACTGGGCACCGCGGTGCTCGGGGGCGATGTCCCCCAGCTGAGCCAGCAGCAGTTCCAGGTTCGCCCTGTCCGCCCCATGGGTGCCCGACCACCGAGCCGAGAAGATCCCGGGAGCGCCGCCGAGCACGTCCACCGCCAGCCCGGAGTCATCTGCCACGGCCGGAAGTCCGGAAGCGGCGGCCGCGGCACGCGCCTTGATCAGGGCGTTGGCCTCGAACGTGGTTCCGTCCTCGACGGCCTCCACCAGGCCGAGTGATCCGGCGTCGACGACGGCTGCCTGGGCGTCCAGCTCCGGGGCGGCCGCGGCAACCATGTCCCGAAGTTCCGACAACTTGCCCACGTTGTGCGTCGCGAGGACCAGACGCGCACCGTCAGGAGCCGGGGACGGGTCGTCTCCGTCCCCCGCGACGGCATGCTCGGACCGATCGTGACGAGGACTCGCGGGTGAGTCGGGTTCCGGGTCAGGCATCTCGTGTTTCCCCCAGTGTCTGTTGCTGGATCTGCGCCAGTTCCGCGCAACCGGCCACGGCCAGGTCGAGCAGGCTGTCCAGTTCCTGACGGTCGAAGGGCGCACCCTCCGCCGTGCCCTGGACCTCGACGAAGGCCCCGGACCCGGTGACCACCACGTTCATGTCGGTCTCGGCCCGTACGTCCTCCGGATACGGCAGGTCCAGCATCGCGACGCCGTCGATGATGCCGACAGAGACCGCGGAGACGGAATCGACCAGGGGCTGGCCCTTGACCAGTCCCTCCTTGCGTGCCCAGACCATTGCTTCGGCCAGGGCCACGTAGGCGCCCGTGATGGCAGCCGTACGGGTTCCACCGTCGGCCTGCAGGACGTCGCAGTCCAGGACCACGGTGTTCTCCCCGAGTGCCTGGAGGTCGATGATCGCGCGTAGGGACCGACCGATCAGCCGTGAGATCTCGTGGGTCCGCCCACCGATCTTGCCCTTGACCGATTCGCGCTGCGAGCGGGTGGAGGTGGCCCGCGGCAACATGGCGTACTCGGCGGTCACCCAGCCTCGGCCCTCCCCACGCATCCAGCGCGGGACCCCTTCGGTCACGGACGCGGTGCACAGGACCCGGGTTCCGCCGAACTCGATGAGAGCGGATCCTTCGGCCTGCTGGGACCACCCGCGGGTGATGGTGATGGGACGCAGTTGGTCCACGGTGCGGCCGTCCGCTCGGCGGAAGCCGGTGCCGGCGGTGACCTGCGTGGAATCACCGACTGTGGAATCACCGGCTGCCGAACCAACGACGTCCGACGGGGTCGTGGTTTCGGTGGTCACTGCGGCGTTCGCTGCGGAGGCGTCGGAGCTCATGCGACTCAGGATAGTCCCGCGCAGGACTCACACCAACGCGGACGGGCCGGTGATCAGCCCTCGCGAGCACCCACGCGGCCGTTGACCGCGCGGCCGGCCAGGCGTTCGGAGTCGGCGACGATGCGGAAAGTCGTGGCGGGCTGTGCCAAAGCGATCGGGCCGTCGTACGCGGAGGCGGCCTCGATGACGGCCTTGGTCGGGGAGTTCCAGACCGGGATGTGGGTGAGCATCAACTCGTCCACTTCAGCTTCCTGGGCTGCCTGACCCGCGCGCAGACCGGTCAGGTGGACGTCGCGGTATTCGTCGCGGCCTTCCTGGTAGGCGGCCTCGCACAGGAACAGGTCGGCGTCGCGGGCCGCCCGTACCAGGCCCTCGCACGAGTCCGTGTCTCCGGAATAGGTCAGCACGCTGCGGCCCTGGCCGCCGTCGTATTCGACCCGCAAGGCATAAGGGTCCTCGACCGGGTGGTTCACCCGGTAGGGGGTCACGCGGAACGGTCCGATCTGGACCTGCACCTCGTCCTGCCATGCGTTGAAGATGAACTCCGTGGACATCCCCGGGGCGGCCTCCATGGCCTGGGCCGCCGCGAGGTATTCGTGAGTCCCCTTGGGCGCCCAGACCGGGATGCGGTCACCGGGCCACCCGCGGGGGTCCCACTTCACGGCGACGTGCAGCCCGGCCAGGTCCACGCAGTGGTCCGGATGGAGGTGACTGATGATCACGGCGTCGAGTTCGTGCAGGTCGATGTGGCGCTGCAGGGAACCGAGGGAACCGTTGCCCATGTCCATGAGCACGTGCCAGACCCGCCCGTCGTGGTCGGTGCCCGTCAACAGGTAACTCGAGGCCGGCGAATCGGGGCCCGCGAACGAGCCGGTGCAGCCGATGACGGTGAGGTTCATGCCTTGTTACCTTTCGAGGTCGAAGGGACGGGCCGCGCTCCGTTGCGGGCCTCCATCAACATTTCCGGGGTGACCTTGGACAGCGATCCGGTGGGGAACTGCTCGGCCACGGAGCCGACATGCCGCACCCGCAGCACCTCCGGGCCCAGGAATCGCCGCGCGAGTTCCTCGAAGGGTTCGGGGTCCCCTGTGGCCAGGAATTCGTGCGGCTCGTCAGCGGGGACAGAACGGGCCAGGTCGTGACCCATGAGGGCGCGGAACACGTCCTTGGCGGTCTCCTCCGCACTCGAGACCAGGGTGACCCCCTCGCCCATGACGTAGGAGATCACGCCGGTCAGGAGCGGGTAATGGGTACAGCCCAGGACCAGGGTGTCGATGCTGCGCTCCTGCAGCGGAGCCAAGTACTCCTCAGCGGTGGCCAGGACCTCGGGGCCCGTGGTGACGCCCGATTCCACGAACGGGACGAACCGCGGGCAGGCGACGGAATGGATCTCCAGCTGCGGGGCGGCGGCGAACGTGTCCTCGTAGGCCCGCGACCCGACGGTGGCCTGTGTGGCGATCACACCGACCCGCCCGTTGCGGGTGGAGGCCACGGCGCGACGGACGGCCGGCTGGATGACCTCGACGACGGGGATCCCGTAGGTCCGGGTGTAGCGCTCGCGGGCGTCACGCAGCACGGCCGCCGAGGCTGTGTTGCACGCGATCACCAGGAGCTTGACTCCCGTGTCCACGAGTTCGTCCATGATGCGCAACGCGTGGGCCCTGACCTCCGCGATCGGCAGCGGACCGTAGGGGCCGTTGAGGGTGTCCCCCACGTAGACGATGCGTTCATTGGGCAACTGATCGATGATCGCTCGCGCCACGGTGAGACCGCCCACACCGGAATCGAACACTCCGATGGGTGCATCCGCCACGGGACGCACTGTGGGGCGGTCGTCGTCGACCGGAACGCTCAAATCGGGGTGCATAGACCCCAAAGAGTAGTCGGCTTTCCACCGACCCCTCGAACCGAGAGACGCACCTCACTTCATGAATGAGACGCAGATCACCGCTTGATGTGATCCCCCGGCAGGTCCAGCAACATCGCCTCGACCAATGAATTCAGTAGCCAGGAAACGAATCCGTAGACCACCGACATGTAGGTCTCGGGGTCGTCGACGTCGTTGACGTCCACGGACGCGGCGAGTTCCTCGATCCTGCGGGCGTCGTCCGAGGATTCGACGTGCAGTCGCGTGGCCAGGACCAACCGGACGTCATTGAGTGCGCGGGAGAAGTCCACGGCCCCGTCGCCCTCCAGCTGCACCGGATCGTGTTCCACGGCCATCGCGGCACGACGCAGGGCACCCACCTTCTCCTCCCGCAGGCTGCGGTCGGTGTAGCGCCGGAACTCCTCGGCGCGCTCTGGATCGGTGGAACCTTCGGGCAACAGTCTCCGAAGGGCTGGATCCTGGGGAGCCTCGACGTCTCCGGAGAGCCCGACCAGTTGCTCCAGCGGATCCTCCGAGGTCGTGTGATCGCCTTCGAGCATCGTGACGACGTCTTCGAAGAGCCGCCGCAGCAGGCCCCTCTCCTGGGGGTCCAACCGAGCGATCAATCCGGGCGGCGTGGAACGAAACGGCTGCGCCATCAGTGCCGACCCTCCTGGTTTCCACCGGCGTTTCCGTCGTTCTGTCCCCCGGCGCGTTCGTACGTGGCCCAGAGCCCGTAACCGTGCAGAGCAGCCACGTGCTTCTCCGCCTCCTCCAGGGTCCCGGAGGTCACGACGGCTCGCCCGTCGGTGTGGACGGCCATCATGAGCGTGTGTGCCTTGGACTGCGGGAAGCCGAAATAGGTGCGGAAAACCCACGTCACCCAGCTCATCAGATTCACGGGGTCGTCCCACACCACGACCTGCCACGGTGTGTCCGTGGAGACCTGTTCCGATGCGCTGGTCTCCGTCCGCTCGTCCACGGCGGGCCCCAGGGTTGCGGTAGAACACACCGACAGGGGCAGGGCCGCGCGAGCGGATCGGCCACCGTGCGGAGGGTGCTTCGTGAAGATCATGATTGCTCCATGGTACGGGCCCTCCGACTAGAGTGGCGCGTGTGAACGCACAGACTTCCACCTGGACCCCGGCACCGACGTCGTTGCTCACGGACCACTACGAACTGACCATGCTGCAGGCCGCGTTGCGGGACGGCACGGCCGAACGCCGAAGCGTCTTCGAGGTCTTCTCCCGCCGCCTCTCCGCCGGGCGACGCTACGGCATCGTCGCCGGAACGGGACGGTTCCTCGAAGGCCTGCGGGAGTTCCGTTTCGAAGGACCTCGCCTGGACTTCCTGCAACGCACGGGAGTGATCGACTCCGCGACGGCCAATTGGCTGGCCGAGTTCGAGTTCACGGGCCAGATCGACGGATACGCGGAGGGCGAGGCCTGGTTCCCCAACTCCCCCGTGCTGCGCGTCGAAGGCAGTTTCGCCGAGGCCTGCGTGCTGGAGACCTACATCCTCTCCGTGCTCAACTACGACTCCGCCGTCGCCTCCGCGGCCTCGCGTATGACTTCGGCCGCGGGCAGCCGCCCCTGCCTGGAGATGGGTTCCCGGCGAGCACACGACCAGGCCGCCGTCGCCGCGGCCCGCGCCGCCGTGATCGCAGGATTCACGGGGACCTCCAACCTGGAGGCCGGGTACCGGTACGGGGTGACCACCATCGGGACGGCGGCACACTCCTTCACCCTGCTCCACGACGACGAAGAGTCGGCCTTCCGTTCCCAGCTGCAGGCCCAGGGCCTGGGCACCACCCTGCTCGTGGACACCTACGACGTCGAAGCAGCCGTCCGCAAGGCCGTGGAGCTGGCCGGGCCGGAACTCGGTGCGGTGCGCCTGGACTCCGGTGACCTGGCCGTCCAGGCGGTGCGGGTCCGGGAACTGTTGGACGAACTGGGCAATCCGGACACCAAGATCACCGTGACCTCCGACCTGGACGAATACGCCATCGCGGGCCTGGCTGCGGCACCGGTCGACTCCTACGGGGTGGGCACTCGCCTGGTCACCGGCTCCGGGGTTCCCACGTCCTCCATGGTTTACAAGCTGGTGGCCCGCGAGAACGCCGCGGGCGACCTGGAGCCCGTGGCGAAGAAGGCCACGGGCAAGGGGTCGATCGGCGGCCGCAAGACCGCCCTGCGTCGTCGCAACGCCCAAGGCGTGGCCACCCACGAGATCGTGGGCATCGACACGGTCCCCGTCGACGACGGCGACGACCGCCCCCTCATGCAGCCGTTCGTCCGCGACGGGGAACTGTTGGACGGATGGACCGGGCCGGATGCCGTCCTGCGAGCGCAACGACGGCACGCGGAGACCATGGCCGAACTCCCCCGGGCGGCCGCGCGGCTGTCCGAGGGCGAACCCGTCATCCCGACGGTCCTGGAATCCTGACCTCACGCGAGCCAACACCCAACGGAACCGACCCGGAGACGAGAGGATTGCCGACATGTCCAGAGCATTGATCGTGGTGGACGTCCAGAACGACTTCTGTGAGAACGGCTCCCTGGCCGTTGAGGGAGGCGCGGCCGTGGCCGCTGCCGTCTCGGAGCACATCGAGGACCGGCACGGGGACTACGCCGCCGTGGTGGCCACCCAGGACTGGCACGTGGACCCGGGGGCGCATTTCTCCGAGACTCCGGACTATGTGGACTCCTGGCCCGTGCACTGCGTGGCCGACACCGAAGGCGCCGAACCGCACGAAGACTTCGAGACCGACCGGGTCGAGGCGTGGTTCCGCAAGGGCGAGTACGAGGCCGCCTACTCGGGCTTCGAAGGCGTCCTCGCCCCGGACACCTCCACGCCCATGGGCGTGTTCGAGGAGGAGACCGCCGACGACGAAGGATTCGCCAACACGGGTGAGTCCGCCGAGGACGAGGCGGAGGGATCCGCAGCAACCGACGGCCCGTCGCAGAGCCTGGACGACTGGTTGCGGGAACGGGGGATCGACTCCGTGGACGTCGTGGGGCTTGCCACCGACCACTGCGTGAAGGCAACGGCGCTGGACGCCGTCGACGCCGGGTACGACACCCGCGTGCTGGTCGCGTTGACCGCCGGGATCACGCCGGAGTCGGTGGAGCGCGCCCTGACCGACATGGCCGACGCGGGCGTCGAGGTGGTTCGGGACTGATCGGCGGGGGCCGGGTCAGCGGGTCCGGATCTGCTGGTCCGACTCACCCGGCCGGACTCACTTGCGGCCGATGAACCAGTTCTGCATCTTGGCCAGTCGCGCTTCCAGCTGCTCCTGGGTGGCCTGCGCGACGGCCGGACCGCCGCAGGCCTTCCGCAGCTCGTTGTGGATCACACCGTGCGGTTTGCCGGTGCGCGCCGACCAGGCCGAAACGTTCTTGGCCAGTTGCTGCCGGAGTTCCTTCATCCGTCGGTGGTCGGGGACGGACGACTTCTCCTGCGGACGTGACTGGCCGTTGGACCGCTTGCGCGCGTGCTCGGACTGCCGCTCCCGCAGCAAGGTCGTGACCTGCTCGGCGTCCAGCAGGCCAGGGATCCCCAGGTAGTCCGCCTCCTCCTCCGAACCGGCCGCCACACCACCACCGAACTCACCGCCGTCGAAGAGCACCCCGTGGAAGGAGGCATCGGACTCCAGGGCCTTGAACTTGCCGTCCGCCAGTTCGGAGGAGGCCCGTTCGGATCGGTTGGCGGCCTCCAGGGCGTCGTCGTCCCATCCGGTTTCCGCCAGGTCGATGATCTCCCCGCTGTCCTGTGCGGGGCGGTCCAGCGCGTGATCGCGCTCCTGTTCCATCGAGTTGGCATGGCCCATCAGGACCGGGACGGACGGCAGGAATACGGAGGCGATCTCCCCGCGTTTGCGGGCGCGGACGAAGCGCCCCACGGCCTGGGCGAAGAACAGCGGCGTGGAGGTCGACGTCGCGTAGACCCCGACCGCCAGACGCGGAACGTCCACGCCCTCGGAGACCATGCGGACCGCGACCATCCAGCGCTGCTCGCCTTCGGAGAACTCCTCGATCCGACGCGAGGCCTCCTTATCGTCGGAAAGCACCACCGTGGGCTTCTCGCCAGTGAGCTTCTCCAGCAGTTGTGCATAGGCCTTGGCGTCCTGGTGGTCCGTGGCGATCACCAGGGCGCCGGCGTCCGGGACCGTGCGTCGTACCTCGGAGAGTCGACGGTCGGCCCCCTGCAGAACCGCCGGGATCCACTGCCCGTCCGGGGCCAGCGCGGTACGCCAGGCATGGCCGGTGATGGACTTGGTGAAGCCCTCTCCCAGTTCCGCGGCCATCTCCTCGCCGGCCGAGGTGCGCCACCGCATCTGCCCGGAGTAGGCCATGAAGATCACGGGGCGGACCACGTGGTCCTTGAGCGCGTCCCCGTACCCGTAGGTGTAGTCGGCCTTGGAGCGCCGGATGCCGTCCGCGTCCTCCTGGTAGGTCACGAACGGGATGGGTGCCGTGTCCGAGCGGAACGGCGTACCCGTCAGGGACAGACGACGAGCGGCCGGTTCGAAGGCCTCGCGGAGCCCGTCGCCCCAGGACAGGGAGTCACCGGCGTGATGGATCTCGTCCATGATGACCAGGGTGCGGCCCTGCTCGGTCCGGGCCCGGTGCAGCAGCGGCTTCATGCCGACCTGCGCGTAGGTCAGGGCCACGCCGATGTAGCCCCGGGCGTGCTGGCCGTCGGCGTTCTTGAAATTGGGGTCGATGGCCAAGCCCACCCGCGCGGCGGCATCCGCCCACTGGCGTTTGAGATGCTCGGTGGGGCATACGACGGTGATCCGGTTGATCGCACCGCGGTCCACGAGTTCCCGGGCGAGGCGCAGGGCGAAGGTGGTCTTCCCCGCACCGGGGGTGGCCACGGCCATGTAGTCGCGGGGCTGGGTGGCGAAGTAGCGCTCCAGTGCCTCTGCCTGCCAGGCGCGCAACTTGCCCGCAGTGCCCCACGCCGCTCGTTCGGGGTATGCCGGAGGCATTTCGGCGGCTGAACCGCCGAAGAGCGTGGGTTGCATCTCATCGGACACGGGCGAAGCAGAACCTTTCACACATGACAATCCCGCCGAGTGTCCGTTTACGGTCGCCCAACGGGGGCGGAAATGTCCGAACTCGGACACTCGGCAGGGGTGGGACGGGGCGGGGTGGGCCGGTCAGTTGGAGGGGGTGTCCCCGCCGTCCTTGGGTGCCTTCAACCCGTCGTAGATTTCCTTGCAGGTGGGGCAGACCGGGAACTTCTGGGGGTCACGCCCGGGGACCCACACCTTGCCGCACAACGCGATCACGGGCTCCCCGGACAACGCCGACTCCATGATCTTCTCTTTGCGCACGTAGTGGGCAAACCGCTCGTGGTCGCCCGGCTCCTGCAGTTCCCGCGTCTCCTCGCGTTCGATCGTGGAGGTGCCGCCCACGGGCTCCGTGGAGGTGCTGCGGGAGAACGGCCAGGGGCCGGCCACGGTCAGGTGCGAATCGTGGGAAGTCATGCGCGCCAGTGTACTCGCCGGGCCCGACGACGCCGCGACCCGGGCCATGCCGGTTCACCGATACGTGGAGACCGTGGCCAGCAGCTCGGGGCCCCGCGCGTCGAGCCATTTGCCGCCAAACCACACGCCACCGGCGCACAGCAGGGGCCCCAGAACGACGCCGACCGCCAGCGCGGCGAATCCCCATCCGGGTGCCCCTGTGACCATTTGCACGATGAGCAGTACGACCACGGGCAACGCCATCACGACCATGACCGCGAAGACCACGAACTGGACCAGGACGTTCAGCACGGTGAAACCCTGCGGTGTCTTGAACGGCGACTGGCCCGGCAGCGGCACCGGGTACGTGTACCGGGCCGAGACCACGGAACTCAGCCCGGCACCGCCCAGCAGAGACATGGTCGCCACACCCACCAGGGCGGGCAGCAGGTCCAGCCGATCCGTGAAGATTGCCGACAGAGCCACACCGAGCGCGGTGAGCGGGACACCCGGCAGCAGCATGCCGATCACCCGCCCCAGTCGATCCGCCCACCCGGGAACACCGGTCAACAGGTGCAGGGCGAAGGCCTTGTGGTCGTAGGCCACGTCCGCGGAGATGGCATAGGCCATCAGGAACCCAACGAAGGGCCCCGCGAAGATCAGGAGGTTGGCCCCGTTCATGGAGGAGAACCAGAACAGCACGAACATCACCGGGATGATCACGAGCGAACCCGAGTACCGGGGATCCTTGAGCCAGTAGGTCAGCGTACGGGCCGTCACGGCCGCCCACGGTTTGGCCGGAAGCCGGTCGAAGAGTCCCGCTCCCTTGATCCGGTTGCGTCCCCCACCGGAATTGACCGCACCCGTTGCCTGCTCCAGGGACCTGCGCAGCGCAGCGTCCCACGCCCACAGCAGCAAGCCCACCGTCAGCACGACGACGGCCAACCGCGCGGCCGCGGCCAACCAGTTCCCGGCGGCCACGTCCGCGGGAACTGCCCACAGGGCACCCACCGGTGTCCAGCCCACGACGTCGGCGATCGAGTACAACCGTTCGCCCAGGGAGTCCACACCGGCGAACAGCCCCGTGAGGATCGGCCCGGTCAGCATGAGCAACACCAGGAAGATCAGGGTGATCGCATCCCCCACCCGCCGTTTGGCGGAGATCCTCTCGGCCAGTGCCGTGAGACAACGATTGCCCAGGACCATGAAGAACCAACCGACGGGGCCCAGGAGGAGGGCCGTCACCAACGCAGCTGCATCCTGACGCCAGACGAACGCGTGGACAATCAACGCGACCAGCGTCAGGGGCCCCGCGATTCCGACCAGGGCACCCAGGATCTGGCCCGTGGCGATTCCCCTCCGCGGCAACGGAAACACCGCGAACTGGCTCGCGTGCAGAGTGGCATCCGCCCGGCCGGACACGATGGCGAACACCCACCACAGGACCGTCCCGCCCGCGGCGACCAGGATCGCCGTCGCACGGACCCCTTCGGGTGGAAGGATGCCCGGTACGCTCACCAGCGCGATGCCCGCGAGTGACATCATGAACAGGCCCCACAGCCCACCCAGGGCGACGCCGACGATCACGGCGATGCTGCGGGTGAGTACGGCCCAGGTGAGGCGCGCCTTGAGGCCGAACAGCAATCGTGCCGTCCGCAACGTCCCGGGCCCGCGTCCGTTTGCGGATTCACGGCCAGGCGACGGTGTGGCGGCGCGGCCCGGCGACGGCGCCGTGCCGGGGCCGAGACTGGTCACCGAGGACGAAGCCATGTCAGCCCCTCTCCCACGTGCGTCCGTCCACCGACCAGGTCGACGAAGGTCTCCTCCAGGGACGAATCACCCCGGACCTGTTCGACCGTGCCCGCCGCCAGCAACCGCCCGTTGTCCACGACGGCCACGTGGTCGCACATGCGCTGCACCAGGTCCATGACGTGGCTGGAGACGATCACGGTGCCGCCGGAGGCCGCATAGTCCTGGAGCAGTTCGCGGATGTTGGTCGCGGAGACGGGGTCGACGGCCTCGAACGGTTCGTCGAGCACCAACAGTCCCGGTGCGTGCACCATGGCGGCGGCCAGCATGATCTTCTTCCGCATACCGGCCGAGTAGTCCTGGACGGCCGTTCCGCCGTCGTCGGTGAGGTCCATGGCGCGCAGCAGGTCCTCGGTCCGTTCCCGCACCGTGTCACGGTCCATTCCGCGCAACAGCCCGGCGTAGGTGACCAGCTGGCGGCCGGAGAGGCGCTCGAAGAGATTCATGCCGTCCGGCAACACGCCCATCGCCATCTTTGCCGCCCGCGGATCACCCCAGACGTCGATGCCGGACACCGTGGCGCGTCCTTCGGTCGGCCGCAGCAGTCCGGTGAGCATGGACAGCGCCGTGGTCTTGCCCGCGCCGTTACGCCCGACCAGCCCGTAGAAGGCCCCGTGCGGAACGTCCAGGCTGAGGCGGTTCACCGCGATCTTGGACTGGGCGGTCCCGATGCCGAAGACCTTGGTCAGACCGCGCAGGCTCACCGCCGAGTGCGGGTCGGGCTCAGGACCGGGGGCCGGTGGCAGGAAACCCGTGCGGACCTCGCCCGATCCGGGGTAAGGCGCGGCCGCACCGGATGGCGACTCTTGTTCGCTGGGCTGGACAGGAGGCGACTCTTGGCTCATACGTCCAGGCTAGCGACCGGGCTCACACCACCCCACCCGTCGAAAGGATGAGCTCCTACGTCACCGGAGCACCGTCTCCCCCGCGAGGTCACCTGCGCCTCCTCCCGGGGGACCCCGGGACAAGGCCTCAGAACAGGGCGCGCATCAGCTGTGAACGGGCGGACACCACGCGGGGGTCCTCCGCCCCCACCACGCCGAAGAGTTCGACCAGGCGCTGCCGCACGGTTTCGCGTTCCTCACCCGCGGTACGACGGACCACGTCGAGCAGGCGACGGAAGGCGTCCTCCACGTGGCCGCCGGAGACATCCAGGTCCGCCACGTCGAGCTGGGCCGTGACGTCTGCCGGGTCATCAGCGGCGGCCTTCCGGACGGCGTTGGCGTCCATGGTGGTCACGCGCTTGAGCAACTGCACCTGAGCCAGGGCGAGCTTGGCCTGGTTGTCCCCCGGGTTCTCCCGAATGGCCTGTTCGTAGGCCGCCTGGGCGCCGTCGAGATCCCCCGCTTCCAGCTTGTCAACCGCCTCCTGGTGCAGCGGCGGCAGGGGTTCCGGCTCGGCGGACGTGGTGGGTTCGACGCGACCGTTGACGCCGTTCTGTTCGGCCAGCGTCAGCAGTTCCGTGAACACGGGCGCCAGTTGTTCGACGGGGACCGTGGACTGGGCGATCGGGACGGGTCGCCCACCGATCATCGCGACGACCGTGGGCACCGACTGCACCTGGAGAGCCTGAGCCATTTCGGGCAGTCGCTCGATGTCCGCCACCGCCAGCAGAAGCCGCCCGTCGAACCGGTCGATCTCCGCCGAGACCTGATCGGCGAACTGGGTGGATTCGGGTGAATAGCTCGCGGTCAGAACCAGAACCACGGGCACCTGGGCGGAAAGTTCTGCGACCTCCTGGAACTGCTGGATGTCCCCCACGTCCCGTCGGTACGACGCCCCCGCGTCCCCCGGCGTCGAGCCGTCCGGTCCCGCCTGGGGGGCTGCCGAGTTCGTCCCGGCGTGGCCACCCACCGTGGCTGCGGCACCCAGGTCCACGGCCCCTCGGACCGAGGCGGGAACGGCGTCGTCGGGCTGGGCACGGGCTGCGGGATTCTGCGGGTTCATGCTCATGGGCTCGAGTCTAATGGTGTCCCCGGAGGCGGGCAGAACCGCCGTCGGACTCCCCCGTTGCGCGGGACGACCACCCCCGTCCCCTGTGGGAGACTGTCCGCCGTGCGTGTTGTGATCGCTGACTGCTCCGTGGACTACGAAGGCCGTCTGACGGCCCACCTGCCGCTGGCCCGCCGCCTGCTCATTCTCAAGGCTGACGGTTCCGTGCTGGTGCACTCCGACGGCGGCAGCTACAAGCCCCTGAACTGGATGTCACCCCCGGCCCGGTTGACCACGGCGGCCCCGACCCCGGACCAGGCCGCCGTGGGGGTGACCGACGTCTGGACCGTTTCGGCCACCAAGTCGGACGACAAACTGCGCATCCTAGTGCATGAAGTGCACGAGGAAATCTCCCACGAACTCGGTGTGGACCCCGGACTGACCAAGGATGGCGTGGAGGCGGACCTCCAGCGTCTGTTGGCTGAACAGATCGAGTTGGTCGGCACGGGATCCACCCTCATCCGCCGGGAGTACCCGACCGCCATCGGTCCCGTGGACATCCTGGCCCGCGACGCCGACGGTGCCACGGTTGCGATCGAACTCAAGCGTCGCGGGGACATCGACGGCGTCGAGCAGTTGACCAGGTACCTGGAGCTGCTCAACCGCGATCCGCGTCTGGCCCCGGTGCGCGGCATCTTCGCGGCCCAGCAGATCAAACCGCAGGCCAAGGTGCTGGCTACCGACCGCGGGATCGACTGCATGACCCTGGACTACGACGCCATGCGCGACGTCGACGACAAGGACGCCCGGCTGTTCTGAGTCCGGCTGTCCGTTGCGGACTGGCCCACTCAGGGCTCAGAACAGCGGCGCCGCCAGGTGCCGTTCCACGGTGGCACCCGCGTTGGTGAGGTTCTCCACGAAGTGTTCGTACCCGCGGTCGATGTGCCCGATGCCGATCACCTCGGTGGCGCCTTCGGCGCGCATGCCCGCAATGACCAGAGCCGCACCGGCCCGAATGTCCTTGGCCTCGACCGGAGCCCCGGAGAGCTGCTCCATGCCGTCCAGCCAGGCGTGGTGACCGTCGAGTCGCACGTAGGCCCCGAGCCGCTCGAGTTCGGCGGTGAATCCCCACCTGGCCTCGAACACGTTCTCCGTGATCATTCCGGAGCCTTCGGCCACTGCGTTCATGGCGACGGCGAACGGCTGGAGATCCGTGGGAAACCCCGGATACGGGAAGGTCGAGATGTTGACCGCCTTGGGCCACTCCGGTCCCTGGACCTCGAACCCGTCCTGACGCAGCGTGATCTCGCATCCGGCACCCCGCAGCTTGTCCAGCACGATGCTCAGGTGCTCGGCCTCGGCACCCTGGACGAACACACGCCCACCGGTGATTGCCGCCGCGAACGCCCAGGTTCCCGCCACGATCCGGTCCGGAACCGTTCGGTGTTCGACCGGACGCAGGGACTCCACACCCGTGATGGTCAGGCGTGAGGTGCCGATGCCCTCGATCTGTGCACCCATCTCCACCAACATCTGGCAGATGTCCACGATCTCCGGCTCCCGGGCCACGTTCTCCAGAACGGTGACCCCGTCCGCCAGGGAGGCAGCAGTCATGAGATTCTCCGTGGCGCCCACGGACGGGTACGACAGGTGGTACTCGGCTCCGCGCAGGTGGTCCGACACGGAGGCCTTGAGGTACCCGGCTTCCGTGCGGAACCGGGCACCCATCGCCTCGAGTCCGGCCCGGTGCATGTCCAGGCCACGGGTACCGATGGCATCGCCTCCGGGCAACGCGACCTCCGCGGCGTTGCACCGCGCGATCAGCGGCCCCAGGACGGAGACCGACGCGCGCATGGCCCGGACCAGGTCGTAGTCGGCCTGGTGGTGCAGCGACTCCGGAACGTCGATGTCAACCCACCGCTCACCGCGGTTGTACGTGACCTGGCAACCCAGCCGACGGAGCAGTTCCGCCATGATGGTCACGTCCTGGATCTCCGGGACGTTGGTGATGCGGGAGCGCCCCACGGCCAACAGAGTTGCGGCCATGAGCTTCAGAACACTGTTCTTGGCTCCGTACACGGGAAGCGTGCCGTTCACAGCGGTCGGTCCGTGGACGACGATCTTCTCTTCCATCACTTCTCCTGCACTTGCCGGCTCGAGTCTTCTCGGGTGCTGTCCGGGGCCCGCACAGAGCGAGGCCCCCGCACAAACTGTACGGGGGCTTCGCACGGATACCGGTCAGCGGCTTTCGCCGGGGCCTTCGTAGTGGTCGGCGACGATCGTCACACGATTGCCGTCGACGGAGACGAAACCGCCGTCGATCTGGCCTTCGATGCGCTGCCCGTCCACGGGGTCGATCACGACCCGCCCGGGAACCAGCACACCGGCGGTGGCCACGTGACCCGAGAGGATGCCGAGGTCACCATCGGTGGTGCGCACGATGACCTGGCGGGCCTCGCCGTGCCACACGGGCTCGGAGAGCTCGACGATCTCGACGATCAGCGGAGCAGCCATGGTCACTTCTCTCCGGTGGAGCGCTTGATCTCGTCCCACTTGGCCATGACGTCGTCCAGGCCACCGACGTTGTAGAACGCCTGCTCGGGAACGTGGTCCAGCTCGCCGTCGCAGATCTTCTTGAAGGAGTCGATGGTCTCGGCCACGGGAACGGTCGAGCCCTCGACACCCGTGAACTGCAGGGCGGTGTAGGTGTTCTGCGACAGGAACTGCTCGATGCGCCGGGCACGGGACACGACGACCTTCTGCTCCTCGGAGAGCTCCTCCACACCCAGGATCGCGATGATGTCCTGCAGTTCCTTGTTCTCCTGCAGGATCGACTTCACACGGGTGGCGACGTCGTAGTGCTCCTGGCCCACGTACTGCGGGTCGAGAATGCGCGAGGTCGAGGCCAGCGGGTCGATCGCGGGATACAGGCCACGGGAGGCAATGTCACGCGAGAGGTTGGTGGTCGCGTCCAGGTGGGCGAACGTGGTGGCCGGTGCCGGGTCCGTGTAGTCATCGGCCGGGACGTAGATCGCCTGCATGGAGGTGATCGAGTGGCCACGGGTCGAGGTGATGCGCTCCTGGAGCACACCCATCTCGTCCGCCAGGGTGGGCTGGTAGCCCACGGCCGAGGGGATGCGGCCCAGCAGGGTCGAGACCTCGGAACCGGCCTGGGTGAACCGGAAGATGTTGTCGATGAACAGCAGCACGTCCTGGTTCTGAACGTCGCGGAAGTACTCCGCCATGGTCAGGCCGGTCAGGGCGATGCGCAGACGCGTTCCAGGGGGCTCGTCCATCTGGCCGAACACCAGGGCGGTGTCCTTGAGCACCCCGGCCTCTTCCATCTCGACCCAGAGGTCGTTGCCCTCACGGGTGCGCTCGCCCACACCGGCGAACACGGAGGTACCGCCGAAGTTGCGGGCCACACGGGTGATCATTTCCTGGATCAGCACGGTCTTGCCCACACCGGCGCCACCGAACAGACCGATCTTTCCGCCCTTGATGTAGGGGGTCAACAGGTCGATGGACTTGATGCCGGTCTCCAGCATCTCGGTCGAACCCTCGAGATCGGCGAAACCCGGTGCAGGGCGGTGAATCGGCCAGCGGTCCTTGATCTCAAGTTCGCTGTTGTCCACGTCCAGGGCGTTGCCGACGACGTTGAAGATGTGGCCCTTGACGACGTCGCCCACGGGGACCGAGATCGGGGCGCCGGTGTCCTGCACCTCGGTGCCGCGAACCAGGCCGTCGGTCAGCTGCAGGGAGATCGCACGCACCAGGTTGTCACCCAGGTGCTGAGCGGTCTCCAGGTAGATGGTCTTGGACTCGCCCTCGAAGGTCAGCTCGGTGGTCAGAGCGTTGTAGATGTCGGGCATCTGGTTCTCGGGGAACTCGATGTCCACGACCGAGCCCTTGACGCGCGCGACGCGGCCGATGGCGCCAGCGGCAGGCTGGGTGTCCTGCTGCTCGTTGATGGTGGCAGTCATGTCTCTCACTTCACTTGTCGTGTGTGGCGGGTGTGGGGTGGGCGCGTGACGCGCGTCGCCGTCGTTGGCGGGCCCGAGGGCCCGACGACGGTCAGAGTGCTTCGGAGGCGGAAACGATCTCGGTCAATTCGGTGGTCACTTCGGCCTGGCGGGCGTTGTTCATCAGACGCGTGTACTTGCGAATGAGTTCATCCGCGTTGTCACCGGCCGACTTCATGGCCCGCTGACGCGAGGCGAGCTCGGAGGCAGCGGCCTGGCACAGGCACGAGTAGATCCGGGCCCGGAAGTACCGCGGCAGCGCCTTGTCAAGGAACTCCTCGGCGTTGGGCTCGAACTCGAACTCCTGGGAGTTGCTCTCCAGCTCCGGCAACGACTTGGTGATGTCGTCGTTGAGCGCGTTGGCGTCCACGACTTCCAGCGGAAGCAGGCGGAGAACCTTCGGCTCCTGGGTGACCATCGAGTGGAACCGCGTGTAGACCAGGTGAATCTCGTCGATCCCACCGGCCTCGTAGTCCGCAGTGAAGGCGTCCAGCAGCACGTCGGCGACTTCGTGCGCACGCTCCGTGCTGGCGTTGTCCGTCTCACCCTCCCAGAACTTCTCGTAATCGCGTCCGCGGAAGTCGAAGTACTGCTTGGCCTTTCGTCCGACCAGGTAGATCTTCACCTCACGGCCGTCGTTGTGCAGCATCTCCAGGAGTCCCTCGGCCTGCTTGAGCACGTTGGCCGAGTAGGACCCGGCCAGACCGCGGTCGGAGCTGAAGACGACGACGGCGGAGCGCCGGACGTCGTCGGTGCCGCGCAGGAACGGGTGATCACCCGAGGTCTGGGTGACCACCTGCGACAGCAGTCGCGTCAGTGCGTTGGCGTACGGCGAGGCAGAGCTGATCCGCTGGCGAGCCTTGTTGATACGCGAGGTCGCGATCATCTCCATCGCCTTGAAGATCTTCTTCATCGACTGCGTGGAGGAGATCTTGTTCCGGTAGACCCGGATCTGCGCTCCCATGTAGCTTCCTTTCGTTACCGCCCGGGGCGCCGCATGACGCGGCACCCGGGCGGAGACTGCAGTTCGAGGCTGATCAGCGGCTGGCCGTCGAGCCGCCGGCGGACAGCTGTTCCTGGGCGACGTCCTCGGAATCCATGGCCTGGTGCTCCTCGCGGCCCGGGGCGTGGATGTCGCGGTTGTGACCCTTGAAGTCGCGCTTGACCTCGGCCACGGCCGTCTCCAGTGCTGACACGGTGTCGTCCTCGAGCTTGCCGGTCGAGGCGATCGAGTCCATGACGTTGGTCGTCCGCCGGACCTGGTCCAGCAGAGCGGACTCGAAGTCCAGGACGTCGGCGACCTCGATCTCGTCCAGGTGACCGTTGGTGCCGGCCCAGATGGAGACGACCTGCTCCTCGACGGAGTACGGGTTGTACTGCTTCTGGCGCAGGAGCTCGGTCAGACGCGCACCACGGGTCAGCTGCTGACGGGAGGCGGCGTCCAGGTCGGAGGCGAACATCGCGAAGGCCTGCATGGAGCGGTAGGAGGCCAGCTCGAGCTTGAGCGTGCCGGAAACCTTCTTCATGGCCTTGACCTGCGCCGCACCGCCCACGCGGGACACCGAGATGCCCACGTCGACGGCGGGACGCTGGTCGGCGTTGAACAGGTCCGACTGCAGGAAGATCTGCCCGTCGGTGATCGAGATGACGTTGGTCGGAATGAACGCGGAGACGTCGTTGGCCTTGGTCTCCACGATCGGCAGGCCCGTCATGGAACCCGCGCCCAGGTCGTCCGAGAGCTTGGCGCAACGCTCGAGCAGGCGGGAGTGCAGGTAGAAGACGTCACCCGGGTAGGCCTCACGTCCCGGCGGGCGGCGCAGCAGCAGCGACGTCGCACGGTAGGCCTCGGCCTGCTTGGACAGGTCGTCGAAGATGATCAGGACGTGCTTGCCGCCGTACATCCAGTGCTGGCCGATGGCCGAACCCGCGTAGGGGGCCAGGTACTTCACACCGGCGGAGTCGGAGGCGGAAGCGGCAACGATGGTGGTGTATTCCAGGGCACCGTTGTCCTCGAGGGTCTTGCGGACCGAGGCGATGGTCGAAGCCTTCTGACCGATCGCGACGTAGATGCAGCGCACCTGCTTGTTCGCGTCCCCGGTCTCCCAGTTCGCGCGCTGGTTGAGGATCGCGTCGATCGCGATGGCGGTCTTACCGGTCTGACGGTCACCGATGATCAGCTGACGCTGACCGCGACCGATCGGGATCATCGCGTCGATCGCCTTGAGGCCGGTCTGCAGCGGTTCGTGGACCGACTTACGCATGGTCACGCCGGGTGCCTGGAGCTCCAGTGCGCGGCGGCCCTCGGCCTCGATCGGGCCCAGGTCGTCGATGGGCTGGCCGAGGGTGTCGACCACGCGACCCAGGAAGCCGTCGCCGACCGGCACGGAGAGGATCTCACCGGTCCGCTCGACGGTCTGGCCTTCCTCGATCTCCTGGAAGTCACCCAGAACGACGACGCCGAGGTCACGGGTGTCCAGGTCCTGTGCCAGGCCGAGCACGCCGTTCTCGAAGCGCAGCAGCTCGTTGGCCATGACGGAGGGAAGACCCTCGACTCGGGCAATGCCGTCGGCTGCGGAGATGACGCGGCCAACTTCCTTACGTTCGGTGTTGCCGGGGTCGTAGGACGCTGCGAACTCTTGTAGCGCGCTGCGGACCTCATCGGCGTTGATGGTCACTTCGGCCATCTCGTGTCCCTGCTTCCTGGTTCGTGATCATCGTGCCGATGACCAGCTGTTTCGTCTGACGGTCCCTTGGTGTCCCAGCGGGGTCCGTGCGGTGCCCTAGTGGCTGTGGCTTCAGTTGTTCGGCTGCGGTTGGTCCGTGGCCCGTCGCGCACGACGCGCGACGGATCAGGCTCCGAGCTTGAGCTGCAACTCGTTGAGTCGGGTGGCGACCGAGCCGTCGAAGACTTCGTCCCCCACCGTGACGCGCAGGCCACCGACCAGCGATCGGTCCGTGTCCACGACGACCTTGAGATCGCGACCGTAGATCCGGCCCAGTGCGGAGCGCAGACGCTCGACCTGGGAGTCGTCCAGCGCGACGGGCGTGGAGACCCGTGCGATCCACCGATCTCGCAGTTCGGCCAACCGGTCCGCGAACGTGCCGAGCAACCGCTGCGGCAGTGCACCGCGGGGGTTGGTCACGGCCTGCTCCACGAGCACGCGGGCTTCCTCGCTGAGGTTCGGTGCGACGCGTCCCAACAGAGTGAGCTTCGCGTCGTCCGTCGCCCGGGCGTCGGTGAAGGCTCGCTGCAGTTCGGCGTCCGAGTCCAACAGGCCCTGCACGGACAGCAGATCGTCGACGACGTTGTCCAGGCCCTCGGCACCCGCGCGGTTCTCCGCAGCGTGTCCGGCGAGCGTGACGCCCGCGGCCTCGAGTCCGTCGGCCAGACCTCGATCACCGCTCCAGCGCTGGCGGACCAGTGCGTCGAGCACCTCGCAGGCTTCCCGGGAGGTACGCCCTTCGAAGACCCGCCAGGCAAGAGCCACGCGCTGGTCATCGGAGTGCGCGGGATCGGTCAGGGCCCGGCGGAGGCTGCCCTGCTCATCGAGCACGGCAGTGATCCCGAAGACGTCACGGGCCAGCCGGGGCTGAGCCGCACCGGCCCAGCGCTCGAGCACGCGTGTCAGGTCGAGACGGTTTCCGTCGGATCCCGCGCCCGTCACCGCTGAGCACCCGCATCGGTCGGGTTCTGCTCAAGATCGGAGAGGAAGCGGTCGACGACACGGCGCGAACGCTCGTCGTCGGACAGCGACTCCCCCACGACCTTGGAGGACAGCTGGATCGCCAGGGATCCGACCTCGTTGCGCAGGGACGCGACGGCGGCGGAACGCTCGGCCGCGATGGCCGTGTGAGCGTTCTCGGTGATCCGTGCGGATTCCACGTTGGCGCGGTCCTTGAAGTCGGCCAGGATCTTTTCACCCTCGGCGCGAGCTTCCTCGCGGATCTTCTGCGCCTCGAGACGAGCGGACTCCAGCTGCTGGTTGTACTCGTCGCGGGCCTTGTCGGCCTCGGCCTGAGCTGCCTCGGCCTTGGCCAGGCCACCCTCGATCGCGTCCGTGCGTTCGGCGTAGGTGCGCTCGAACATCGGCACGATCCACTTGATAGCGACGAACAGCAGGATGAAGAAGCCGATCGCGGTGATCAGCATCTCCCAGCCGTTCGGAAGCAGCGGATTCTCGCTGGCCGCCATGATGTGTGTGGTCATGGACGAATTTCCTGTTCTCTTGGGCTGAACTTCCTGAACCTTCCCGTGGGAAGGATCAGAGCAGTGCCAGAACGAAGCCCAGGATGGCCAGGGCCTCGACCACGGCGAAGCCCATGAAGAGCATCGGCTGAATGATGCGCTGGGTCTCCGGCTGGCGGGACACGGCCTGCATGTAGGCGGCGAAGATCAGACCGACGCCGATGCCACCGCCGATGGCTGCGAGACCGTAACCGATGACGGAGAGGGAACCGTTGATGTCCATTCTTGGTGTTTCCTTTCGTACTGCCCGGGTGCGGGCCGTGTGCCACGAATGGCGGTTGACTTGTCGGAGAGTGCTCCGCTGGTCGACCCGGCCGACAGCCAGGCCAAATCTTGGGGTCAGTGACCTTCCTGCAACGCGCCGTCCACGTACACCGCGAACAACAGCGTGAAGATGTAGGCCTGCAGGACCTGGATCAGAATCTCCAGGAAGAAGATGAAGATGCCCAGGAACAGTGCACCCGCACCGCCGAGGATGCCCAGACCGCCGACTTCACTGACCAGGAAGCCGAGCAGCGAGGCCGCCACCATGATGGCCATGTGGCCCGCGAACATCGTCGCGAACACACGCAGTGCGTGGGTGACGGGGCGGATGATCAGGTTCGAGATGAACTCGATGGGGATCAAGAAGATGTAGAGCAGCTTGGGCACGTCCGGCGGCATGGTCATCTTGCCCATGAAGTGCGCGAACCCGTGTCGCTTGATGCCGATGAAGACCCAGCTGATGTACGCGATGCCGGCCAGGACATAGGCCGAACCGGGGTGGGAGAACGTCGGGAGCTGCAGGACCGGGATGGAGCCGAACAGGTTGTTCACCAGGATGAAGAAGAAGAAGGTGAACAGCAGCGGGATCCAGGGGCGGAATTCCTTCTCACCGATGATGTCGCGGCCCAGGGAGTTGCGGACGAAGCCGTAGCCCATCTCCCCCAGGTACTGGCCCTTGGAGGGCACCAGCGCCTGCTTGCGGATCGCCCAGAGGAAGAAGCCCGCGATGAACACGACCGACAGCAGGATCAGGAGGGTGTGCTTGCCGAATTCGAACGAACCAACCTCGAAGAACGGAGGCAGGTACATGTCCGAAACGCTGGGAGCCTGGAAGCCTTGTCCCTCAAGAACTGGGGCGACGATCAATGGCGGTCCTTTCTGCTTCCACCCGCAGAGCCCTGGCCGTGGTCACGGTGGTGTGTCTCTGCGGTGCGGTTCCGGGCGTCATCACCGGCTGCGGGACCGTCATTGGTCCTTGAGTCCGGCTTGCAGGTGGAGGTAGGCAAGTATGACCCCGGCAGCTAGACCGAGACCTGCCCCGAGCAGGACAAGCCACTGCGTCCCCACCAGGTAATCCAGCAGGAACCCTACCAGACTCCAAAACGCGGTCCCAATCACCAGGTAGACCAAGATGCCCAGCGCGCCGCGGTTTCCACCGGCTTCCACGAGTTCCCCGACCGTGCTCAGTCGGGAGGCGGGTCGTGCACCCTGATCGGGTTGCTCGGAGACCCCGGTCGGCGTGTCCTGCGCGGCGCTATCGGCGGGTTCAGCCGGCGTCCGTGACCGGTCACGGGGAACGCCGTCGGAGACTTCCTCAGCGGGGCGCTCTGCGGGGTCGTTCGCGGACGTCATACCGTCTCCTCGCGGGGTTGAGTTCGGGTGTCGACGTCGAAGACGGGCAGTCTGCTACGGCGCAAGGCAACCGCGGACCCGCCGAGCCACGCCACGACCTGCCCGATGACCGCCGTGCCCATCCAGGGTGGGAGAACCCACTCGGGCTTGGGCGCGCCGAACAGGATCATGGTCCCGGCGGCCACCAGTGCCGCGTACATCACGAGCATGACCAGCGCTGCCACGGGTGCCGGGTACTTCGAGGACCACCAGAGTCCGCCCAGAGAGATCCCGAACACCGCCGCGACGATCACCGTGCCCAGGCCGGCGCTGCCGGCTCCGGCCGCGCCGTCGACAACGGCTGCCAGGGCCACGCAACACACCGCAATGATCGCTCCACAGAGCAGGGAAATCCGCAACATGCGCGCCCAGACGTTGCCGGTGACCGTGGTACCGCCGCGGGTTCTGCTCGGTGTGGCGGAGCGAGCCTTCACGAACGCGCCGCTTCCTCGGCGGAAAGAGCTTCCCCGTGGTTCCGGGACCGGCGACCGATCAACGACGGCAGGGCGAGGTAGAGCACGAGCAGGAGGACCACGACGGTCCCCGCGGCCACGAGCCCGCCTCCGCTGAGCCGGAGCCCCACGAGCGTGATGAGGGAGACCAGCACGGTCGTGCCCGCCACGACCAGGGACGATCCGATGTGTGAGAACCCGACGTCGGTCAGCCTCTGGTAGGTGTGCTGGCGGTGAGGACGCCACCAGGGCTCCCCCGCGCGGATGCGGCGCAGCAGGGTCCAGGAGGTGTCGGCCAGGTACACGGACAGAGGGGGCAGGAGGTATTCGACGTAGACGCCGGACAGGAACGCCGCCACGGCGATCAGGATGACCGCGCCGCCCAACAGGTACGACCCCACGTCCCCCAGGAACACCGACCCGCGGGAGAGGTTCCAGGGCAGGAAGCCGGCGAAGGCCCCTGCGACCACAAGGGAACCGACCATCATCCAGGGGAGGTCATTGCAGGCACCGGCCCACGCGTACAGAAGGCCGACGACGACACCGTGCAGACCGGAGATCCCGTTGATCCCGTCCATGAAGTTCGCGACGTTGACGTAGACCACCACGGCCACGGTGCACACGACCCACCACAGCGGTGTGGTCTCCAGCGCCCACACCAGCAAAGCCGCACAAGCGCCGCCGATCATGGTCTGGGCCAGGAGGCGGACCCGGACCGAGACCCCTTTGAAGTCCTCCGTCCAGCCAAGTGCCGCACAAGCCACGGTTCCCGCCAGCACGGTCAACGCGATGGAGCGGTCCGTGGCCACGGTTCCGGTGAGAACCCCGGCCAGCTGCACGACCACGACGGCGATCGCGACCGCCAGGCCCATGCCACGGATGACCGTGCGCGTGTGGGAGGAGCGTTCATTGGGGATGTCCACCACGCCCCACCGCGTCAGCAGCGGTTTGACGACGAACGGAAGGAGCACGCTGAGGACGAAGGCCGCCACTCCGAAGGTCGCCAACAGCACCAGGAGATGACGCAGCTCCTCCGGAGTGGGCGTGGCACCCGGGTTGACGGAGAGAACGCTCGGCATGCCGATCATGACGCCCTCCCCGACGGCGACGGCTCGGTCCCGTCCTCTTCGGCTTGCACGCTTTCAGCCTGAACGCCGGACTTGCGCGCACCGTGGAACTTGGTCAGCGCGGGCTGCGTGGAGGTCCGGACCACCGGGATGGTGCCCGTGGTGGCCATACCACCGCGGACCTTCCAGATGTGTCGGTCCAGATTGATCGGGGCCAGGGCGTCGGCCTGGGCGTGGGAAATCTTGGGGTGGAAGGGCCGGCGGTCGGTTTCCCCCAGGCCGATGAGTTCCTCATGCAGCTTCTCCCCCGGGCGCAGGCCGGTGATCACGATCTCGATCCCCTCCTGGCCGGAGAGCGAACGGAGACGTTTGGCGACGTCGAGAATCCGCACGGGCTCCCCCATGTCCAGGATCAGCACCTCTCCGCCGCTTCCGATCGCCCCGGCCTGGACCACCAGCTGGCAGGCCTCCGGGATGGTCATGAAGTAGCGCGTGGCGTTCTCGTCCGTGACGGTGATCGGCCCGCCCTGGCGGATCTGCTCGGTGAACAGGGGCAGCATCGAACCACGGGAGCCGAACACGTTGCCGAAGCGCACGGAGGTGTAGCGCTTCCCCGTCTGCTGGGCCATCCACGCGGTCAGTTTCTCTGCCACTCGCTTGGAGTGGCCCAGCGTGGTGGTCGGGTTCGCGGCTTTGTCCGTGGACACGTTCACGAAGACCTCGACGTCGGCCGCTCGGGCGGCCTCGAGGACGTTGAGCGTGCCCAGGACATTGGTCTTCCAGGCCTCGTCCGGGTAGGTCTCGAGCAGTGACACGTGCTTCAGGGCGGCGGCGTGGAAAACGACCTCGGGGCGGCGGCGTTCGAAGATCCGGGCAAGGTTCTCCCCGTCGCGGATGTCGGCGAGCACCGTGTCCTGCCCGTCCAACAGACCGCGGCCGGTGATGGAGATCTGCGTGGCCTGCAGGTTCGTCTCGTCCCGGTCCAGCATCATGAGTTCACCGGGATCGAAGGCCAGCAACTGGCGGCACAGTTCGGACCCGATGGATCCACCGGCACCCGTCACCAGGACGCGCTTGCCCGAGATGTAGTCGGCGATCCCCGCGACGTCGATGTCCACGGGGGTGCGCCCGATCAGGTCCTCGAGGCTGATGTCGCGGATGTCCACGCTGGTCCCCGAGCCGGTGAGCATGTCCCGGACCGGCGGAACCGTCATCACGCGCGTGTTGGTCCCGGCCACGATGTCGGACACCCGCTGCATGAGCTTGGAGGAGGCGTTGGACTGCGCCACCAGGAGAATGCTGGAACGGGTCTGCGCCAAGACGTCGGGGGCATCGGCGATGGTGCCCAGAACAGGCACGGAGGAGACACGGAGGTGTTTCTTGGCCGGGTCGTCGTCCAGGAGGGCCACCGGCAGGTACTCCGAATCCGGGTCCTGCATCATGCGCTGGACGATGAACGTCCCGGACTGCCCGGCACCGTAGACCACCACGTGCTGCGCGTTGCCCTGGGGTTTCGACGTCGATTCCTGGTACATGCGCTTGAGGTAGCGGAAGGCCGCCATGAACAAGGCCGCGAAGGGGAAGGCGATCATGGCCACGGACCGTGGAATCCCGATCGCGTTGCCCGCCACCAGGAGGACGATCTGCAGCAGCCCGGTCACGATCAGGGTGACGACGATGAGCAGCTTGCCCTCGTCGAAGCTGCCGTAGGAATAGCGCCCGCGGTACAGCGCGAAGGAGTACCCGATCGCCAACTGCGCACCGACGGCCACGAGGCACACGATCAACAGGCTCGGAACGTTGATGAACTGGACGCTGAGCTCGTAGCGCAGGACCAGCGCGACGCCCATGGCCGCCACCCAGGCCATGGAGTCCAGGATCATCTGGATCCACAGCCAGGCGGTGGGGCGTTCCGCCTCGGACCCTCCCTGCGCCCGGCGCGCCGTCGGTCGGGTGTTCTGCCGAACACCGGACGCCGACGCATTCGTCGGCCCGTCCGTTCCAGGACCTGGGGTCCCGCTGTCGTCCGGGCTCTGCATGTGGGGGTCCTTCCGTGGGCGGGGCCGGTCCGAGGGGTCGACCGTCGCCCTGTGCGTTCGTTGTCAGCCGCGCGTCGTGGGCACTCGGCGACCGGCCACGTGGGTCGGCGTCGGTCACGTCCACGATCGAGGTGGACCTACCGAGTGTTGGGGTAACCGCCCACCATGTTCCGGTAGGCACGTTCCCGAAGAACACGGGGCACGAATCGGTACCCGCCCCGCACGGCGACGTTTCTGCCCCATTCTAGGAAACTCAGGTGCCCGATTCCGTGAAGGCGGCTCTGCAACTCGATCTCCGCACGGAAAACGCGTAGTCCACCGCGGCGCTGATAGGCCCCACCCGACACCCGGTAGCCGACCAACGGGTCGGCGATGTTGCGGATGTCGGCTCCCGCGCGCAGCATGCGGACCCACAGCCAGTAGTCCTCGGCTAGGGGAACGTACTCGTACCCGCCCACGGCCTCCACGGCGGGCCGCCGGAACACGACCGTCGGGTGGGAGACGGGGTTGCGGAGCTTGGACACCCGCCGGATGTTCGCTGCACCCACGGGCGCCTCCCGGTGGGCCAGCGGCTGCGTCTCGTCGTCGCCGATCTCGTCCATCCCGGCACCCACGACGTCGGCTCCGTCCTGAATCAGGGGCAGCTGACGGGCGAAGCGGTCGGGGTAGGAGACGTCGTCGGCGTCCGCCCGGGCCACGACGTCATGGGAGCACAGCTCCAGGCCCCGTCGCAGGGCGTTGGTCAGCCCCGCGTTGACCTCCAGGTCCTCCCGGACGACGGCGATCGGCGGTGTGGCCGCGCGCAGACGCTCCGTGAGGGCGTCGATCTCCCGCTGCAGTTCGGGTGCGACGGGGCCGTCTCGCACGATCACGACCTCCGACGGCGCCACGGCCTGTTCGAGCGTCGACGAGACCAGTGCGCGGTGGAAGCATTCGGGGGTGTCTCCCCCGTAGACGGGCATCAACAGGGAGAACTCGGGGCGGCCCTGCGCGTCGGTCGAGGGGTCCTGCGCCGTGGCACCCGCGCCCTGTTCGTGCAGTTCCCAGACGCCCCGCAGGACGTCCTGGTTGCTCCGCGGTGCCTTCAGGGCGTCACGCACACCGCGCCCGAACCGCTCGACAACGGCGCGGCGGTCCGCCGAGCCACGCAGCGTGCGCACCCACAACCGCGCCGTGGCCCCGCCGTAGAGCACCTTCTCCCACGGCGCCAGCGACCGCGAGCGCGTGAAGACCCACAGCTTGTTGCGCACGTCGTTGTAAAAACGCGGGCCGGGGTCGGCGTCCGTGTTGCCCGGCTGCTTGGTGTGGTGCATGACCTTGGAGGCCGGGACCTGGATGGCGTCCTCCCACCGGGCCAGCCGGGTGGAGAACTCGAAGTCGTCGTTCCAGATGAAGTAGTCGGCCACGGGCAGACCGGCGGCGCGTACGGCGTCGCCGTCCATGAGCAGGGAGACGAAGGAGCCCGAACGGATGCTGCGACCGCCCACGGCTGCCGCGCGTGCCTTTCGGTCGCGGCCCGCGCCGATCCGCTCGATCATCGAGTTCATCGGGTGCTCGCTGCCGTCGGTCCACAGCACCTGGCTGGCCACGAACACGGGGCGCCGTGCGCCGTCGGCGTCGTAGTTCCGCCAGGCGCGGACGGCTTCTTCGAGGCTTTCGCGCAGGGGTTCCGTGTCGTCGTCCATGACCCAGACCAGGTCGGCCTGCAAGCCGTTGGCTGCCCGGTCGATGCCGACCGTGAAACCACCGGCACCTCCCAGGTTCTCGGTCAGCGTGATGAGTTCGATCTCACCCGGCGCGCCCGAGGCCTGATGATCGGCGCTGAAACTCCGGATGAACTCCACGGAATCGTCCGTGGACGCGTTGTCCACCACCACGGTCACGTCCGGAACCAGGTTGGCCCCCATGATTCCCCGCAGCGTGGACTCCAACAGCTCGCGCCTGTTGAAACTCACCACGACCGCGACCACACGCGGTGCCGGCCTCACGACCACGCCCCAACCACCTAGCTCTCTTCGTCGGTCTCCGCATCCGTTGTCCCCTCCGGTTCGAGCGGGGAGCCGCCGAGGCCGGAGCGCCCCGGAGGACCGGACCAGCCGAGATTAGCACCCGGTCATGAGCCGCTTCCTGAGGCTCGTGCCAGGTTGTTCTCTGTACGATATGGCGACGGGTACAGCCAAGAGCCCGACTCGATCGAGAGGAGAACGTCTGTGACGTCAGCATGGCGCGTGGTGGGAGCAACGGGGTTCGTCGGCTCCGCGGTGACGCAACGACTGCGTGCGGACGGCCACACCGTTCAGGCCGTTTCGGCCCCCCGGCTCTCGAGCGGAGCCCGCACGGTCCACCATCTGCTGGGCCGCGCCCGTGACCTGGAGTCCGTCATCGACTACCTGGCGGATTCCTTTGCCGGGGCGGACATCGTGGTCAACGCCGCGGGTATCGCGGCACCGGACGGCAAGGACCAGGATGCTCTGGTGGGCGCCAACGCGATGCTGCCCGTCCTGATTCTGGCCGCGGCGGAACGCACCGGTGTCAAGCGCGTGGTGCACATCAGCTCCGCGGCCGTGCAGGGCAAGACGCACTTCCTGGACGAGACCTCCCGCACCACGCCGTTCTCCCCGTACTCCTATTCCAAGGCCTTGGGTGAGTCAGCGCTGCAGCGCCTGGCCGCCCGCGAGGACCGCCCGACGCACCCGGAACTCGTGATCCTGCGGGCGACCTCGGTCCAGGGTCGCGGCCGCGCCACGACCAAGCGGCTCGCGGCGTTCGCGTCCTCCCCCCTGTGTTCGGTGGCCGGTGACGGCACCGCGCACACCCCGGTGACCTCGGTCGACGCGTTGGCCGAGTTCACGGTCACCGTCGGTTCGCACCGCGGCGAGGTCCCGCAGATCGTGCTGCTCCCGTGGGAGGGGGCGACGACGTCGTCCATCCTGCGTGACGCCGGACGTCGCAACCCGATCAAGCTGCCCACGGTCGTGTGTTGCGCGGCGGTGGCCACCGGTTACGCCCTCTCGGGGCTGGCCCAGAACCGGTGGCACGGGGCCGTTCGACGGATCGAGGTCACCTGGTTCGGGCAGAACCAGGTCCCCGGGTGGGGCCAGGAACAGGGTCTGCTCCCGACCCCCAGGATCTCCGAGCTCCTGCGCTCCGTGCACCTGGACCGGGCCTGAGCCCTGGATCCACGACCCAGGGCTCAGGGCTCATGGCTCAGGAGCGGGCCTGGTCGGTGCCTTCCGGACCGGGGTGTTCGTCCGTGACCCCGCTGGCGACGATCGCGGCCGCGGTGGCCCGGTCCAGGGGCTGCACCACGCCGTCCTTGGCCTGTGCCGGGCGGGGGCGCGTCCGGTCCTGATCCGGCAATCCCTCCCCGCTCCGAGCGCCCACGGCCTGCCCCGCACCGGCGACGAGCGCCGCTGCGGCGTCGCGAGCCGGCGAGGACGGGGCGGGGCGCGTCGAGTGCGCCTCTTGCCTTTCCGTGGGTTCAGCCGGAGTCTCGTGTCCCGACGGCGCGTCCTCCGGCGTCGTGTCTTCGGGGAGCGCGTTCGCGGAGGTCTTGTCCTCCTCGGCTTCGACCGGCTCCGGCCGGGGATGGACGAGAGTGTCCCCCTCCGGCACGTCCTCGGCCGAGGTTTCGCCGGCTTCACTCGCACCCGTGCCCGCGGCGTCGTCGGTGTCCCGGTCGCCTGAATCCTCCGGGGCGGAATCCGCCGGGGCCTGCCCGTCGACGCCGATGACCGAGGGGACGACCGAGCGCAGCTGCGTCAGTGAGACCGCCCCGTCTCGCACGACCACCGGGGTGGACCCCGTGCAGTCGACGATGGTCGAGGCCACCGGATGCAGGCCCTCGGCCACGGTCCCGCGGTGTCCGGCGTCCAGGTAGACCTGAACCTTGTCGCCCAGCATTCCGCGGGCCTCCTCGGCGGAACCCGCCGCGGGGAGCCCCGTGCGATTGGCCGAGGAGACGGCCAGGGGGCCGGTTTGACCGAGCAGTTCGGTGGCGACCTCGTCGTCCGGGACGCGCAGGGCCACGGTGCCGCTGGTCTCACCCAGGTCCCACTGCAGGGAGGGCTGGGCGTGGCAGATCAAGGTCAGGCCGCCGGGCCAGAAGGCCTCGGCCAGGGCCCGGGCCTCCTCCGACACCTGGTCGGCCAGCCCGTCCAGAACACCCGCGTGGGCGATGAGCACCGGCGGGGGCATGGTGCGGTTGCGGCCCTTGGTCTCCAGGAGCCGTTGCACCCCGGTGGCGGAGAACGCGTTGGCCGCGATCCCGTACACCGTGTCCGTGGGCATGACCACGCACTCGTCGGCCGCCAGGGCCTGCTGGGCGTGTTTGATCGCGACCCGGCGCTGTTTGGCATCGCGGACGTCGTACGTCGTCGCGGTCTCTGGCGCTTGCTCCGAGTCGGTCGCTCCGTGCGGTGAGCTCTCCTGGGCTGTCTCATTCACGCCGGTCATTGTTGCACTTCCTGCTGTTGCGGATGATTCAGGGCGGGGAGGAGCGCGCTCGTGGCACGGGGGCGTCCGGTGAGGTCGTTGTGGCATTCGACGTCCACGAAGCCGTGCCGGTGGAAGGCGGCCGCGATCGCCTGGCGCTGGGATTCGGCATGTTCGACGACGCACCACCCACCGGGCACCAACAGCCCGGCCGCGGCGGCGATCACCGCGTCCGGGACCCGCATCCCGTCCTCGCCGCCACCCCACAGGGCCAGGGCGGGATCGTGTTCGGCCACCTCCGGGTCCGTCGGCGGCTCGCGGTCCGGGACGTAGGGCGGATTGGAGACCACCACGTGGACCCGGCCTCGGAGGTCCTCGGGAACCACCGTGGCATCCCCCAGGCGGAGGTCCACGCGGCGGCCTTCCAGGTTGCGGAGCGCCCAGGCGTGGGCCTGCTCGGAGAGTTCGATCGCGTGCACCTTGGCGTGCGGGACCTCGTCAGCCAGGGCCGCCGCAATGGCCCCGGATCCGGTGCACAGGTCGACGACGACGGGGCGGGTCACGCCTTCGCCCTGATCGGTGCGCAGCCGTTGGACCGCCAGTTCCACGAGCAGTTCCGTCTCCGGACGCGGCACGAAAACTCCGGGCCCGACAGCCAGCTCGATCCGCCGGAACGGGGCCGTGCCCGTGAGATGCTGCAGCGGGATCCGTCGGGCGCGCTGTCGGACCAGGTCCTCGAAGCCCTGCGGCACAGGTGCCCCGATGATGGCCTTGGCCTGCACCTCCCCCCGGTCCAGGCCGAGCAGGTGGGCGGCGATCAGCACGGCGTCAGCTTCCGCGGAGGCCAGGCCCGCGGCATCGAGTTCGGTGGTCGCCCACCGCAACGCCTGCGCCAGGGAGGTAGTCATGGCGTCCGCTCCTCAGTCCTGCTGACCGATGGCGGCCAGACGGTCCTGTTCGTCCATCTCGATCGCGGACGCGATCACCGGGCCCAGGTCCCCGTCCAGGACCTGGTCCAGGTTGTATGCCTTGTAACCCGTGCGATGGTCCGCGATGCGGTTCTCCGGGAAGTTGTAGGTGCGGATGCGCTCGGAACGGTCGACTGTCCTGACCTGCGAACGCCGGGCCGCGGAGGCCTCCGCCTGCTGCTGCTCCTGTTGGTGCGCCAGCAACCGCGCACGGAGCACACGCATGGCGGCTTCCTTGTTCTGCAGCTGAGACTTCTCGTTCTGCATGGCCACCACGATGCCCGTCGGAAGGTGGGTGATGCGCACCGCGGAGTCGGTGGTGTTCACGGACTGCCCGCCGGGCCCGGAGGACCGGTAAACGTCAATCTTGAGATCGTTCTGCTGGATCTCGATCTCCTCCGGGGCCTCGACCTCCGCGAAGGCCAGCACGCCCGCAGCAGAGGTGTGGATCCTGCCCTGGGACTCGGTCGCGGGAACCCGCTGCACCCGGTGCACGCCGCCTTCGTACTTCAGGTGCGCCCACACGCCTTCGGCAGGGTCGTCCGAACGGCCCTTGACCGCGAACTGGACATCCTTGTACCCCCCGAGTTCGGCCGGGGTGTCCCCCAGCATCTCGGTCCGCCAGCCCTTGGACTCGGCGTAGCGCAGGTACATGCGCAGCAGGTCACCGGCGAACAGGGCCGATTCGGCTCCGCCTTCGCCCGCCTTGATCTCCAGGATCGCGTCCCGGGCGTCGTCGGGGTCCCTGGGGACCAGCAGCAGTCGCAGCTTCTCCTGGGCCTGTTCGATCCGGGGTTCCAAAGCCTCGGCCTCACGGGCGAACTCGGGGTCCTCCCCCGCCAGTTCCTGCGCGGCGTCCCGGTCCTCACGCAGCCGGGTGAGGTCACCGTGGGCGGAAACCACCTTGTCCAGCTCCGAGTACCGGCGGTTGAGCCGCTTGGCCAGGAGAGGATCGGCGTGCACCGCGGGGTCGGCGAGGCGCACCTGGAGTTCGGCGTGCTCGTCGAGCAGCGCCTGGATGGGATCGGCCACGCGGGCGGCTTCCTTTCAACGGGTCGGAAACTGGGTCGGAAAAATGGGTTGGTCACACGGGACGGTCACCCGGGTCGGGTCGCGGTGTGCTCGCACCGACGACGACGGCCCCGGGGTTGCGCCGTCGTCGTCCGTACGCCGGGGGCGCTGGGTACGACGGGCGGGCAGCCCCGGGGCCGGAATGCGTCGGCTAGCGGTCGTCGTCGGCCTTCACGTTGAGCGTGGTCTTCTGGACCTGCATCAGGAACTCGGCGTTGGACTGGGTGTCCCGCAGCCGGTTGGTGAGCAGTTCCAGGGCCTGCTGCTGGTCCAGGCTCGAGAGCACACGACGCAGCTTCCACATGATCTTGAGCTCGTCGCCGGACATGAGGTTCTCCTCGCGGCGGGTGCCCGAGGAGTTGACGTCCACGGCCGGGAAGATCCGCTTGTCCGCCAGCTGGCGGGACAGGCGCAGCTCCATGTTGCCGGTGCCCTTGAACTCCTCGAAGATGACCTCGTCCATCTTGGAACCGGTCTCCACCAGGGCGGTGGCGAGGATGGTCAGGGAACCGCCGCCTTCGATGTTGCGGGCTGCGCCGAAGAACCGCTTGGGCGGGTACAGCGCGGCGGAGTCCACACCACCGGAGAGGATGCGCCCGGAGGCCGGGGCGGCCAGGTTGTAGGCGCGACCCAGGCGGGTCATCGAGTCCAGCAGGACCACAACGTCCATGCCGAGCTCCACCAGGCGCTTGGCGCGCTCGATGGCCAGTTCGGCCACCGTGGTGTGGTCGTCGGCGGGACGGTCGAAGGTCGAGGCGATGACCTCACCCTTGACCGTGCGCTGCATGTCTGTGACTTCCTCGGGACGTTCGTCGACGAGGACCATCATCAGGTGGACTTCGGGGTTGTTCGTGGTGATCGCGTTGGCGATCGACTGCAGCATGAGGGTCTTGCCCGCCTTGGGCGGGGAGACGATCAGACCGCGCTGGCCCTTACCGATCGGAGCCACCAGGTCGACCACGCGCGGGCCGATCTTCTTGGGCTCGTTCTCCAGGCGCAGCCGCTCCTGCGGGTACAACGGCACCAGCTTGGAGAAGTCCACGCGGTCGGTGAGTTCCTCCGGCTTCTTGCCGTTGACGCTGGTCAGCTGCACCAGGGCGTTGAACTTCTGCCGCTGGTTGCGGTTGTTGTCCTCACCGTCGCGCGGGGCACGAATGGCACCCACGACGGCGTCGCCCTTGCGCAGGTTGTTCTTCTTGACCTGGGCCAAGGAGACGTAGACGTCGTTGGGCCCGGGGAGGTAGCCGGAGGTGCGGACGAACGCGTAGTTGTCCAGCACGTCCAGGATGCCCGCGACCGGCAGCAGGACGTCGTCCTCGGTGGGCTCGGTGTCGTCCACCTCGGGGCCCTGGTTGCGGTTGCGACGGTTGCGACGGTCATTGCGGTCGTTGCGATTCCGGTTACGACGGTTGCGGCGCGATCCGCCGTCATCGTCCGGACCGTTGTTGTTGCCGCCCTGCTGGCCCTGCTTGTTCTTGCCGCCCTGCTGACCTTCCTTTTTCTTGCCGCCCTGGTCGTTCTTGCCGCCCTGGTCGTTGCGGTCCGAATCGTCACGGTCGCCGTTGCGATCGTTGTTCCGGTCGTTGTTGCGGTTGTTCTTCTGGCCGTCCTGGTTGCGACCGTCTTGGTTGCGACCCTGGCGGTTACGGCGGTTGCCGGAGTCACCGCGGTTGGCATCCTCCGAGCGGCCCTCGCCGTCGTCCTGCTGCGAACCCTCTGCGCCGTCGGCGGTGCCGTTGGACTCGCCCTGTCCGTCCTGGTTGCGGCCCTGGCGGTTGCGGCGTTGCGAACGCGACGGGCGCTCACGGCCGTTGCCGGACTCCCCGCCCTTGGCACCGGATTCCTCACGCGAGGACTCGCCGGAGCCGGCGGCATCCGCGGAATCGGCCGCGGAGGAGTCATTGGAGGTGGAGTCCGTGGAAGCGGAGTCGGAAGTGTTCGACTGCGAGCCGTTGGACTGCGACCCGTTGGAGCCTGCCGACGATGATGCACGGCGGCTGCGTCCGCGGCCGGTCCGGGCGGCCACTGCGGGGGCCTCGGAGCTCGACGCGTCGTCGTTGCCCTCGGAGCCTGCTGCGGTGTCCTGGGGCTGGGTCACGCCGGCCTTGGCGGAAGCCCGCTGCGCGGTCTGTTCGATCTGCTCGGTGACCTTGCGGTCACGGTCGGCCACGCTGCCGCCACGCTGGTGGGCCTCGATGGCGTCCACGAGCAGGGACTTCCGCATGCGGCGCGCACCCGTGATGCCCAGCTGGCCTGCAAGGGCCTGCAACTGGGCGAGCTTGAGCCCGGACAGCCCGGTGCTCTTGGCCTCAGAGTTGGCCTGTTCCGTACCTGCATTCAGGTCGGTGGTTTCGGTCACGAAGGTTTCCTTTTCCCTCGATGGGAGCCCCGGCACTCAGACGCCGGTGGCCGTTACTGGTGGTTCGGGCCGCTGACAAGCGGGCCGGGCCGCACACTCTCAGACGGGTGCGACCGGATCGACGGCGCTCGGTCCACCCAGATCCGATGCACCGGTCAGGCACACCGAATCCCACCGCAGGGCGGTGGTCGTGGCGGAGGAGCTGATTCGACCGGGTGTTCACCCAGCGGATGTGGGTGAACCGTTCGGCTCAGCCGTTTCTGGGAAACCGCCGAAGCGCCCGTGGTCAAAACACCATCGAATCCAAGACATGTTCTCCGGTGGACAACTCGAAGTCATCGAGCCCGAGCCCTGTCGGCCGGTGAACATTGGACGCACCCGGAGAATTACTACTGTGGGTGCGTGACCACCCTAGCACCATGCGCGGGCACGGTCAGCCTGAGAACACGCCACGTGACGTGTTCCCTCTCCGCGTCGGGGTGCGCGACGAATTCGGCGATGGCCGCTTCGACCTCGGCGGCGTCCTCTGCGGAGGGCGCCAGGGTCAGGACCGTGGGGCCGGCTCCGGAGATCAAGGCCGCATGGCCCTGCTCACGCAGGGTGGCGACCAGTGCTGCGCTGGGCGGCATGGCCGGTGCACGGAACCGCTGGTGCAGGGCATCGGCCGTTGCGGGCAGCAGCAGGTCCGGTCGACGGGTCATCGCCTCGACCAGCAGCGCAGCCCGTCCGGCGTTCGCTGCGGCGCTGCGGTGATCCACCTGGGCGGGCAGCAAGGAACGGGCCAGGGCGGTCGAAACCTCGTAGTTCGGGATGGCCACCACGGGGACGACGTCGTCATGGACGGCGACGGGCGCACTGTGCCAGGAACCGGGCTCCCCCCAGGAAATCGTGAGGCCCCCGTAGAGGGACGGGGCCACGTTGTCCGGATGCCCCTCCATCCCGGCGCAAACTTGCAGGATCGCTGCGTCGTCGAGTCGCGCGGACCGTGCCAGGAGGGCATTGGCCGCAACAACGCCCGCCACGGCACAGGAGGCGGAGGACCCCATGCCCCGGCCGTGCGGGATCCGGTTGCGCGCCACGACGGCCAGCCCGGGCTGGTCGACCATGCCCGCAGCGGTCCACGCCGCTCGCACGGAGCGGACCAGCAGGTGCTCCTCGGTCCGTGGGACGGATTCCGAGCCCTCCCCGTGCAGTTCGAACGCGAGCCCGGACTCCTGCACGGCGATTTCCACCGTGTCGTAGTGCCCGAGGGCTAGGCCCAGGCTGTCGAATCCTGGCCCCACGTTGCCCGAGGACGCGGGCACGTCGACCGTGATCGCCTCACCGACGGTCAGGACCTCGCGCCAGTCCTTCGGTTTCCCCATCGCTGCACCCACGGCCGGGCCTCAGTCCAGTCCGAGAGCGGCGGCCACGGAGACGACGTCGAAGTCCACGCGCTTGGGTTCGGCCGCGGTGGGGTCCTCGAGTTCGGCACCCTTGACGGCCCACTGCGGGTCCTTGAGGCCGTGACCGGTCACGGTGATCACGATCTTGGCGCCGGTGGGGGCGGCTCCCTCACGATACTTCTTGATCAGACCGGCCACGCCCGCGGCAGACCCGGGTTCCACGAACACGCCGTCGCGGGAGGACAGGAAGCGCTGTGCTTCGATGATCTGTTCGTCGGTGACGGATTCGATCAGGCCGCCGGATTCGTCACGGGCGCCGATGGCCGAGTCCCAGGAGGCGGGGTTGCCGATGCGGATGGCCGTGGCGATCGTCTCCGGCTGGTCGATCGGGTGCCCCGCGACCAACGGTGCGGCTCCGGCCGCCTGGAAACCCCACATGACGGGGGTCTTGGTGGCCACGGCGGGCAGTTCCTCGCCGACGGCATTGACGTAGGGCCGGGAGTACTCCGTGTAGCCCTTCCAGTAGCCGGTGATGTTCCCGGCGTTGCCCACGGGCAGGATGTGGTAGTCCGGGGCGTCCCCGAGCGCGTCCACGACTTCGAACGCCGCGGTCTTCTGGCCTTCGATCCGGTAGGGGTTCACGGAGTTGACCAGGAACACGGGGTAGGAGTCGGAGAGCTTGCGCGCGACCTCCAGGCAGTTGTCGAAGTTGCCGTCGATCTGGATGATGTCGGCACCGTGGGCCACCGCCTGGGCCATCTTGCCCATGGAGATCTTGCCTTCGGGGACCAGGACGGCGCAGCGCATCCCGGCCTGCTTGGCGTAGGCCGCGGCAGAGGCGGACGTGTTGCCCGTGGACGCGCACACGACCGCCTTGGCGCCTTCCTCCTTGGCCCGCGTGATCGCCATGGTCATCCCGCGGTCCTTGAAGGAGCCGGTGGGGTTCATGCCTTCGAACTTGACCCACACCTGGTTGCCGGTCAGTTCGGACAGCGCCCGCGCCTGGATCAGCGGGGTCCCGCCCTCCCCCATGGTGACGACGGGGGTCGAGTCGGTGACCGGGAGGCGGTCGCGGTATTCGTTGATCACGCCTTGCCACAGGTGGGCCATGGGTTCATCTCCTGGACTGAAAGAGCTGGACTGAAAGAGGTAGTGAAAGAAGTTTGGTGTGAAAGTGGTCTGGACTGGAAACAGTGACGAGTGCGGTCAGTCGGCGCTTTCGACCCGGATCAGACCGCGCAGGTCCAACACCTCGTCGAGTTCACGGATGGTCTCCACGGTACGCACCAGGTCCGCGTTGCGCGCGCGGTGGGTCACGATGCGCAGTTCGGCCAGGCCCTCTCCCGGGCGTTCGGGGGCATCGGGGAGGTCACGCTGCTGCATGGTCGAAATGGACACGCCGTGCTGTGCGAAGACCGTGGAGATCGCCGCCAGCACTCCCGCGCGATCCGGGCACAGCAGGGTCAGGGAGAAGCTGGTCCGCACGTCGTCGACGTTGGTCGCGGGCAGTAGCGCGTGGAAACTCGGGGCGACGGCGGGGCCACCGGCCACAGAGCGACGCAGGGCGGCCACAAGGTCGCCCATGACCGCCGATGCGGTGGGCGCCCCACCGGCACCGGGCCCGTAGAACATGAGTTCTCCGGCGTTCTCCGCCTCCACGAACACGGCGTTGAACGCCCCGCGAACACCGGCCAGAGGATGCTGGCGGGGAATCATGGTGGGGACCACGCGCAGATTCACACCGGTGGTGGACGGCGCACCCGAAACGCCGGAGCCGTCGTCGGGGGTCTCGGAGGTGACCCGCTCCGCCACGCCGAGCAGCTTGATGACGTAACCGGCGTCCCGTGCCGCCTCCACGTCCTCGGCCGTGACCCCGGTGATCCCGCGGCAGTACACGTCATCGATCGTGTAGGACGAGTGGAAGGCGATGGACCCCAGGATGGCGACCTTGGATGCGGCGTCGTGGCCTTCGATGTCGGCGGTTGGGTCGGCCTCCGCGTAGCCCAGGCGTTGGGCCTCGGCCAGGGCGTCGTTGAAGTCGGCACCCGTGGAGTCCATCTGGTCCAGGATGTAGTTGGTGGTCCCGTTCATGATGCCCAGAACGCGGTTGACCTTGTCCCCGGACAACGAATCGAGCATCGGGCGCACGATCGGGATGGCCCCGGCGACCGCGGCTTCGTAGGAGAGGCTGGTCCCCGCCGCCTCCGCGGCCGCATGCAGTTCGGTGCCGTGTTGGGCCAGCAGCGCCTTGTTGCCGGAGACCACCGGTTTGCCCGCACGCAGTGCAGACAGGATGCGGGTGCGGGCGGGTTCGATTCCGCCGGTCAGTTCCACGACGACGTCCGCCGCCTCGATCAGGGCCTCCGCGTCGGTGGTCAGGAGTTCCTGGGGCAGGTCCACGGTGCGCGGTGCCGACACGTCACGAACCGCGATTCCGATCAGTTCCGGGCGGGCTCCGATCCGGTCGCCGAGCTCCTCGGAGTCCTCGAGCAGAATGCGGGCGACCTCGGCCCCCACGTTCCCGGCCCCCAGCAGGGCGACCCTGACGACGGGTAGATCGGCCCCGCGGACGGCAGATGTCGATTCTGCAGTGTGGGGCGCGGGCGAGGTTTCGGAATCCGGTCGGGACACGTGGGGCTCCAGAGGTCTAGCGGGGCACAGCGGGCGTGGGTCGAGGGATCGACGTCGGGTGGTTCCGGCGGCGAGCGGGTTAGCTCATGCGGGCGAACAGGTCCTGTTCCGTTTCACCGCGGACGATGACCCGGGCTTCCGGCACGCCGTCCACGGTTCGGACGGCCACCACCGTGGGGCGCGGCAACCAGTTGTAGTTGCTCGACAACGCCCAGCAGTACGCACCGGTTGCGGGCACCGCCAACAGGTCGCCGGGGGCGAGATCGGCGGGAAGGTAGGTCGAGTTGACCACGATGTCTCCGGATTCGCAGTGCTTGCCGACCACGCGGGAGAACACGGGTTCCGAGTGGTTCTCCCCCGCCCGTTCGTCGGCGACGACGACGGAGTAGTCGGCGCCGTAGAGCACGGGCCGGGGATTGTCGGACATGCCACCGTCCACGGAGACGTAGCGGCGCTGACGGCCGGGTTCCACGGTCACACCCTTGAGCGTTCCCACCGTGTAGAGCGTCACCCCGGAGGGCCCGGCGATCGCACGGCCGGGTTCGACCGACAGATGCGGGACGGGCAGGTCCAGGCGCCGACAGGTCTCCCCCACGGACTCGGCCAGGGCCTGGGCGACGTCGCGGGCGGAACGCGGCGTGTCCGCCTCCGTGTACGCGATGCCGTACCCACCGCCCAGATCCACCTGGGGCAGGCTGACACCGAACTTGTCCTTGACCTCCGCCATGAAGCTCAGCACGCGCTCGGCGGCCTGCGCGAACCCCTCCGCGGAGAAGATCTGGGAACCGATGTGGCAGTGGATTCCCTGCAGGTCGATGTTCGGGTGGGCAACGCAGGCGCTCACCGCGCGCATGGCTGGGGACGCTTCGGTCCCGGCCGCGTCCCGTTCCGGTCCGCCGGCGTCTTCCGGGGTTTCGGCAGCGGCAAGTGACAGTCCGAACTTCTGGTCCTCGTGGGCGGTCGCGATGAATTCGTGGGTCTCGGCGTGGATTCCCGGGGTGACCCTGAGCATCACGGAGGCCGTGACACCCAGTGTGCGGGCCAGTCGGCCCACGAGTTCGATCTCCGGGAGGGAGTCGACGACGATCCGGCCGATGCCCGCATCCAGGGCGCGGGTGATCTCCGCGGCCGACTTGTTGTTGCCGTGCAGCGCCATGCGCGCGGGGTCCATGCCACCGCGCAGGCCGCAGGCCATTTCCCCGCCGGAGGCCGTGTCCAGGCACAAGCCCTCTTCGCGGACCCACCGGGCGACCTCCGGGGTCAGGAGGGACTTGCCCGCGAAGTACACGGAGACCTCGGCACCGATCCCGGCGAAGGCCTCCTCGAAGGCCTCGCGGAAGCCGCGGGCACGTTCGCGGAAGGTGTCCTCGGAGACCACGTAGAGCGGGGTTCCGTAGGTCTCGGCCAGGGACGTCGCACTGATTCCCGAAACGGTCAGTTCGCCCGTGTCGGCCCGCCCGAAGGCCTCCGGCCAGATGGTGCGGTCGAGGTCGTCCCAGGCACCCGGGACGGAGAGCCATTCGGGAGCCAGGTGATTGGCCCCGGTCTGCCAGGTGTCCTCCGCTACGGGTTCGACCACGGGAACGGGACGCAGCCGGAAGCCCGTGGTGACGACGTCGTTCTCGTCGTCGTACTGGTCGAATTCCTCGAAATTGCTCACCGTCACATCCTTTCGGGCGCCGACACACCCAGCAGTTCCAGGCCGTTGGCCAGGACCTGCCGGGTGGCGTCGTTGAGCCACAGGCGGGTGCGGTGGGTGTCCGTGACCGTTTCCTCCGCCTGCGGGGTCACACGGCAGGCACCGTACCAGCGGTGGTAGGCGCCCGCGAGGGCCTCCAGGTGGCGGGCCACCCGGTGCGGTTCCCGCAGGGCTGCGGCCTCCGCCACGACCGACGGGTAGGCACCCAGCGCGGCGAGCAGTTCACCTTCGGTCTCGTGGGTGAGCAGCGCGGCGTCGAAGGCCTCCCGGGTCACCCCGGCGGCTTCGGCATTGCGGTCGACGGCGCAGGTCCGGGCGTGCGCGTACTGGACGTAGAACACGGGGTTCTCGTTGGAGCGCTTGGCCAGCAGGTCCAGGTCGATGTCGATGTTGGAGTCCACCGAGTAGCGGGTCAGCGAGTAGCGAGCGGCGTCCACTCCGACGGCTCCGACCAGGTCCTCCATGGTCACCACGGTGCCCGCGCGCTTGGACATCCGGACGGCCACGCCGTCCTTCACCAGGTTGACCATCTGGCCGATCATGACCTCGACCTTGGCGGGGTCGTCCCCCAGGCTCGCGGCCACCGCCTTGAGGCGGGCGACGTAGCCGTGGTGGTCCGCACCGAGCATGTAGATGCACAGGTCGGCCCCGCGGTCACGCTTGTTCTTGAAGTACGCGATGTCCCCGGCGATGTAGGCCGCGGCACCGTCGGACTTGATGACCACTCGGTCCTTGTCGTCCCCGTGGTCGGTGGAGCGCAGCCACCAGGCGCCGTCCTTGAAGTAGAGGGAGTCCTGCTCCTTGAGCTGTTCGAGCAACGTGTCCACCGCGCCGTCCTCGAACAGCGAGTTCTCGTGGAACCAGACGTCGAACTCCACGCCGAACTCCCGCAGGGACTCCTTGATGTCGCCGAACATGAAGTCCACGCCCGCGGCGCGGAAGGCCTCCTGCGGGTCCTCGGAGTCGAGTGCCTCCGGGTTCTGGGCCAGGATCCGGTCCGCGATCTCGGCGATGTAGGCACCGCCGTAACCGTCCTCGGGGGCGGGTTCGTTGCGGGCGGCGGCCAGCAGCGACTCGGCGAACCGGTCGATCTGGGCACCGTGGTCGTTGAAGTAGTACTCGCGGGTGACCGCCGCGCCCTGGGATTCGAAGACCCGGGCCAGGGAGTCCCCCACTGCCGCCCACCGCGTGCCGCCCAGGTGAATGGGGCCGGTCGGGTTGGCGGAGACGAATTCGAGGTTGATGGCCTGCCCGGCCATCGAGTCCGAACGACCGTAGGCGTGGCCCTGGTCCATGACCGTGCGGGCGAGCTCCCCGGCAGCGGCGGCGTCCAACGTGATGTTCAGGAAGCCGGGCCCGGCGATGTCCACGGAAGCGACGCCGTCGAGCGCCTCCAGACGGCCCTTGAGGATCTCGGCCACCTCACGCGGCGGACGACCGACCTTCTTGGTCAGCTGCATGGCGATGTTGGTGGCCCAGTCGCCGTGGTCCCGGTTCTTGGGACGTTCGACCTTCACGGGAGGCAGTTCCTGGCCCTCGGCCAGGGAAAGTTCTCCCTGGGCAACACTCTCGCCCAGGCATGCGGATACGGCGGCACTCAGTTCTTCGGGGGTCACCGGGACAGTGTATCCGGAAGGTGTCGCGCCCCCGCTGGGTCAGTGACACCGTCTGACCGGTGATACAGTCTTGGGGTCCGTCACGGTGATCCCGCGACGGTCATGCCCGAGTAGCTCAGTGGATAGAGCGCTTGCCTCCGGAGCAAGAAGTCGTAGGTTCGAATCCTATCTCGGGCACTTTTCATGCCCTCTTGCCCCCGACTCGGCGCCTGCCCTCAGCGGAAGCGGCTGCCCGCTCCGCCGTCGTCCTCCGGACTGAACCGCGTGGGGTGGAAGCTTTCCAGGTCGTAGTCCGTGAACGCCTCCTCGCCCCAGGCCTCGTCCAGGGCACGGTCCTCGTCTGTCACGGCATCGGTGTTGGCCTGTCGAAGCCAGAAACCCCAGAAGATCAGGACGCCGCTGACCACCAGGGCGATGGACCCGAAGATCGCGGTGAACCACCCACGTCCCGTCATCGGAACCGGATCGATCTCCGCGGTGGCCCGTGCCACGTGGATCAGTCCCTCCGGGAACATCCACGTGGCCATGAACAACAGGACGATGCCGACGCCGAACATCGTGCCTCCGACGGCCTGCCGCCGACGGCGTTGGTCGGGCGTTCGGGTCATGGCGGATCGGCTCCAGAGATGGTGTTCCAGGGATGTACGGTCAGGCGGTGAGGTGCGAGGGGCTACCGCACCGGGTCCCGGCCCGACCATCCTAAGGGCGCACGCTGACCGCTGAACCATCCCGATCCCTCGTGCCGCGCCGTAAAATGGTGCGGCAATGACCAACACCTCCCCCGGCACGTCCCCGGAGCCCACCGCCCCGTCCGCTCCGCCCACGATCGTCTATCCCCAGAACCTGCCCGTCTCCGCGCGTCGGGAGGACATCCAGGCCGCCATCCGTGAGCACCAGGTGGTCGTGATCGCCGGTGAAACGGGGTCCGGCAAGACCACGCAGATCCCCAAGATGTGCCTGGAGATGGGCCTGGCCGAACGCGGCCTGATCGGGCACACCCAGCCACGACGGATCGCGGCGCGCTCGGTCGCGGACCGGATCGCGGAGGAACTGGGACAGAAGGTCGGCCAAACCGTCGGGTACCAGGTGCGGTTCACCTCCGAGGTGGGCCAGGATTCCAAGATCAAGCTCATGACGGACGGCATCCTGCTGGCCGAGATCCAGCACGACCGCCTGCTGCAGAAGTACTCCACGATCATCGTGGACGAAGCCCACGAGCGGTCCCTGAACATCGATTTCCTGCTGGGCTACCTGAAGAACGTCCTTCCGCAGCGCCCGGACCTCAAGGTCATCATCACCTCGGCCACGATCGACCCGGAGCGCTTCGCCAAGCACTTCCACCAACCGCTGCCTTCGGGTGCCGCCGAGGGCACAGAACCTGAACCGGCCCCCGTGATCGAGGTCTCGGGCCGCACCTACCCGGTGGAGATCAGGTACCGTCCGCTGACCGCCGAGGCCTCCTCCTTCGACGACGTCGCGGAGGGCGACTCCCCGACCGGTGCCGACGCCGGTTCCCCCGCCACCGACCGCAGCGGTCCGCGCGCGGGCAGCGCCCGGATCTACGAGGAGGACCGGGACCCGATCGACGCCGTCCTGGAAGCCGTCGAAGAACTCGCGCGGGAGGAGCCGGGCGACATCCTGGTGTTCTTCCCCGGTGAGCGTGAGATCCGCGACGCCCAAGAGGCCCTCGAGGGCCTGGTCAAGGGCCACCCGAGGTTGGGCGGAACCGAGATCCTGCCGCTGTTCGGCCGCTTGACGATGGCCGAACAGCACAGGGTGTTCACCTCCCCCCAGGGCGGTGTGGGGACGCGCCGGATCGTCCTGGCCACCAACGTGGCCGAGACCTCTTTGACCGTTCCAGGGATCAAGTACGTGATCGACCCCGGGACCGCGCGCATCTCCCGCTACTCGACGCGCACCAAGGTGCAGCGGTTGCCGATCGAACGGATCTCGCAGGCCTCGGCCAACCAGCGGGCCGGGCGGTCGGGGCGCGTGTCGGACGGAATCTGCATCCGCCTGTACTCGCAGGAAGACTTCGAGTCCCGCCCCGAGTTCACGGACCCGGAGATCCTGCGCACCAACCTGGCCTCGGTCATCCTCCAGATGACGGCAGCGGGCGTGGTCGCCGGCCCCGACGACATCGCGCGCTTCCCGTTCGTGGAACCGCCGGAGTCGCGGGCGGTCAAGGACGGCGTGGCGTTGCTCCGGGAACTCGGTGCGCTGCGGACCTCCGCGGGCTCCGGCCGCGGGCGTCCCGACGACGGCGAGCACGGCTCGGCGGGCCGGGGAGGACGCCGTCGTCGTGGGGGCCGCGGACGACCGGCGACCAACTCACCCCTGACCGCGACCGGCCGGGCCTTGGCCGCGCTGCCCGTGGACCCACGGCTAGGCAGGATGATCGTGGAAGGCCAAAGCCGTGGCTGTGCCCGTGAAGTGATGATCCTTGCGGCGGCCCTGACCGTGCAGGACCCCCGCGAGCGTCCCCAGGACAAGCGCCAGGTGGCCGACGAGTTCCACTCCCGGTTCCGGGACAAGACCTCCGACTTCTCTGGATACCTGCTGTTGTGGCAGCACCTGCAGGAGCAGCAGGACGAGCTGTCGAGTTCCGCATTCCGTCGCATGTGCCGGCGGGAGTTCCTGAACTACCTCCGCATCCGGGAGTGGCAGGACCTCTACGCACAGCTGCGTCAGATGGGCAGGACGGTGGGCATCGACGTGGGCCGGTCCCGGGAGATCGACCCGGCCGGCGCCACGGAGAGCGTTCACAAGTCCCTGCTCGCCGGCCTCCTGAGCCACGTCGGGGTGCGGGACGAACGCACCCGTGACTACCAGGGGGCCCGCGGAACCAGGTTCTCGATCTTCCCGGGCTCAGACCTGTTCAAGAAGCGACCCGACTTCGTGGTCTCCGCGGAGCTGGTGGAAACCAGTCGGCTCTGGGCCAGGACCAACGCCGCCGTCGAACCCTCCTGGATCGAGGAAGTGGCCGGTGACCTGGTCAAACGCAGTTACGCCGAACCGCACTGGTCCCGTTCCCGCGGAGCGGTCATGGCCAAGGAACGGGTCACGCTCTACGGGGTTCCCCTGGTCACGGACCGCCCCGTCGGGTACTGGCGGGTGGACCCGGAGACTTCGCGCGAGTTGTTCATCCGGCACGCGCTGGTGGAAGGTGACTGGGAGACCCGGCACCGCTTCGTGGCGCGCAACCGCGCCAAGCTCGCGGAAGTCGAGGAACTCGAGAACCGGCTGCGGCGGAAGGATCTGAAGGCCGACGACCAGGCACTGTTCGAGTTCTTCGACGCCCGTGTCCCCTCCGAGGTCGTGTCCCAACGCCACTTCGACACGTGGTGGAAGAAGGCCCGCCAGGACCACGAGCACCTCCTGGACTTCGATCCCGACGCGTTGATCGACGACGACGCCGCGGACTGGGACGACGCCGCCTTCCCCCGCCAGTGGGTGCAGGCCACGGAGGGCGGTCAGCTGACCCTGGACCTGGACTACACGTTCGCGCCGTCGGCCCCGGGCTCGAACTCGGCCGGTTCGCAGTCACGCCGTGCGGACGGTGTGACGGTCCGCGTCCCCGTGCTGTTCCTCAACCAGTTGTCCCCCGAACCCTTCAAGTGGCAGATCCCGGGGCTGCGGACCGAACTGGTCACCGCGCTCATCAAGTCCCTGCCCAAGGCGGTGCGGAAGAACGTGGTTCCCGCTCCCGACGTCGCACGGCAGGTCGTCGAGCTCCTGGCAGCGGAAGCGGATCCGGCCACGGACGACCTGGAATCCGCTGTGGAGTTGGCGCTGCGCCGTCTGCGCGGTGTGGTCGTCGAGCCCGGGTCCTGGGACTGGTCGCGGGTGCCCGAGCACCTCCGGATGCACTTCGAGGTGCGCGATTCCCGCAACCGTGTCCTGGGTGAGGGCGAGGACCTGGACACCCTGCAGATCCAACTCAGGGACCAGGTGCGTCAGGCCCTCGCACAATCTCTGGGAACCACCGCGGACGCTCTTCCGGACGCGCCCAGCCCGGCCCGCGCGAAAGCAGCCTCCACGCGCAACGGCGGCCGTGGCCAGGACTCCGAGGCCGGTTCGCGCTCGAAGGGCTCCCGTGGCGGCGGGTCCGCGGATGCGAACCAAGGTTCTCCGAACGCGCTCGAACGCGACGGAGTGACCGAGTGGCCGTCCGAGGACCTGCCCAGGAAGGTCAACACCGTCGTTGCCGGGCAGCGCATCACGGGCTGGCCGGCCCTGGACGCCACACCCTCCCCCGGTGCAACCCGCTCCACGGGTAAGGAGCCCGCCCGCTCGAAGGACGGGTCGGCGGACGGGCCCACGGCACAGGTTCGGGTCTTCACCACGGCGGAGGACCAGCGCGCTGCCCAACGCCGCGGCACCATCGCCCTGCTGCTGCGGCGTCTGCCCTCGACCCAGCGCTACGTCTCCGACCACCTGAACAACCGCGAGAAGCTCGTGTTCACCCAAAACCCGCACGGGTCCGTGGAGGCACTCATCACGGACTGCACCCGCGCCGCCGTCGACAAGCTGGTTCCGGCCGAGCCGCCGTGGACACGTGCGGAGTTCGACGCACTCTTCGACCTCGTGCGGGCCAACCTGATCGACACGGTCTTCCAGGTCACCGCCCTGGTGGCTCAGGTCCTGACCGACGCCAACACGGTGCGCAAGCTCATCAAGCGGCCGTCGTCCATGGCCGCGGTCAACGCGTTCGCCGATCTGCGCGAGCAGTTGGACCGGTTGGTCGATCCGGAGTTCGTGACCCGCACTGGGTGGGCGAATCTGCAACATCTCCCGCGTTACGTCAAGGCCATGCAGGTCCGGGTGGACAAGCTGGTGGGGGCCTCCGCGATCCAACGGGACACCACCAACATGCTTGAAGTACAGTCGCTCGAGGACGAGCTGGACGCTGCCGTCAACGCTGTACCCGCCGGGCTTCCCGTCCCGGCCGCCTTGGCCGCCGTCGAGTGGGAACTGCAGGAACTGCGGGTGTCCTTCTTCGCCCAGGAGCTGGGAACGGCCCACACGGTGTCCGCCAAGCGCATCCGCAAGGCCTTGCGAGACGCCACCCGCAGCTGATCCACGCCCCACGGAGGCCCGGAGGAACTTCGCGCACGGAATTCTGCCAATCCGAGGGGGTGATCGGCAGAATTCCGTGCGCAAAGTCCTACGGTCGCTGCGCTTCGGTCAGCTCTGCGGGACCTGCTGTTCGTGTCCCGCGCTGCGAAGGGCCTGGCGGATGCGCTCCGCGGACTGCTCCATGAGTTCCGGATCAGGGTTCTGATCGACGTTGGCGAAGTCGAACTCCTCGATGGAGTTCGTGGGCCACACGTGGATGTGGCAGTGCGGGACCTCGAAGCCCTGGATCATCTGCCCCACCCGCTTGGGCGACCAGACCTGGTCCTGCGCCTGTCCGATGACCTGGGAGACCTTCATGAGATGCGCGGCCAGCTCGGGCTCCAGGTCCAGCCAGTGATCGACCTCTTCGCGCGGGACCACCAACGTGTGTCCCTGGGCCAGCGGTGCGATCGACAGGAACGCCACGCAGCGTTCGTCCTGCCAGACGAACCGGCCCGGGATCTCGCCGTCGATGATCTTGGTGAAGATGGTGCTCATGAGTCTCTCCTCGGGTTGACGCTCGGCGGGTTGACGCGCGGCGGGGCTGCGGGGCACTGCGGACCTGGGTCAGACCTGGACCGTGGTCCCGGTCGCCAGGTGGGTGTAGGTCGTGCCGTACTTGGCGGCGAAGGCGGTGACCTGCTTCTCCACGATGCCGAAGCCGTTGTCGGAGAGCAGCGCGTCGTGGATCTGGTAGGCCTGCTCCGCACCCACGGCGATGAGGAAGTCGATCACCTCTGACATCTTGGACCACGGCGCGTGCAGCGGCACCAGGACAGTGCTGGGTTCGATGTCGTGCGGGACCACCAGGCTGTCGCCCGGGTGGTAGAGCCGGTCGTTGAGCAGGTAACCCACGTTGTCCACTGTGCGGATCAACGGGTGGATCAGGGCGTGCTGGCCGCCGAAGGTGTTGACCTTGACCCCGCCCAGCTGCAGTTCGGTCTCGGCGTCGACGTCGTGGATCCGTTCGTTGCCGGAGGGGTCGGCAGCCGCCTCCCCCAACGTCTCCCGCAGGTCCGCGGCAACGGATCCCGGCGCCCAGACGTGGACGTCGCGGTCCTGCCGGAGCCGCTCGGGAACCCGCTCGGGATCCAGATGATCGGGGTGCGTGTGGGTGATGAGCACGTGGTCGGCACCGGTCATGGCGTCCTCGACCTCGGAGAAGTTCCCCGGGTCGATCACCAGCGTGGTGTCGCCCTCCTGGATGCGCACACACGAGTGGGTGAACTTGGTCAGTTCCATGGCGACCTCCTGCACAGGTCTGGGCTCCGGTTGGTCCGCCACCAGCCTAGCGAGCGTCGCACGCGCCCCCCCAGCGCGACCGTCGCGTCGCCGGATACCCTGGAGGAACCCCCAGCGCCGTATCGGCCCGCAGGATCCAGCGTCTTCAGGAGAGAATTCGTGAGTTCGGCAGACTCCGCACCACCCCCCACGGGGCAGGCAGAGCCCACCACCGGTCAGGCCCGCAACACCAAGCAGCGCCGCGCCGTGCGCGCCGCCCTGAACTCCCGCACGGATTTCATCTCGACCCAGGAGTTGCACAGCCGTCTCCGCGACCGCGGCGAGCGCGTCTCCCTGGCCACCACCTACCGCGTGCTCCAGTCCCTTGCGGAAGCCGGGGAGGTGGACGTCCTCCGCAACGACGACGGCGAGGCGATCTACCGTCGCTGCGAAGCAGAACACCACCACCACCATCTGGTCTGCCGCGCGTGCGGAGCGACCGTGGAGCTGGAAGCTCCGGCCGTGGAGGCCTGGGCGGAACGCACGGCCAGTGCGCACGGTTACACGGACCTGGACCACACGCTCGAGATCGTCGGTCTGTGCCGGCAGTGCCGCGCGGACACCGGTCGCACGGCCAACTCGGACGACCGAGGGTGAGGCGGCCCGTGAACACTGTGCAGGCCTCCGGACCCGTCGACGCGCGGCTGATTCTGCTGGTCGGAGATCTCACGGCCAAGAACGGTCGGATTGCTCGCGCCGCCCGTACAGCGGCGGCCGTGTTCCGGGCCAACGGGTACAGCACCCAGATCCTCGGCACGCAGCCACCCGAGGGTGAGCCCGGGACCATGGCCACCTGGAGCGCTTCCCTGCGGCACGCCTTGACCGACCTGGCGGAGGCTCCGTGCGCCGTCGTGGCCGTGGGTGGAGACGGCATGGCCCACCTGGTGCTCAACGTGCTGCTCGACCGCGCCGCCGAGCGGGGTACGAGAATCCCCTTCGGGCTGGTTCCGTGCGGTTCCGGCAATGATCTTGCGCGGCACTGGGGTACTCCTCACGACGACCCAGAGGCCGCTGCCGGGCGCATCCTCAGGCGCCTGGACCTCGGGCCCGTGCCCATGGATCTGGGGCGGGTCCGGTTCGACGACGGGTCGACGGCCTGGTTCGCCACCGCACTGTGCGCAGGGATCGACGCTGCCGTCAACCAGCGGGCCAATCGGTGGAAGCGACCGGCGGGTTCCCTCAAGTACCTGTTCGCCCTGGCCGTGGAGGTGGTGCGACACCCGCCGCACATCTACGGCCTCGCCGTCACACCGACCCCGGAGCCCTCAGAGTCTCCGCGTGATCTGTCCGCGCCGACACCGGAACGCACCGGGTCGTCCTCCCTGCAGTGCAGGGAGGCGCTCATGGTCAACGTGGCCAACACGTCGTCGATCGGTGGCGGTCTGCGCATTGTCCCGGAGGCAGACCCCACCGACGGGCGCCTCCATCTGTTCGTGGTGGACCCGCTGACCAGGCTGCGGTTCCTACGGCTGTTCCCGTCGATCTACACGGGTGACCACGTCAGCGTCCGCCAGGTTGAGATCACACCGGTGAGTCACGTGCGCATCACCGGCCAACACGTGGTTTATGCCGACGGCGAGCCGCTGGGCGAGCTACCCGTGACCGTTGACGGAGTGCCCGGCGCCGTCCCGGTGTTGCTGTAGCCGTCGTCGCCGGTGACGTGACCGTGGGCGTCGTCGGTCCCCGTGCGGCCACCGCTGGAGGTCCTGATCTTCCGGAGGGCCCAGGAGCCGACCCAGATCAGGAATGAAATGGTGGTCACGTAGGGGCTGATCGGCAGTGCGCCGCCCAGGGCCAGGAGGATGCCTCCCACCATGGCCGTCTCCGCGAACACCACGGACAGGATCACGATCTTGACGGGCGAGGCGGACAGGTTCATGGCCGCCGCCGCGGGCGAAATCAGCAGCGCCAGCACCAACAGGGCACCGACGATCTGCACGGACAGCGCGACCGCAACCCCGAGCAGCAGCATGAAGAGGATCGACAGGCCACGCATGGGCAGCCCCCGTGCTTGCGCCACGAACGGGTCCGTGCTGGCAAACGTCAGGGGGCGCCAGACCAACAGCAGCCCGCCGATCACCACGGCGGAGAGAACGGCCATGGACACCAACTGGACGTCGTCCACGGACACGATCTGCCCCGTGAGCAGCGCGAACCGATTGGCACTGCGCCCCTGGTAGAGGGCCAGCGCCAGGATTCCCACGCCCAGTCCGAACGGCATCAGTACGCCGACCACGGAGTTGGATTCCCGGGACTGCGCCCCCACGACCCCCATGATCACGGCAGCAAGGATCGAGCCCAGGAGCGACCCTGTGACGATGTCCGCGCCCACCAGCAGTGCAATCGCCCCACCCGCGAAGGACAGTTCGGCGATCCCGTGGACGGAGAATGCCATGTCACGCATCATCACGAACGTGCCGATCATCCCCCCCACCAACCCGATGAGTGCACCGGCCCAGATCGAGTTCTGCAGCAGAACCAGCAGTTCCCCGTAGCGCTCGAAGACGAACACGGAGCCCACCAGGTTCTCCCAGGTGACGTCCCAGTTCACAGGACCACCCCTTCCGGTCGTTCGGGTGCATGGCAGTGGTCCAGGACCTCGGTACCGACCACCAGAACACGGCCCGCCACGTTCATGACCTCGACGCGCGTTCCGTAGAGGTCGGAAAGGACCTCGGAACGTAGCACCTCCGACGGCGTGCCGATGCGGAAGGACCCGTTGGCCAGGTAGAGCACGCGGTCGACGTCGTCGATGATCGGGTTGACGTCGTGGGTCACGAACAACACAGCGGCACCCGTACGGTCACGCTGTTCCGCCACCAGACTCGCAAGTTGCTGTTGCCGACGAAGGTCCAGGGAAAGCAGGGCCTCGTCGAAGAGGAGCAGGCCCGGGTCCGTGGCCAGTGCCTGCGCCACCCGGAGTCGCTGTTGTTCACCCCCGGAGAGCTCGCCCACCGGGGCGTCCGCGTAGTCGAGCGCCCCCACGCGCTCTAGGAGGGACTCGACCTTGGCACGGTGAGCCCGTCGGCCCAGGACCCTCAGACCCCACCGGTGACCGTCCAGTCCCATGCCCACCAGGTCGCGCCCCCGCAACGGGGTCCGGTCGTCGAAAGCCCGCTGTTGGGGGACGTACCCGATGTCCGTGCAACCCCGCCGGGCGGGGTGTCCGGCCACCTGCACGGAGCCGTGGCTGAGCCGCTGCAGGCCGAGCAGGACGCGCAGCAGGGAGGTCTTTCCGGTCCCGTTCCCGCCCAGCACGGCGATGTGCTCACCAGGCTGGATGTCCAGGTTCAAGCCCTTCCACAGCGAGCGGTGACCGAAGGAGAGGGCAGCGTCGTGGAAGGAGGCCACCGGCTGCACGGCCTGCGACTGTGCGCTCATCAGGATCCACTCGCTTCCGTCGAAGCGGGGTGGTCCGTAGGGGCGGTGCCCTTGCCCAACGTTCGCTCCAGGTGATCCACGTTCTCGCTCATCCAGCTCAGGTAGTCCTGGTCATCGGGAACGGACTCGCTGTACGCCAGCACGGGCAGGTCGGCGCCCTCCGCTTCGGCCCGTAGATCGTCACTTTGCCCGGTGGACGTTTGTTCGTTGTAGGCCAGCAGTGCCAGGTCGGATCCCCCACCGTCTCCCGTGATCATCGTGCGAACGTCCTCGTAGACCAACGGCGAGGCATCGGTGCCGTCCTCGACAGCCACGGCGAAGGCCGTCGGTGTCACGTTGTGCAGCCCCGCGTCCTCCAGGAGGTAGTCGGCCACGGGTTCGGTCGCCAGGTAGTCACCGGAGAGCCCCAGTTCGGTCACGCGGTGGTGCAGTTCCTCGGCCGAACCCCGGAAATCCTCCGCGTTGCCCGTGTAGTCCTCGGCGTGCCCGGCGTCCAGAGCGCCGAGTTCCCCGGCCACCGCCCCGGCCAGCGACCCCATGGCGTCCAAGTCGTACCAGACGTGTTCGTTGAACGAACCGTGGTCGTGTCCGCTCGACGCACCGTGCTCGTCGGAATGCTCGTCGGAATGCTCCTCGGAATGTTCGTCTGCGTGTTCGTCGTCGTGCTCATCGCCGTGTCCGCCAGCGGAGTCGGTAGCCTCCTCCAGTCCCGACACCTCGACGGCGTCGACGACCGGTGCGTCCGTTTCCGCGGCCAGGTCCTCCATGAAGGCGTCGTACCCGCCACCGTTGAGCACCACCAGGTCGGCGTCACGCACCGTGAGTTTGTCCTGCGGAGTCGCCTCGTAGGAATGGGGGTCCTGGGTGGGTGAATCAATCACCGGAATGACCTCAACGCCGGAGCCGATACGGTCACCCGCCACCTGCTCCACCACATCCGCGTAGGTCGCCGTCGTGGTCACCACGGTGATCACGTCGTCATCGGACTGCCCTTGCCCTCCCGAGCAACCGGCGAGCGCCAGCGACCCGATGCCCACCAAGGCGGCCACGCCGCGGCGGGTGCTGCTACCCGAGGGTGAACCGCGCCTGGGCTTCGTGGACTGACGTGGGGTGTTGTTTCGGAGACGCAAGAGTCTGTCCATTTCTAAGCGGCCCGGGGCCGCGGTGCATCAAGCAGCGCGTCGGTGCGTCTACTTGATAATGATTTTCATGTGCGCTGGGATCGTAGCAGACCCTCCTGCGAACAGAGGGGCGGCGTCAGCCCCAGCTCTCGCGGCGAGCCTGACCCTCCTCGTAACCGGAGAGGTTCTGCACCCCCACGACGGCGCGGTCGGCGAACTGGCGCGGGTTGGTCGCACCGGCGTAGGTCATCGAGCTGCGGATCCCGGCGGTGATGTGATCGACCAGGTCCTCCACGCCAGGGCGTCGCGGGTCCAGGTACATCTTGGAGCTCGAGATGCCTTCTTCGAAGATGGCCTTCCGGGCACGCTCGAAGGCCTCCTGGCCCTGCGTCCGATTGAGAACGGCACGGGTTGAGGCCATTCCGAAGCTCTCCTTGTAGTAGCGACCGTCAGCGTCTTGGTTGAGCTCCCCCGGCCCCTCCCAGGTCCCGGCGAACCAGGACCCGATCATGACCTGGCTGGCCCCCGCGGCCAAGGCCAGCGCCACGTCTCGCGGGTACTTGACCCCACCGTCGGCCCAGACGTGGGCACCGAGTTCAGCCGCAGCCGCGGAGCATTCGAGCACTGCCGAGAACTGCGGGCGCCCGACGGCGGTCATCATGCGCGTCGTGCACATCGCCCCCGGCCCCACGCCGACCTTCACGATGTCGGCACCGGCGTCCACCAGGTCCCGCACGCCGTCGGCGGTCACCACGTTGCCAGCGACGATCGGGTGGTCCGGGGCGGTTTCGCGCACGATCGAGAGGGCTTCCACCATCTTCCGCTGGTGTCCATGGGCGGTGTCCACGACCAGGACGTCCACTCCGGCGTCGACCAACTGTCGGGTCTTGTCCGCGACGTCCCCGTTGATGCCAACGGCCGCGCCGACCTTGAGCGCACCGTTGGCATCGAGGTTGGGCGTGTAGATCGTGGAGCGAACCGCACCCTGACGGCTGATCACCCCGACCACCCGCTCGCCGTCGACCACCGGAGCCACGTGCACGCGGGCGCGTTCCAAGCGGGTGCTGGCCTGGGCCATCGCCTCGTAGAGCCCGGCGGCGCCGGTGGACGGTGCACCGGAGTCGCTCGTCTTCCCCGCGGTCAACTCGTCAACCGTGAACACGGGGACATCCGTGCGCATGACCACGTGCAGCTGCGTGAACCGGTCGACCTGCTGGCAGTCGCCCTCCAGCACCAGGCCCTGGAACCGGCCGTCGTCGTCGGTGACCACGATCGACGCGTGAGCATGCCGACGCAACTTGGCCAGGGCATCGTGAACGGTGTCGTGCGGCCGCATGGAGCGCACGGACTCGAAGTGGGGTGACCGGCTCTTGACCCAGGCCGTTTCCCGCGCCACCACGTCCGCCGGGATGTCCTGCGGCAGAACGCCCAACGCTCCGCGTCGAGCCATGGTCTCGACCATGCGCTTACCTGTCACGGCGGTCATGTTCGCCGCCACCAACGGAGTGGTCGCACCCGTTGGGTCGGCCGTGCGCAGGTCGACGTCGAAGCGCGAGGTGATGCGCGAGGACGACGGCACCAGGAACACGTCGTTGTAGGTCAGATCCGTGACGGGGGTGTTGAGAAAACGCACGCGCACAACTGTAGGGCGTAACGGGCGCACGGGGCACCTGTCCGCCATGTCGAGGGCGAGGGTCCTGCATTCGCCACCGAGGCACACCGGGTGCCGGATTCCGCGGGTCACGAACTGCGACGACGGCGAACCGGTGGACCCGCCGATCGGCCGTCAGCTGTTGGCCGTATGTTGCCGCGAACACTAGACTTGCGCGAAGTGCGACCGTCCGGCTGCTGACGGCGTCTCGAGATCGACGGGGAAGGTCGGTGACCGTGGGTGACCAGCGTTGGTCGCCCACGTCGCGGCCCAGATCACCCATCGATTCTCGGGACCGGGATCTCTGCCGGGTTCGCGGCCGACTGGCGTGACCAATGAGGGTCACCGGATCAAGACGAGAGAATGAGGCGTAGCCAAGTGGCGAGCACACCACGAGACCTGATCCCCGAAGAGTTTGCGGGCAACGAATGGCTCGTCGAGGACCTCTACAAGAGGTATCGAGCCGACAAGAACACGGTGGACAGGGACTGGTGGCCCATTTTCGAGGCCATGGACAAGGCTGACGGCGACCAGGCCGGTACCCAGGCCGCTACGGACTCCTCCGGCACCAAGCCCGATTCCAAGACCGATGCCGAGGCTCCGACCGGCGAGAAGGCCCCCGCCACCTCGCAGCGTTCCGACGAGGCCGCGACCACCGAGGCCGGGCCGCCCAAGACGCCGCAGCAGGCAACCTCCGACGTGCAGCCCAAACCGGCGGCTCAGCAGAAGGCCGCCGAGCGCGCCACGACATCCGGAAGCGCCGACGCAAAGGCTCCCATCAGCAAGGCCCAGGCACCCAAAGCCACCGCGAATCAGGCCCAGGAGAAGAAGACCACCGTGGATTCAGCTGCATCGACCTCCGGCAAGGCACCCGCTGAGCAGGAGGCCCAGGACCAGATCGTGAAGCTGCGTGGCCCCGCCAAGGCCGTTGCCGCGAACATGGATGCGTCCCTGACCGTCCCCACGGCCACCACCGTGCGCGCCGTTCCGGCCAAGCTGTTGATCGACAACCGCATCGTGATCAACTCCCACCTGGCCCGCAACCGCGGTGGGAAGGTCTCCTTCACGCACCTCATCGGCTACGCGGTGGTCAAGGCGCTCAAGCACTTCCCGTCCATGAACGTCAGCTACGACGTCCAGGACGGCAAGCCCGTTGCCATCCAGCCCGCCCACGTGAACTTCGGTCTGGCCATCGACCTTCCGAACAAGGACGGTTCCCGCAACCTGGTGGTCCCGAACATCAAGGGTGCCGAGGACCTGGACTTCCGTCAGTTCTGGGACGCCTACGAGGCCATGGTCAAGCGTGCCCGCAAGGGTGAACTGACCATGGAGGACTACGCTGGGACCACGGTCTCCCTGACCAACCCCGGTGGCATCGGCACGGTGCACTCGGTTCCGCGTCTGTCCAAGGGCCAGGCCGCGATCATCGGTGTGGGTGCGTTGGACTACCCGGCCGAGTACCGCGGGTCCTCCCCGCGCACCCTGTCGCGGATCGGCGTTTCCAAGATCATCACCCTGACCTCCACCTACGACCACCGCGTCATCCAGGGTGCCGGTTCGGGTGAGTTCCTCAAGCTGGTCGAGTCCTACCTGCTGGGCGACGAGTTCTGGGACGAGATCTTCCAGGGCCTCAAGGTCCCCTACGAACCGGTCCGTTGGGCCCAGGACAACCAGGTCAACCCGGAGACCCAGGTCAACAAGGTCGCCCGCATCCAGCAGCTGATCCACGCCTACCGCGTGCGCGGTCACATGATGGCCGACATGAACCCGGTGGGCTACACCATGCGGACCCACCCGGACCTGGACATCCGCACCTACGGGTTGACCCTGTGGGATCTGGACCGTGAATGGCCCACCGGTGGCTTCGGCGGCGCACCGACCCTCACGCTGCGCACCATCCTTGGCCTGCTGCGTGACGCCTACTGCCGCACCGTAGGCGTCGAGTACATGCACCTGGACACCCCCGCCGAGCGTGAGTGGTTCCAGGGCGAGCTCGAGAAGGGCTACACCAAGCCCACGCGCGACGAGCAGTTCCGCATCCTCAGCCGACTCAACGCAGCAGAGGCTTTCGAAACCTTCCTGCAGACCAAGTACGTCGGCCAGAAGCGCTTCTCCCTGGAGGGCGGCGAGTCCCTCATCCCGCTGCTGGACGCCGTCATCTCGGACGCCGCGGACGAGAACATGGCCGGTGTGGTCATCGGCATGGCCCACCGTGGCCGTCTCAACGTGCTGACCAACATTGCCGGAAAGTCCTACGCTCAGGTCTTCCGCGAGTTCGAGGGCAGCCAGGACCCGCGTGCCTCCGAGGGCTCCGGTGACGTCAAGTACCACCTGGGCACGGAGGGCACGTTCACCTCAGACAACGGCAACCAGACCCAGGTCTACCTGGGCGCCAACCCGTCACACCTGGAAGCCGTCGACCCCGTGATCGAGGGCGTCGCACGCGCCAAGACCGATGTGCTGGCAGCCGGTCCCGAAGGCGACGGTTCCTACCCAGTCCTGCCGATCCAGGTCCACGGTGACGCAGCGATGGCGGGCCAGGGCATCGTGTTCGAGGTCATGCAGATGTCCCAGCTCCCGGCCTACAAGACCGGCGGCACCGTGCACATCGTGGTCAACAACCAGATCGGGTTCACCACCGCACCGGAGGCGGGCCGCAGCTCGGCTTACGCCACGGACGTCGCCCGTTCCGTGCAGGCCCCCGTCTTCCACGTCAACGCCGACGATCCGGAGGCCGTGACGCACGTGGGTCAGCTGGCCCTGGCGTACCGCCAGAAGTTCAACAAGGACGTCGTGATCGACCTGATGTGCTACCGCCGTCGCGGCCACAACGAGGGCGACGACCCGTCGATGACCCAGCCGCTGATGTACCACACAATTGAACAGAAGCGTTCGACCCGTAAGGTCTACACCGCCAACCTGGTCGGCCGTGGTGACATCAGCCAGGAAGAGGCGGATCGCGCGCTCAAGGACTACCAGGAACGCCTGGAACGGGTGTTCACGGAGACCCACGACGCCCAGACCTCCGACGTCCCGCTGGTCACGGGCGACGCCGCCGCGATCGCGAACATCGAGCGCCCGTCCGCCCAGCAGACGGACTCCGGGGTCTCGATCCCCCGGTCCACCGCCGTGTCCGCGGAATCCGCTCGCCGCCTGGGCGAGGTGCACCTGGAGGTCCCCGAGGGCTTCACCGTGCACCGCAAGCTCACCAAGCTGCTCGAACGCCGCGCCAAGATGACCGTCGAAGGCGGCGTGGACTGGGGCATGGGCGAGATCATGGCGTTCGGGTCGCTCATGATGGAGGGCATCCCCGTCCGTATGTCCGGCCAGGACGTGCGCCGCGGAACCTTCACGCAGCGGCACGCCGTGTTCTTCGACAACGTCACCGGTGACGAGTGGACCCCGTTGAACCACCTGATGGACGACCAGGCTCCCCTGTCGATCTACAACTCGTTGCTCTCCGAATACGGCGTCCTCGGCTTCGAGTACGGCTACTCGGTCGAGCGTCCCGACGCGTTGACGGTGTGGGAGGCCCAGTTCGGTGACTTCATCAACGGCGCCCAGACGATCGTCGACGAATTCGTCTCCTCGGCCGAGCAGAAGTGGGGTCAGCGTTCGTCGCTGGTCATGCTCCTGCCCCACGGTTTCGAAGGCCAGGGCCCGGACCACTCATCGGCCCGTATCGAGCGCTTCCTGACGCTGTGCGCCGAGAAGAACATGATCGTGGCACAGCCCTCCACCCCGGCCAACCACTTCCACCTGTTGCGCCGCCAGGCCTACTCGCGTCCGCGCAAGCCGCTGATCGTGGCCGCTCCCAAGCAGCTGCTCCGGCTCAAGGCCGCCGCCTCGCCGATCGAGGAGTTCACCTCGGGCACGTTCCAGACCGTGATCGAGGACCAGGCGGGCTTGGATCCCAAGGCGGTCACCGATGTCGTCCTGGTCTCGGGTCGCCTGTACTACGACCTGATCGCCCACCGCAAGGAACGCGGCGACAAGACGACGGCGATCGTGCGCGTCGAGCAGCTCTACCCGCTGCCGCTCGAGGAGATCAAGGCCGAGCTGGCCCGCTACCCGGAGGCGAATGTCGCCTGGGCGCAGGACGAGCCCGCCAACCAGGGTGCCTGGCCGTTCATGGCGGTCAACCTGGTGCCGGAACTCGACCGGAAGGTCCGCCTGATCTCCCGCCCCGCGTCCGCCTCCCCGGCCAATGGTTCGGCCAAGCGGCACGCCCTGGAGAACGAGACGATCCTCGAGGAACTCTTCGACAACCGCTGAGTCACCTCCACCCACACGGCGCCGCGCACGGAAAGGGGGCGGGGCCGCGGGGCGTTGGCAAGCAAGGAGCCCCCCCCCCCCCCCCCCCCACCCCCCCCCCCCCCCGGGCGGCCCCCGCACGGGACAGATCTGGGTCGCCGTGTACCGTTGACAAGCAAGCACCCATGCCCCCCCACCCACCCCTCCCCCAAGAGCAGATCGAAGAAGGACAGCTGTGGACCAACGCAGGATCAGAATTGTCGCGGTCGGTGACGAACTGCTGGCCGGCACCGGTGACCCCCGAGCTCTCGGATGGTACGGCCGTGTGCTGGCGCGGACCCCCCACGACGTCGTCCCGATTTCCTCGTACGTTCTGGCCGCTCCGGGCGAAGGTAGTGAGACCCTCAACGACCGCTGGTTCGGCGAGGCCGCTCGTCGGTTCTCGTCCGGAGCCGACAACCGCGTGGTCATCTCCCCGTCGACGGCGGACGTGGACCTGGGCATCACCACGGCACGTTCGCGGCTCAACATGGCCAACATCGTGGACACCGCATCCCAGAACAACATCAAGGTCCTGGTGGTCGGCCCTCCCCCCACGCTGGATGCGGATCGCAACCGGAAGATCGCTGACCTGTCTGCGGCCTACGCCGACGTGGTCACCCGCCGCAATCACATCTACGTGGACACCTTCAACCCGCTGCAGCACCACGAGCAGTGGCGCAAGGACCTATCCGCCAACGACGGTCAGCCAGGCCAAGCCGGGTACGGTCTGATCGCCTGGCTGGTTCTGCACCGCGGGTGGTACTCCTGGCTGGACCTGCCCGAGCCTCAGTGACCGACCGACCGTTCGCGGCCTGTACTCACGCGGGTCAGCCTGTGTGCTTTGCCGCCGTTGGGTGGTGCGGGCTCGCGGATGTGCGAGAATGGTCGGCAGTGTCTCGCCCCGGAGCAGATTGGACCCGGGCGAGAATCTCAAGCCCATCCGGTCAGCACATCTAGGAGGTTCGCATGAGCAAGCGCGGACGCAAGCGTAAGGATCGCCGCAAGAACGGGGCGAACCACGGCAAGCGGCCCAACGCCTGAGACCTCACGCCCTCGCGGCGTGGATTCCTCAGCCGTTCGGCTACACATGGAAGGGGCCGGGCACTCACTGAGTGTCCGGCCCCTTCCATGTTCTCGTCCGGTTCCCCTCGCGGGACGGGCGGGATGACGGATGGCATCAGCCTCTCGGTGTCTCCCCGCAGGCCTCGTGGATGCGGGTCATGATCGCCGAGCGCAACGTGTCGGGCGCGGTCTCACTGCAGGAGCGCTTGACGACCGTCCGGATGACTTGTTCGAGCTCGCTCTCATGAGTGCAGTCCTCGCAGGACTCCAGGTGTGCGGCGATCTCCTTGAGGTCCTCGACGGTCAGCGCCCCGTCCAGGTACTCATAGATCCTCTCGACCTGTTCGCCACTGCATCCACACGGTGCTGCCGCACCGTCCAGCGGTGCGGAGGGAGCTGTTGACTCCTTCTGGATGGCTTGCTCGTTCATGCCTGCCCTCATGCTTCCTGCGGTCGGTGGTCGGTCGCGGCGCCGTCGGTCCCGGTGCCCGCTGCGGCCGTGACCGCTGCCTTCGCGCTCGTGGTGGCGCCCTGAGTCGTTGAGGTCTTGCGTCGGCCCGTGCCCGAGGTGTCGATGCCGCGGTCCGTCGCGTAGTCGGAGAGCTTCTCCCGTAGGAGCTTCCGCCCGCGGTGCAGCCTGGACATGACCGTTCCGATGGGCGTGGCCATGATGTCCGCGATCTCCTTGTAGGCGAAGCCCTCCACGTCCGAGAGGTAGATCGCCAGCCGGAACTCCTCCGGGAGGTCCTGGAGCGCCCGCTTCACGTCGGAATCGGGCAGGTGGTCCAATGCCTCGACCTCCGCCGACCGCAGCCCGGTCGACGAATGCTGTTCGGCCCGGTGCAGCTGCCAGTCCTCAACCGTGTCCGTGTTGGCCTGCTGCGGTTCGCGCTGACGCTTGCGGTACAGGTTGATGTAGGTGTTCGTCAGGATCCGGTACAGCCAGGCCTTGAGATTGGTCCCCGGCTTGTACTGGTGGTACGAGGAGAACGCTTTGGTGTAGGCCTCCTGGACCAAGTCCTCGGCATCCGCTGAGTTGCGTGCCATCCGCAGAGCGGCCGCGTAAAGCTGGTCGACGTACACCATCGCCTCGCGTTCGAAGCGCACGGCGCGTTCGGCGGGGGTCTCGTTGGCCACGTCCACGAAGCTGTCCTCCGCGGCGTCGTCCTCAGGGTTCCCCGCGGAGTCGTCGTGGTCGGGATCGATGCCCTCGAGTAGTTCTGGCGCGGGTTCTTGCGGCACACTCGCCTCCGGGTCGTTGCGCCCGTTGGGCTCCCCGGGTGAGCCCGGAGTGGTACGCACGGTGTCGTCGTCGTTCATTGCCGACAAGTCTAGGCCCGCGGTGCCCACGGTCGGCTCTCGGTCGAGCACAGCTGTTCGAGCGTCCACGGCCACATCGGCACCGTCCTTCCCGTCTGTCTCTGGCTCTCGTCTTTTGCTTGTCGCGTCATTGGCTGCACGGACTGCATGCCCCTGACCCGACCACAAGCGGCAACAACCTGCCCGTCGCGAATGTTCCTGCCTCCCGTAAGGCTGGTTAGGATGGAACAGGTCGGAGGGCCGGGACGCAGGTTCCCGGCGTCGTTCGGCCCCCGTAAACGTCTAGGAGGACCCCATGAGCATCGTCCGCCGCATCGCACGTCCGCTGCTGGCCACCGGTTACATCGTCAACGGTATTGACAGCTTCCGTAACTCATCGGCAGCCGCAGAGCACCTCGATCCCGCTCTGAGCACCATGCGTCGTGCCGTCCCGCAGGCGGCCCCGGCTCTGAACAACTCCGCCGTCGTGGCGCAGGGCCTGGCCGCGGCTCAGGTCGCATCGGCAGCCATGTTCGCCCTCGGCAAGGCCCCCCGCCTGGCGGCCTCCGTGCTGGTCTCCACCACCGCGGTCAACGCGTACCTGGACTTCCGTGCCTCGGACAACGGCACCAAGGAACAGCGTGCCGCGCGTCGCAACTCCGCACTCAAGAACGTGTCCCTGGTGGGCGCCACCATGCTGGCCGCCGTGGACACCGAAGGCAGCCCGTCGCTGATGTGGCGCGCCGAGCACTTCGTCAACGACGTCCAGAAGCAGGCCGAGGGCATCGGCAAGGACGCCTCCAAGCGGTGGGAGCAGGCCCAGAAAACAGCCGCCAAGAAGGCCAAGAAGGCACAGAAGACGGCCTCCGCCTGATGCGCTGATCCGCGGATCAGCACCACAACCTGACATGCGCTCGAACGGAGAATTCGTGGTCCACGAAGAGTCCGGGAAAGCCACCGCAACAGAGCCGACCACGGTCCATCCACTGTGGTCGGCTCCGTTCGTGGGGGCCGACCCCGTCGAATCGTCGCTGACTGTCCCCGGCTCCAAGTCCTTGACCAACCGGTGGCTGGTTCTGGCTGCGTTGGCCGACGGACCGTGCCGGTTGCGTTCTCCCCTGCACTCCAGGGACTCCGCCCTGATGATCGCCGCGCTGCGGGAACTGGGCGCCACGATCACCGAGATCCCGGGCGATTCTCCGTACGGCCCCGATCTGGGCATCGAGCCCATCCCACGCCCCTTCACCGGTGGGGACGAGCAGCGTTCCGTGGACTGCGGTCTCGCAGGGACGGTCATGCGATTCGTGCCGCCACTGGCCGCCCTGATTCCAGGAGCCACTCAGTTCGACGGCGACCCCCACGCACGCAAGCGGCCGATGGGACCCGTGGTCCAGGCCCTGCGTGGGCTCGGCATCACGGTGGACGACGGCGGCGCCGGCGCCCTGCCGTTCACGATCCACGGCCCGGCCGAGGGTGGCACGGTGACCGGAGGTGTCCTGTCCGTGGATGCCGCCGGTTCCTCCCAGTTCGTGACCGCCATGTTGCTGGTGGGTTCGCAGTTCACAGAAGGCCTGACGCTGCGGCACGACTCCCCCGCCGGAGCCGCGGTGCCGTCGATGCCGCACGTCGAGATGACCGTCGACGTCCTGCACCAGGTGGGGGTGCGGGTGGATGATTCGGTGCCCGCACAGTGGACCGTTGCCCCCGGTCCGATTCGCGCCTTCGACGTGCGGGTGGAACAGGACCTGTCCAATGCGGGCCCGTTCCTGGCCGCCGCCGTGGTGACCGGTGGGACAGTCACCGTCCCGCACTGGCCGGAGGAGACCACTCAGGGTGGTGCTCACTGGGCGCAGATCCTCCCGCGCTTCGGCGCCACCGTCGATCTCCAGGACGGGCAGTTCACCGTGAGGGGGCCGAGCGTGGTCACCGGTGTGGACCTGGACCTGTCCGAAGCCGGTGAGCTGGCCCCCACGGTTGCGGCGATCTGCGCCGTGGCCACCTCCGAATGCCGGTTGCGCGGGATCGCCCACCTGCGGGGCCACGAAACCGACCGACTGGCCGCGCTGACCGCAGAGATCAACCGCCTGGGCGGGGACGCGGAGGAGACCGCCGACGGCTTGATCATCCGACCCGCCGCATTGCGAGGAGGCGAGTTCCGCTCCTACGACGATCACCGCATGGCCACCGCGGGCGCCGTGATCGGGCTGGTCGTTGACGGCGTACGGGTGGAGAACATCGCGACCACGGCCAAGACCCTCCCCCAGTTCCCCGAGCTGTGGGCGGACATGGTGACCGGGTCCGCGCGGGGGCGCGGATGAGCAACCGTCGGAATTCGGTGGACTACGACTGGGACGAATCCGACGTCCGGGTCCGGGCCAACAAGAAGGGCACCCGGCCCAGGACCAAGGAACGTCCGGCGTTCGAGGACGCGGAGACCGGCCGGGTGGTGACCGTGGACCGGGGCCGCTACACGGCGGTGGTGGCCGAGGACACCGACGACGAACGGTTGGTGACCGCAGTCCGTGCCAAGGCCCTGCGACGAACCCCGGTGGTCGCAGGGGATCTGGTGGGACTGGTCGGCGACACCACCGGCGCCCCGGACACCCTGGCCCGACTGGTGCGGCTGGAGGACCGTCGAACGCTGCTGCGGCGCAGTGCCGATGACACCGACCCCGTGGAACGCGTGGTGGTGGCCAACACGGACCAGTTGGTGATCGTGGTGGCTGCGGCGGACCCCGAACCGCGGACGGGATTCATCGACCGCTCCCTCGTTGCCGCCTACGACGCAGGGATCGAGCCCTTGTTGTGCATCACCAAGACGGACCTTCGGGATCCCGCCTGGTTGATCGAGCACTACCGTGCACTGGATCTGACGGTTCTGACCTCCGGCCCGGCCGGTGCGGGCTCCGAGGCCTCCGACGACTCCCTCCCCCTGGACCCCGCCTTGGTCCAACAACTGCGCGAACACGTGGACGGCAAGGTCTCCACCATGCTCGGCCACTCGGGGGTGGGAAAGTCCACCCTGGTCAACGCGCTCACGGGTGCGGACCGGGCCACGGGCGGAGTCAACGCCGTGACCGGACGTGGCCGCCACACGTCGTCGTCCGCTCTTGCGCTGCGCGTCCCGGACACGGGACCCGGGACGTGGATCATCGACACACCCGGGGTGCGGTCCTTCGGGCTCGCTCACGTGGACCCGGACCGGATCGTCGAGTCCTTCGACGAACTCGGCGAGGCCATCGCCGACTGCCCCAAGGGCTGCACGCACCTGGCAGACGCCGTGGGTTGTGCCCTGGACGCGTGGGTGGCCGACGGGCACGCGGGAGAGGCCGGGCCTGCTCGGCTGGAGTCCCTGCGCCGGTTGCTCGGGTCCGGGCGGGACGAGGAGCAGAACGAGAAGCACCTGGGGCGATGAGGTGATCGGCTAGCCTGGAGGTCATGCGATCTCCCAGCACCTACACCGATGACATGCGCCTTGCCCACGTACTCGCGGATGCCGTTGATGCCCTGACCACGCGCCGTTTCAAGGCCCAGGACCTGCAGGTGGGGACCAAGCCGGACCTGACGCCGGTCACCGACGCGGACCGGGAGGCGGAGCAGTTGATCCGCTCCCAGCTGGCCCGCGCCCGCGGGCGTGACAGCGTCCTGGGGGAAGAATTCGGCAGCACTGGCGGCGGCTCCCGCCAATGGGTGATCGACCCCATCGACGGCACAAAGAACTTCGTCCGCGGTGTTCCCGTGTGGGCCACCCTGATCGCCCTGATCGACGACGGCCAGCCCGTGGTGGGCGTGGTCTCCGCACCGGCTCTGGGCCGACGCTGGTGGGCTGCCACCGGGTCCGGGGCCTGGACCGGCCGTTCCCTGGCCAAGGCCGAACAGATCCGCGTGTCCCAGGTGGATCAGCTCGAGAACGCCTCCCTGTCCTTCTCGTCGCTGACCGGGTGGAAGGAACTCGGCCGACGCGACGCACTGATCGACCTGACCGACCGTGTGTGGCGGACGCGCGCCTACGGGGACTTCTGGTCCTACTGCCTGCTGGCCGAGGGGGCGGTGGACATCGCAGCCGAACCCGAACTGAACCTGCACGACATGGCCGCCCTGGTGCCGATCGTTGAAGAGGCCGGCGGACGGTTCACGGCACTGGACGGCACCCCCGGGCCGTTCGGCGGCAACGCCGCGGTCACCAATGGGCGCCCCCACGAACGGGTGCCCGAACTCAGCGCCGCCTGCCCGGGCCCCCCGCCCCCGACGACGGCCCCCCTCGCCTGCCGTGAACTGTTCAGCGGAAGCCGAGGGGCGCCGTCGTTGACTCGGCTTTCACCGCGAAGGTCAGGAAGACAGGTCAGGAATTGGAAGTGTTGACGACGTCCTGGAGGCACTGCTCGTAGGCGGCCTGGTCCTGGTCCTCCATGTACTGCGAGATGCATTCCTGGGCGGCCGGATCCTGCATGATCTGCCAGGCCATTCCACCGACCACGATCCAGAAGGTCAGCGCGATGCCGCTGAGCACCAGGCCCACGATGCTGAGGATCAGGCCCGTGATGCCCAGCCCTTTGCGGGATCCAGGGACCTTGCGCGCCTTCATCAGAGCCATGATCGCGAAGACCAGACCCAGCAGCGCCAGCAGGACCGTGAGGCCCAGGAAGAACAGGACGATGCTGATGATGCCCAGCACAAGCGCCGCGATGGCCAGGCCACGGCCCGGCGCCACAGGCGGGGCCACATAGGGCTGGTCGTACGGGTTCTGGTTGTTCCCGCCCGCCGCGGGGACGTAGTAGTTCTGGCCGCCGTGACCGGGCTGACCGTACTGCGTGGGCTGGGCAGATTGGGCCGGGCCGTTGTCGTTCCACGGCTCCTCGGCGTTCCGAGCGCCGTCGGGCCCGCCTTGTGCAGGCTGTCCGTACTGCGGCTGCTGCTGTCCCTCGGGGACGCGCACGCCGTACTGCGGGGGCTGCGCGGAAGGATCGTTCGTGTTCTGGGGACGTTCGTAGCTCACGTCGGTGGACCTCCGGTGCCTGGGTGTGCTCGGACTTGGACTGGTTCCAGTCTTCCACAGTGCAACCTGCAGGCCTGGTCGTACACAGACGAGGGCCGCCCCCACCGTGACGGTGGAGACGGCCCTCGTCCGAACAAATGGTGGAGATGGGGGGAATTGAACCCCCGTCCGGTGCAGTGTCATCAAGACTTCTCCGGGTGCAGTGTGCGTGTGATTTTCTCAGCCCTGGCCATCATGCACACAAGTGACCAACGGGCTCAGTCGCGTGAAAGTCCCTCAGCAGCCCGCGACGTGCTGCTGAAGCATTGGCCTTCTAGCTGATGCCAGGTCCCGGGCCGAAGGCGAACCCGGGCTGACAGACTGCTGTCGCTGAATCAGGCAGCGAGAGCGAAGTCAGTGCGCTTGGAATTGGCACTTATTGGTTTGCACAGAACGTTTACGAGATGACTGCGCATTCTCGACCCGCTTCTCTCGAATCGACTCACACCGTCGAAACCGATCATCCCCGTATGTGGTTGTCAACCAACTTCCGGAACCTCGCGTTCCCGCTGGATCCGGACGTTTCATCATAGCCGTCCACCGCCGCCGCGGACAAGGTGCATGAGGCAGCGACGACGACGGTGGGCCCGCACTCAGCGCATGTTGCGGTAGCGCATCGCGCGCTGTGCCTCGCGGTTGTCCTGGGCCTCGCGCAGAGCCTGGCGCTTGTCGTACTCGCGCTTGCCGCGGGCCACGGCGATCTCGCACTTCACCCGCTTGCCGTCCAGGAAGTACAGGCTGAGCGGCACGATCGTGAAGCCGGCTTCGCGGGTTTTCTGCTCGATCTTGGCCAGCTCGCTGGCGTGCAGCAGCAGCTTGCGGCGGCGCTTGGCGGAGTGGTTGGTCCAGGAACCCTGGAGGTACTCGGGGATGTGCACGTTCTCCAGCCACAGTTCACCGCGGCGATCGAATCCGCAGTAACCGTCGATCAGCGACGCACGCCCCATCCGCAGGGACTTCACCTCGGTACCCATCAGTGCCAGTCCGGCCTCGTAGGTGTCCAGGATCTCGTAGTCGTGCCGGGCTTTCTTGTTGTTCGCGACGATCCGGCGGCCGTCGTCGTTCTGTTTCTTTGCCATGTGTTTCTGGGTCCGCTCGATCCGCACCGCGACGGAGCAGACTTACTCCTCGGAAGCGTTGTTCAGGGCACCCGCGCGCCAGCGGATTCCGGCGTCGACGAACGCGTCGATGCCGCCGTCGAAGACCGACTGGGGGTTGCCCTCTTCGTGGTTGGTGCGCAGGTCCTTGACCATCTGGTACGGGTTGAGCACGTAGGAGCGCATCTGGTCGCCCCAGGATGCCTTGACGTCCCCGGCCAGTTCCTTCTTCTTGGCCTCTTCCTCCTGCTTGCGCTGCAACAGCAAACGGGACTGCAGCACGCGCAGGGCGGCCGCACGGTTCTGGATCTGCGACTTCTCGTTCTGCATGGACACGACGATGCCCGTGGGGATGTGGGTCATGCGCACGGCCGAGTCCGTGGTGTTCACGGACTGCCCGCCGGGGCCCGACGAGCGGAAGACGTCGATCTTCAACTCGGTCTCGGGGATCTCGATCGTGTCATCGGACTCGATCAGCGGGATGACCTCCACCGCCGCGAAGGAGGTCTGGCGGCGGCCCTGGTTGTCGAACGGGGAGATGCGCACCAGGCGGTGCGTCCCGGCCTCGACGGACAAGGTGCCGAAGGCGTAGGGCGCCTTGACCTCGAAGGTTGCGGACTTGAGCCCGGCCTCTTCTGCGTAGGAGGTGTCCAGGACCTTGGTGGTGTAGCCGTGGCGCTCGGCCCACCGGAGGTACATGCGCATCAGGATTTCCGCGAAGTCGGCCGCGTCCACTCCGCCCGCGCCGGAGCGGATGGTCACCACGGCGTCGCGTTCGTCGTACTCACCGGAGAGCAGCGTGGTGATCTCCAGGTCGGCCAGGGACTTCTTGACCGACTCGAGTTCCTCCCCCGCCATCTCCAGGGTGTCGGCGTCGTCCTCCTCCTCGGCGAGCTGCACCATGACCTCAACGTCGTCGATCCGGCTGGCGAGCTCGTCCAGGCGCTTGAGCTCCGCCTGCTTGTGGGACAACTTGGAGGTCACCTTCTGGGCGGACTCGGGATCGTCCCACAGGTCGGGTGCAGCCGCCTGTTCGTTGAGGTCTGCGATGTCCGCGCGCAGTTGATCCACGTCGGACACCGCCGCGATGGAGTCATAGGTCGAGCGCAGGTCACGCAGTTCCGCGGGAAAATCGATGGAGGCCATAGCTGTACAGCTTAGTTCATGGCGGCAAACCGCTGAGTTCATGGGCACAAACCGCAGTCGACACCGCCCGCCGGCCACCTGCTCCGCCTCCCCCACCGGGCCCGACGCCGTCGTCGCCCTTTCCCCTTCCGCCGAACCCTCGCGAAACTCGCTGATCCACCCGCGATTGCCGAGTTTCGAGAGGGTTCGGCGGAAGGGGAAGCGGGAGGGCAGGCGCCCGGTTCGGCACCTTGCTTCCGTGGAAGGGCCATCCGGGAGACAATCGCAGGGACGCCCATCTCCGGTGGGCCAACGCCCGGAAGGAACCCCATGCCGTCACTGTCTCTGAATCCGTTTAAGCTGGCCGAGAATCTTCTCGACTTCGACGACAAGAACCTGGGGCGCAAGGGCGAGGTGGTCGACGACATGATCGACCTGCGCAAGAAGATCGCCGAGTACCAGAGCGGGCAGGACACCTGGGACATCTGGTCTACCGTCACTCGGGAGAAGATCCAGTGGTCGCGCGTGGACATCATCCCCACCTACCTGGTGGACCGGATCGATCAGATCCTGGACATCATCGACCCTCGAGCCCGTGAGGACTGGCGCGACCGTGACATCGCCCTGACCACGCTGGACAAGCTCATCACGGACCAAATCCGGATAAATACCTGCCCCGATGCGCTGCTCCGGCAGGTCAAGCAGCTTAAGTATTGGCGCGACGGCGCCTGGAAGCGCTATCCCCTGCGGGCCGAGCACCGGCAGCTGCCGGAATGGTGAGGTCTTCGCGACTGACCTAGTCTGGCCTTGTCACGAAGACCCCCCGCTTCGTGCTGCACCTTGGACCGAACCGTTTCATGAGGAGCGCACAGTGGGACTTCCCGAACGTCTGGTGAGCAAACGCGGATCACGGCTGGCAAGGCTGGCTCTGATGCCCTTCAACATCTCCATCCCGGCCGCCGTGGAGATCGGCAAGGACTTCCGGCTGGTGCACTACGGCTTCGGGACGATCATCCTGCCCGAGGTGACCATCGGTGATCGCGTTCGGATTTATCACCAGGTCACGGTGGGGCGTAAGGACGCGCATCTGACCCGCGACCAGTCGGATTTCGAGCGAATCGTGATTGGCGACGACGTCGTCCTGTTCCCCGGGTGCAAAGTGCTCGGTGGCCCCGGCGTCACGACGATCGGCAACGGCACCATGATTGGCGCCAACGCCGTGTTGCTGACCTCCACCGGCGAGAACGAGATCTGGGCCGGCAACCCCGCCCGCTTGGTGGGGCACCGCAAGGACCTATAGCGACGGCCCCTGTCCGCCGAACCCTCCCGAAACTCGTCCATCAACCCGTGATCCGCGAGTTTCGCGAGGGTTCGGCGGGATGTACGGGCCGCTCCCACAGAGCACAGGTGGTTGAGACCCTGCCGGACGTGTACGGCTTGATCACACCGGTTGGTTCATAGCCCATGGCCGCCCAGAACGGTTCCGCAGCGTCCCGGTTGGTCTGCACAATGTCAAGTTGGATTCGGTCGACCTCAGCCCAGTGGTTCACCTCATCCAGAAGCGCAGCGTGGAATCGGGACCCCAACCCCTCGTGTTGCCGCGCACCACGAACCATCAACAGCCCGATGTACGCCATCTCGGTGGACGGGTAGCCACGAATGACGTCGGCAAAGGCCAAGAGATTGTCGTCGTCGCCCAACCATCCGAAGCCGTACTTGGCGTCCGCTGATGTGTCTGGCGGCAGCGTGGTCAACTTAAGGTGAGCCGCTCCGGGACCGGGCGGGTGGCCCTCAACTCGTTGAAAGTACCCCGGGGTCGCCTCGTAGAGCGCTTGTAGGGCCGCAACATCATCTTCCGTGATGGGACTCAGCAAGACTCAGCGGCCCCAGGTGCCTGCGGTGGCGCGCATGCCTTGGGCGAGAACGGTGACGTCCGAGGTAACGGCGATGAAATCCGCTCCGGCATCGGCGTACTTCTGCGCCTGAGCCGGGTCGAACGCGTTGACGCCCACGCGCTTGCCCGCGGCCTTGACGGCCTGGAACACGGTGTCCACGGCAGCCAAGACCTCCGGGTGCGTCTGCTGCCCCAGGTGGCCCATGGACGCCGCAAGGTCCGAAGGCCCCACGAACACCGCGTCCACACCGTCCACCGCGGCGATCTCGGCTGCGTTCTCGACGGCGGTAGCCGACTCAATCTGCACTGTCAGTGAGACCAGCTCGTGGGCACGAGTCAGGTAGTTCTCCACCCCGTTCCAGCGCGCCGAACGGGCCAGGGCGCTACCAACCCCGCGAACACCACGCGGCGGGTAGAACATCGTGGCGGAGGCCTGCTCGGCCATCTGCCGGGTGTCGACCATGGGCACGATGATGTTCTGCGCACCGAGATCCAGGAACATCTTGATCAACGCGGTGTCCAGCGCGGGCACCCGCACCACGGGAGTGGCCGGGTAGGGCGCGATGGCGCGTAGCAACTCCGCCGTGGATTCGAGCCCGATCGGCGAGTGCTCACCGTCCAGGAGGATCCAGTCGAGTCCCGACGACGCCGTGATCTCCGCGGCAACCGGTGAACCCGAGCAGACCCAGCCACCGATCAGCGCCGGATCACCAGCCCCATCAGCAGCCGCGAGGCGATCCCCGAAGGTCGGCGGCAGCTCTACACGAAACGGCATGTGATTGCCCCCAGCTCGTTGTAGTCCGCGTGCACGGTGTCCCCCGCCTCGACCCACATGGGGCGGGTGAAGGACCCGGCAAGAATCACCTCGCCGGCTTTGAGGCCGTCGTCATGCTCGGCAAGCTTGTTGGCCAGCCACGCCACCCCGGTGGCGGGATGATTCAGGACGGCCGCGGCCACCCCGGATTCCTCGATCGTCTCGTTGCGGTACAGCAGTGCCGAGACCCAGCGCAGGTCGACGGCGTCCGGGGCCACGGGCCGTCCACCCAGCACCATGGCGCCCAGGGCAGCGTTGTCCGAGATGGTGTCGACGATGGTCCGTCCCTCCATCTCGATCCGCGAGGACAGGACTTCCAGGGCCGGCACCACGTACTCGGTAGCACGCAGGACGTCGAAGATCGAGACATCGGGCCCGGTCAGATCGTTCTTCAGCACGAATGCGAGTTCGACCTCGATCCGCACGTTGGAGTACTGGCCGTGCTCGATCACGGAACCGTTCTCGTAGACCTGGTCGGCGAAGATCGTCCCGTAGTCCGGTTCGGTGATCCCGGTGGCCACTTGCATGACCTTGGACGTCAGGCCGATTTTGCGCCCGGCCACGCGACGGCCGGCCTGGATCCCGCGCTTGCGCCACTCGTTCTGCACCGCGTAGGAGTCCTCCACGGTCATCTCCGGGTACTGGGCGGTCAAGCGCGGGATCATGGTCCGCTCCGCCTCTGCCCGCGCGAGGTCGTCGGCAATCGTGCTGAGCTGGTCCTGCTCCAACATGAGTCAGCTCCTCACAGCTGGTTGCCGAGCTTGTACTCGCCCTGCTTCCATTCGGGCATGGACTCTGCACCTTCCTCCGCGCGGGTGTAGGAGAACCCGTCCGCGCCGATGGTCACGGCCATCTCGGAGTCATCCGTACGGGCCACCACGGGGACGGGGTTGCCGTCCAGGTCGAGCACGGTGGACGCTTCCGTGTACCAGGAGGGAACCACGGGGTTGCCCCACCAGTCGCGGCGCTGGTTGTCGTGGACGTCCCAGGTCACAACGGGGTTGTCCGGGTCTCCGGTGTAGTAGTCCTGCGTGTAGATCTCCACACGGTGCCCGTCCGGATCCCGCAGGTAGAGGTAGAACGCGTTGGAGACACCGTGACGGCCGGGGCCGCGTTCGATCCGGTCGGACATCCGAAGCGCGCCGAGCTTGTCGCAGATAGCCAGGATGTTGTGCTTCTCGTGCGTCGCGAACGCGACGTGGTGCATCCGCGGGCCGTCGCCACCGGTCATGGCGGTGTCATGAACGGTCGGCTTGCGACGCATCCACGCGGCGTAGACGGTCCCATGCTCGTCTTGGATGTCCTCCGTGACGCGGAATCCCAGGTCCTGCATGAACTTGGTGGCTCGGGGAACGTCCGGGGTGACCTGGTTGAAGTGGTCCAGACGGACCAGGGCCCCCGGCGTGTAGAGGTCGTAGCGCCAGGCCAGTCGCTCCACGTGCTCGACGTCGTAGAAGAACTCGTACGGGAAGCCCAGCGGATCCTGCACGCGAACGGAATCACCGATGCCCTTGGTGAAGCCCTCGGCCTTGCGCTCCACGCGGCAGCCGAGCTCCTCGTAGAAAGCGACGGCGCGGTCCAACTCCTCTGGGCTGCGGACGCGGTAGGAGAACACGGCGACGGCGGCCTGCGGGCCCTTGCGCAGCACCAGGTTGTGATGGATGAACTCTTCGATGGACCGAAGGTAGACGGTGTTCTCGTCCTCCTCGGTCACGGTCAGGCCCAACACGTCCACGTAGAAGTTGCGGGATCGCTCCAGGTCCGTGACCACCAGTTCCATGTACGCGCAGCGCAGGATGTCGGGCGCAGGCACGGACGGGGTGGGAATCGGGTTCTCGGAAACGATCGGAGCTTCCTGGGAAACGTAGAAGCCGGAGGAGGTCAGGGTGCGGTCTTCGAGGTGAGTCATGGCGGCGTCCTTGCTGTCGTGACGGGTGGTGGATCGTTGACGAACCCGGACGGACGGAGGCCCTGCCCGCCCGGTGGATCGGGTTACTGCTGCTTGCCGAACACGGGGTTGTGGACCTCGCCCAGGTTGATGTGCACGGCCTGCTGGTCGGTGTAGAAGTCGATCGACCGGTAGCCGCCCTCGTGGCCCAGACCTGAAGCCTTGACACCGCCGAACGGGGTGCGCAGGTCACGCACGTTGTTGGAGTTCAGCCACACCATGCCCGCCTCCACGTTCTGCGCGAAGTTGTGTGCACGCTTGAGATCGTTGGTCCAGATGTAGGCCGCCAGGCCGTACTTGGTGTTGTTGGCCAGTTCCAGCGCCTCCTCCTCCGTGTCGAACGGGGTGATGGCGACGACGGGGCCGAAGATCTCCTCCTGGAAGATCCGAGCATCCGGGGCCACGTCCACGAACACGGTCGGCTGAACGAAGTTGCCCTCCGGGAAGCCTTCCGGGCGACCGCCACCGGCCACGAGTCGGCCTTCGGACTTGCCGATTTCCACGTAGGACATGACCTTGTCGAAGTGCTCGGGGTGCACCAGGGCACCCACCTCGGTGGTGGGGTCGGAGGGCAGACCGACCTTGACCCGCTGCGCCTGGGCCGCGTAGCGCTCCACGAACTCGTCGTAGATGCCTCGCTGCACCAGGATGCGTGAACCGGCGGTGCAGCGTTCCCCGTTGAGGGAGAACACACCGAAGATCGTGGCGTCGATCGCGGTCTCCAGGTCGGCGTCGTCGAACACGACGGCCGGAGACTTGCCACCCAGCTCCATGGACAGGCCCTTGAGGAAGGGTGCGGAGTTGCCGAAGATGATCTGCCCGGTACGGGACTCGCCCGTGAAGGAGATCAGGGGAACGTCCGGGTGCTTGACCAGCGCGTCGCCGGCGTCCTCACCGAACCCGTTGACCAGGTTGAACACGCCCTGCGGCAGCCCGGCCTCCCCGAAGATCCCGGCCCACAGGGAGGCGGACAGCGGGGTGAACTCGGCTGGCTTGAGCACCACGGTGTTGCCCGTCGCGATCGCCGGCGCCAGCTTCCAGGACTCGAGCATGAACGGGGTGTTCCAGGGCGTGATGAGCCCGGCCACACCGATCGGCTTGCGGTTGACGTAGTTGGCTTGGCGCCCGGGCACCTTGTAGGCGTCGTCGATCTGGGCCACGATCAGGTCCGCGAAGAAGCGGAAATTCTCGGCGGCACGGCGAGCCTGGCCGAGGGCCTGTTTGATCGGCAGACCGGAGTCGTAGGACTCCATCTCCGCCAGGACCTGTTCGCGCGACTCCACGATGTCGGCGATCTTGTTGAGCACCCGGGAGCGCTCACGCGGCAGCATCTTGGGCCAGGGGCCCTCCTCGAATGCCTTCTTGGCCGCGGCCACGGCCGCCTCGACGTCTTCCTTCTGGCCCGCGGCGGCCTGGATGTAGGTCTGGTTGGTCACGGGATCGATGACGTCGAACGTCGCCCCGTTCTGGGAATCGACGAATGCGCCGTCGATGTAGTGCTGGATGCGTTCGGGCAGGTTCTCCGGCCGGGCGGTGGCGTTGTTCTCGGTCACGGGGTCTCCTTCTGACTCTTGATGTAGCTGCGCAGGGTGTTCGTGCGGTGTTCCCGCGCGGCCTGTTCGATCTGGTGGGCGGGGGCGCCGGACTCGATGAGGTCGATGATCTGGTCGTGTTCGGCCACGGATTCACGGGCGCGGTCCGGGACGAAGGTGAACGTCGAGTCCCGAAGGTGCCCCAGTCGCTCCCATTCGGCGTCCACGAGTTCGTTGAGCCGGGCGTTGGGGCAGCGGTCGAAGAGCACCCGGTGGAACGCGTGGTTGGTCTCGGTGAACACGTGCGGATCGAAATCGTCCAGGGATGCGGCCATCCGGGCGTTGAGCTCCTTGGCCTTGACCAGGTCCTCGGCCTCCACGTGCGGGGCCGCGAGCGCCGTGGCGGCACCTTCCAGGATTCCCAGGGACTCCATCGAGTCCTGGTACCGCGACTCGTCGACCATGGACACATGCGCCCCGACGTTGCGGGTGAAGGTGACCAGGCCTTCGGCCTCGAGCTGACGGATGGCTTCACGCACCGGGACCACACTCATGTCCAACGCGGTGGCGATCGTGCTGAGCACGAGCCGGTACCCGGGAGCGAATTCCTGGGTGGAGATGCGCTCCTTGATCCAGTGGTACGCCGTCTGCGCCTTGCTCAGACCGGCACCGGGCTGCTGGGTCTCAGTTGCGTTCGGTGCCATCGCCGACCCCTTCCGCAGAATTGGTCGGAAGGTTGCCGGCAAGGTCGGCCGGAGAGTCGGCCCCGTGGTTCGGCGCCGGGTTCTCGGCCAGCCATTCCTGAAACTTCTGCTTCCACTCACCGGTGGGCGGGAACAGGCCGTCCACAGGGTTGCCTTCGGCCACGCGGTCGAAGACCCACGAGTCCTCGTGCTCCTTCGCCAGGGCTTCGTCGGCCACTTCTTCGGCCAGGGCCCGAGGAATGACGACGACGCCGTCGTCGTCCCCCACGATCACGTCCCCCGGGATCACCGTGGCGTTGCCGCAAGCCACCGCCACGTCCGATTCCCACGGCACGTGCTTGCGTCCCAGGACGGCCGGGTTGCTGGTCTGGGAGAACACCGGCAGGCCGATCTCCAGCACGGCCGCGCTGTCCCGGACACCGCCGTCGGTGACCACCCCGGCGGCACCATTGGCCTTGGCACGAAGCGCCAGGATGTCGCCCAGGGTTCCCGACCCTGGTTCGTTGCGCGCCTCGATGACCAACACCTCGCCGGGTCGGACGGCGTCGAAGGCACGCTTCTGCGCGTTGTAGCCGCCACCGTGGGACTTGAAGAGGTCTTCGCGGCCGGGCAGGAACCGCAGTGTCTTGGCTGTGCCGACCATCTTGGTCCCGGGCGCGCCGGGGTACACGTTCTCGATGACCACCTGGTTCAGACCGCGCTTGCGAAGCTGCGCGGACAGCCCCGCGGTGGGCGCCGCCATGAGCTTGTTCCGCAGCGCCTGAGGGAGGTCAGCGGCGTCGTCTGCGGCGTCCTGGGCTGGCGTGGGGCCCAGCCCGGCAGCCTCCCGCGATCCCCAGGCGTCTTCGCGCTGGGCGTCGTCGACCTGCGGTGTGGTGCCGAGTGCCGGGTCGAAATCGCCCGGGCCCTCGACCACCGTGGTCCGCAGCCGGCCCGAACTCGGGGCCCCGGGAGCGGTCGGGGCATCGACCTCCACCTCGACGACGTCGCCGGGCACCATCACGGAGGAACCGGCCGGGGTGCCCGTGAGAATCACGTCACCGGTGTTCAGGGTCATGTGCTGGGAGAGATCTGCGACGAACTGGGCCAGCGGGAAGATCAGCTGCGCCTCCCCCGTGGTGTCCTCCTGGACGAGTTCGCCGTTGACCCAGGTGCGGACCCGCAGACCGGCGGGATCCACGGTGCGGGCGTCGATCAGCTCCGGGCCGATCGGGGTGTACCCGTCACGACCTTTGGAGCGGAGGTTCGAGCCCTTGTCGGGGGCTCGGTAGTCGTAGATGCCCAGGTCGTTGGACGCCGTCACGGCCGCCACGTGGTCCCACGCCTCGGCCAGCGGGACGTTGCGGGCAGGTTCGCCGATCACCAAGGCGATCTCGCCTTCGAACGCGAGCAGCTCGGTTCCGGCCGGGCGTTCGACGGTTCCTTCCGAACCCGAGACCGAGCTGTTGGTCTTGAGGAAGTAGGACGGTTGGGCGGGTTTGCGCCCGCGCTGGGCCGCCCGTGACTCGTAGGCCACATGGACCGCGATCACTTTGCCCGGGTTCACGGGTGCCGCAGGATTGCTCGCCATGTCAAACCTTTCCACGCTGGGTCAGAGCCTCTGATTCCGGATCGTATATGATCCTGGAAGGGTCAACAAGTAGCCTGGCTCACTTTCTCCGAGGGCGTGACGGACACCGGCCACGACCTCGTGCAGCCTCTCCGCGATCCCCCCGGCCCCCACCGGCGGCCCCACGAAGAGCGCAGCGACCGACGCCGCACGACCGTCCGGCAGTGCCAGAGGAACCGCAACCGCGCCCAGACCGGGGATCACTTCGTCCGTGGATTCGGCCCAGCCCCGCCCCCGAACGCGCTCCACCTCGTGTTTCAGATCCTCCGACCCGATGCCCGACTCCGAATCAACCGGCCACAGGTCATCGGACAAGGCCGCCAGGACGGCTCGCCCGCTGGCTCCGCGCGTCAGTGAGTGGCGCGTACCGGGACGCTGGGCCACCACGGCCACCGCTCGCGGCGGCTCGACGCTGGCAAAGGTGACACACTCCGCGTCCTCCTGGAGCGCGACGAAGCACGTGAGCCCCAGATCCTCACTCGCGCGCGTCAGTTCAGGAACGACGATCGCCCGGAGATCCACTTCCACCCGTGAGGCCAAGGCGGCCAGCCCCACCCCCAGACTCAACTGTCCGGATGCCCCGCGCTGCACCAGACCGTGCGCTTCGAGCGTTCGGATCAACCTGTACGCAACCGATCGGTGCACCCCCAGCTGGGCCGCCACCTCGTCGATGGCCAACGGGCCACCGGCCTCCGCCAGCACCTCGAGGATGCGGATGCCTCGACTGAGGGTCTGCGACCCCACGGCAGCCTGCCCTTTGGGCGCGCTCGCGCGAACCTCGTCCTCGGGCAATCCCGCCCGGGCCTGCGGCGTCGTCACGCTTGTCGTTCTCGGCACTTCGTCCTCCGTCGTGACCCTTGTCACCCCTCGGTAAACCGTATATGATCCAGTTCACAATTCGATATCTGACAATGATGTTCCATTATCGAACCTGAACTTTCAAGGGGTGCAGCCCGCATGACCATGCAGTTCCATCACCACGGATACGTGTCCACGGACCCGCGCGTTCAGCCCGCAGCAGGGAACGGCGTCGATCGGCCCACCGAACTGCCCGATCAGATGGACGTGCTGATCGTCGGCACGGGCCCCGCCGGAATGATCACGGCAGCCCAGCTCTCGCAGTTCCCGAACGTCAACACCCGCATCATCGAGAAGCGCCCCCACCGCCTGGAGATCGGCCAGGCCGACGGCATCCAGGCCCGCAGCGTGGAGACCTTCCAGGCCTTCGGATTCGCCAACCGACTGATCGACGAGGCGTACCACATCACGGAAATGAACTTCTGGAAACCGGATCCCGCGGACCCCGCCAAGATCGTCCGCACGGCCCGCACCAAGGACGACCCCAACGGTGTGAGCGAGTTCCCCCATCTGATCGTCAACCAGGCCCGCATCCTGGACTACTTCGCGGAGTTCTCCCTGCTCTCCCCCGGCCGCGTGGAACCGGACTACGGCATCGAGTTCGTGGACCTGACGGTTCACCCGGACGGCGAGTACCCCGTGGAGGTCCGGGTTCGCCACACCGCCGGCGAGCGCGAAGGTGAGGAGCGCACCGTGCGCGCCAAGTACGTCGTCGGTTCCGACGGGGCCCGTTCCGGCGTCCGCACCTCCATCGGGCGCAAGCTCTCCGGCGACCAGGCCAACCACGCCTGGGGCGTCATGGACGTCCTGGCCGTCACCGATTTCCCGGACATCCGCACCAAGTGCGCCATCCAGTCCCAGTCCGGCGGCTCCATCCTGTTGATCCCCCGCGAAGGCGGGCACCTCTTCCGCATGTACGTGGACCTCGGCGAAGTTCCGTTGGAAGGCAGTGCCGCAGTTCGCGCGACCACCATCGAAGAGATCATCGAACGCGCCAACAAGATCATGGCCCCGTACACGGTGGACGTGAAGAACGTGGCCTGGCACAGCGTGTACGAGGTGGGACACCGGCTGACCGACGCGTTCGACGACGTCGGAGACGCCGACACCGACATCGACTCCCCCACCCGCACACCGCGCGTCTTCATCACCGGCGACGCCTGCCACACCCACTCCGCCAAGGCGGGTCAGGGCATGAACGTGTCCATGCAGGACGGGTGGAACCTGGCTTGGAAGCTCGGACACGTCGTCGAAGGCCGATCCCCCGAATCCCTGCTGCGGACCTACTCGGGTGAACGGCAGGTGATCGCCAAGAACCTCATCGACTTCGACAAGGAATGGTCCACCTTGATGGCCACCAAGCCCGAGGACCTGGAAGACCCCTCCTACCTCGAGGACTTCTACGTCAAGACGGCCGAATTCCCCGCAGGTTTCATGACCGAGTACCAGCCGTCCATGATCACCGGTGACACCGAGCACCAGGACCTGGCAACGGGCTACCCGGTCGGCAAGCGCTTCAAGTCCGCGCAAGTCGCCCGCGTGTGTGACACGAACCCGCTGCACCTGGGTCACCAGGCCGTTGCCGACGGCCGCTGGCGCATCTACGTCTTTGCCGACGCCCAGAACACGGCCGCGCAGGAGTTCGGCGAATGGTTGGGCACCTCCCCCGACTCCCCCGTGGTCGCCCACACCGCCGGCTTCGGCACCGCGGGTCAGGACGACGACGCCCTGTTCGACGCGCGGGTGATCTACCAGCAGCCGCACGAAGAGGTGGACATCAGCACTGTCCCCGCGGTACTCAAGCCGAAGGTGGGGCCGTTCGACCTGCACACGTGGGAGAAGGTCTACGCGACCCTGCCGGAGGAGGACATCTTCGAGGAGCGCGGTATCTCGCGCGACGGCGCCGTCGTCGTCGTTCGCCCGGACCAGTACGTGGCGGCGGTGCTGCCGCTGACGGACAAGACCGCCCTGACGGAGTTCTTCAAACCGATCTTCCGGTAGCCCCTCCCGCCGAACCCTCGCGAAACTCGCCCTTCACCCCCTGAAGCGCGAGTTTCGCGAGGGTTCGGTCGTGTGGAGGGTGTGGAGGGTGCGCGTCCACGGCCAACCGGGGCGCGCTGGAACACAACACCGCACGGTGTGCCTTGGGTCACATTGGTGTCATCAGGAATTCGACACCTTCCCGCGCCACCTTGAGGTCACCATGACGCAGAACCCCCAACCCGAACTGGCCCACCGCCACCTGTCGACCACCTCGCTGGTGTACATGATCATTGCGGCCTCCGCCCCGCTGACCGTGCTGGCGGGCGGGGTTCCCACCAATTTCGCGGTCTCCGGTCTGCTGGGCGTGCCGGTCAGCTATCTGGTCCTGGGCGTGATCCTGGTGCTCTTCGCCGCCGGGTACGGAGCCATGAGCAGCCATGTGCAGAACGCCGGCGCGTTCTACGCCTACATCACCGAGGGCCTGGGCAATCGGCAGGGCATCGCGGCCGCGATCCTGGCCCTGGTCTCCTACAACATGATGCAGATCGGGCTCTACGGCCTGTTCGGCTTCGCCCTCTCCAACGCCCTGAGCACCTGGACCGGCCTGACGGTCCCCTGGTGGGCCGCAGCCGCTGTGGGCTGGGTGGTCGTCGGAGCCCTGGGCGTCAACAGCGTGGATCTCTCCGCCAAGGTTCTGGGCATCCTGGTGGGCCTGGAGTTCCTGGTGGTGATCGTGGTGAGCGTCCTGTCGATCGGCTCCGCACCAGAGGGTCTGTCCACCCAGACCCTGCAGCCCGGCCAGTTCTTCACCACCGGCATCGGCGTGCTCCTGGCCTTCGGCATCGCCGCTTTCATGGGCTTCGAATCCGGCGCCATCTACTCCGAGGAGACCAAGGACCCCCGCCGCACGGTGGCCCGGGCCACGTACATCGCCGTGGGTGTGATCGCCCTGTTCTACGCCGCCTCCGCGTGGGCCTTCGCCATGGGTGTGGGGCCCTCGGCAATCATCGGAAAGTCCCAGGAGTTCGGACCGGACCTGCTGTTCGTCTGGCTCGCGGGCCATTCCCCCGTCCTGGCCGAGATCGCCAACATCCTGTTCATCACCAGCCTGTTGGCGGCCCTGATCGCCTTTCACAATGCCGCCGCCCGCTACTTCTTCGCCCTGGGCCGCTCGCACGTCCTCCCGCGCTACCTCAAGCGCTCGACGACGGCGGGTGCCCCCTGGGCCGGTTCCCTCACCCAGTCGGTGCTGGCGCTGGTGGTCGTCGCGGTCTTCGCCGTCGCCGGTATCGGACACGAACTGGGGCCGCTGTACCCGGTGATCACGCTGTTCACCTGGCTGACCAACGCGGCGGCATTCGGACTGGTGTTCCTGCTGGCGGTCACCTCGATCGCCGTCGTCGTGTGGTTCGCGAAGGACCACCACGGGCACGGAGTGTGGACGCGCCTGATCGCACCGGGGCTCTCCGCCGTGGGCCTGTTGGTCGTGGCCGGGCTGATCCTCGTCAATTTCGATCTCATGATCGGTGCGGAAGGCCCGTCGCTGCTGGTAGTGGTCATGCCGGGGATCATCATCGCCGCCGGCGCGCTGGGCCTGGTGTGGGGCGAAGTCATCCGCCACCGGGATCCCTCCGGGTACCAGTCCATGCGCCACCAGGACCAGATCGACGAGGACGACGAATACGCCGTCCCCTGACCCGCAGCACCATGAACCGATGAACACCGGCCTGGCCGGACACCGAACCCCACCCACCGGACACCGAACCCACCGGAAGGACAAGAACATGGCTACCCCACACGCCGTCGTCGTAGGAGCAGGCTTTGCAGGCCTGGTCGCCGCGCGGGAACTGCAGACGGCAGGTATTGATGTCGAGATCGTGGAGGCCCGCGACCGCGTCGGCGGACGCGCCTGGACCGAGGACCGCATGGGCTATCCGCTGGAACTGGGCGCCACGTGGGTGCACTGGATGCAGCCGCACATGTGGACGGAGATCACGCGGTACGGGCAGAGCATCTTCCCCAGCCCCGTGAGCGACCGCGCGTACTGGATCACCGACGGCCAACTCAAGGAAGGGTCGGAGGCCCAGGTGGACGCGATGCTCGAGCGCCCCATGGCCAAGATCTTCGAAGGCTCCCGGGAGTTCTTCCCCAACCCCCACGACCCCCTGCACGTCCTGTCCCAGGACTTCACCGGCCCGGCCGAGGTCCGCGAGCGCTTCCTGGCCTTCGACGACCAGAGTCCGTTGGACGCCCTGCGCAATGGTGAGTTCACGCAGGAGGAGATCGACCTGTGCGACTCGTACTGGTCGGCGGGCTACATCGGCGACCCGCACAACGGTTCGGCCCTCATGGCCAAGCAGTGGGTGGCGCTCTCCGATCATCGGCTACCCCTGCTGGACGAACAGACGTTGCGGTTCAAACTGACCAACGGCATGCGCGGGGTCTACCAGAACATGGCCGCCGACCTGCGGTGCCCCATCCGGTTGTCCACGCCCGTGCGCAAGATCGAACACAGCGGTTCGGGCGCCACGGTCACCCTGGAATCCGGGGAGACGATCGCCGCGGACGCCGTGATCGTGACCGTTCCCGTGGGGGCTTTGGGGACCATCGAGTTCGAGCCTCGGCTGCCCCAGGCCATGCAGCGGATCGTGGACGAGAAGTGGAACTCCACCGGGGCCAAGATCTGGATCAAGATCCGCGGTCACCACAACATCTTCGGCTACGCCCCCACCCCGGCCAAGGCCGCCATGATCCGCAGCGAGTACTTCCTGGATCCACAGAACCCCGAGGATCCCGACGACGAGGGCTCGACCATCGCGGTCAGCTTCGGCTCCCATCACGACCGTGTGGACGTCAACGACCCCGCCTCCGCTCAGGAGATCGTGAATCAATGGCGCCCGGACCTGGAGGTCATCGACTGCACCGGTCACGACTGGGTGGCGGACAAGTGGAGCGGCCAGGCATGGGCCACGCTCAAGAAGGGCCAGTTCACCAACGGCTGGCACCACTTCGGTAACACGCAGACCCGCATGCATTTCGCGGGTGCTGACTGGGCAAAGGGCTGGCGCGGCGTGGTGGTCGAGGGTGCTCTGGAAACCGGGTTGACCACCGCCCGGCGGGTGATCCGAGAGCTGGCCTGAGCGACCGACACACAGGATTCACCCTGGATTCGCTGGGATTCATGGCGACGACGGCGGCCCACCGGGACGTCGTCGTCGCTCAGCCGCCCAGGACTCGGGAGCGGTAGGCCGACGGCGACTCCCCGTACTCGGTCTTGAGCGCCTTGGACACGTAGGAGGGGTCGAACAGCCCGTACCGGGAGCTGATGGTGTGCACGGATTCGTGCGCAAGCAGCGGGTCTGCCAGGTCCTGGCGGATGCGTTCGAGCCGCCGCGCGCGGATGTAGGCGGACACGGTCTGCTCCCCTTGAGAGAACCGGCTGTGCAGCTGCCGCACGGACACGTAGAGCGCGCCGGCGATCCGCGAGGGTGAGAGTTCGGGGTCGTGCAGGTTGTCCTCGACGTAGGCCTTGGCCTGTTGCAGCAGGATGTTCTCCGTGGTGTCCCGCCCGGAGGCGTGGGCCTCAGCCGAAAGCACCGTGACCAGCATGTCCAGCGCGGAGCGCACCAGGCTCATGGCGTGGGCACCTTCCAGCAGGTCGATGTTGGCGGCCAGTTGTTCGAACAGCGGGACGGCCACGCGCCCCAGGCCCTCGTTGCGGCTCACGCGCGTGGCCGTGACCTGCCCGATCTGTTCGGGACTCATGTGCACCACGTTCTGCGGGAACAACACCACCAAACTGTGCTGCGGACCCGGATAGGACAGCTCGTAGGGCCGCTGGGTCACGTACAGGGCAAGGTCCCCGGGTTCGAGCAGGCACGTACGGCCGTCCTGGACCAGCTTGGCCGCCCCGGAGATCTGCAGGCTCAGTTTGCAGTAGGCGCCGGTGGTCGCGGCGGCCAGCTCCTGGTCACGCAGCACGGTGTGGGCGTCCGTGTGCATGTCGAAAAGGTGTACGTCCTCCAGGCTCGCGGACCGCAACGACGCGCGGAACGCCGCCTCGTCCGGGGCGCTCAGCAGTAACCGCCCGATGGCTTGTGTGATTGCTTCGCGCCATTCGGGCATGGTCATGGCCGAGTCCCGTGGCGGCGCATCTGGACCGGACGGCGGCACCTGTGGATCGTTGGATGTCATGTGTCTGCTCTCCCTGATGCGAAGCTACCACCCTGTGATGTGAGGCACACTCGTGACCAACAAGCCTGCGCTCCTGGGCAACCGGTCCGCACGCAGGGCCACGGACCATGGACCCAGGAACACCTCCCTCCGCCGGGTCCACCGGATGAACCGGGAACCACTGCGGCAGGCCCATCACGTCAAGGAGATCTCGTGAGCACTTCGACCAGCACGTACCAGGAACTGCTCTCCGCCGTCGTCGCGGAGAACGGGCGCCCGGTCCATGACCCGGCCACGGACGAACTCATCGGCACCGCACCCGTGCAGGACGTCGCACGGCTCGATGAGCTCGTGGCCGCCGCCCGCGCCGCGCAGCCCGCCTGGGGTGCCAAGTCCCACGCAGAGCGCAGCGAGGCGCTCATGAAGGCCGCTGACGCGATCGAGGCCAACGCCGAGCCCCTGGCCACACTGCTCTCCCGCGAACAGGGCAAGCCGCTCAACGGTCCCAACGCGCGGTTCGAGGTGGGCGCGTGCGCCGCGTGGTTGCGCGCCACCGCGTCCTTCGAGCTCGAGGAACAGACCCTGGTCGACGACGGCGAAACCCACGCGGTCCTCAACTACCGCCCCGTCGGTGTGGTCGGGGCAATCGGCCCCTGGAACTGGCCCATGATGATCACCGTGTGGCAGATCGCCCCGGCCCTGCGGATGGGCAACACCGTGGTGGTCAAGCCCTCCGAGTACACGACGCTCAGCGTGCTGGCTCTGTGCCACGTGCTCAACTCCGCGCTTCCGGAAGGCGTGCTGTCCGTGATCGCGGGCGAACGCGAGGTGGGGGCCGCAGTGTCCACCCACGAGGGCATCGACAAGATCATGTTCACCGGCTCCACCGCCACCGGCTCCAAGATCATCGAGGCCTCCGCGAACAACATCACCCGCCTGACACTGGAACTCGGTGGCAACGACGCCGGGATCGTCCTGGACGACGTGGACCCGGCCGCGATCGCCGAAGGCCTGTTCTGGGGCGCGTTCATCAACACGGGTCAGACCTGCGCGGCCCTCAAGCGGCTCTACGTCCCGGATGCCATCTACGACGACGTGTGTGCGGCCCTCGTGGAGTTCGCGGGCAAGATGCCCATGGGCGTGGGCCTGGAGGAGGACAACGTGCTGGGCCCGCTGCAGAATGCCGCACAGTTCAAGATCGTGGACGACCTGGTGGAGGCCGCCAAGGCCTCCGGCGCACGCGTTCTGATGGGCGGCGAACCGGACCGTGACGCGCCCGGCAACTTCTACCCGACCACCCTGGTGGCCGACATCTCCCCCGATGCCGAGTTGGTGGTCAAGGAGCAGTTCGGCCCCGCCCTGCCGATCATCCGCTACACGGATCTGGAGGACGCGATCGCCCAGGCCAACGCGCTGGACGTGGGGCTAGGCGCGTCCGTGTGGTCGGCCGACCGTGACCGTGCCAAGGAGGTTGCCGCTCGCATCCAGGCCGGCACCGTGTGGATCAACTCCCACGGCGGCGTGGACCCCCGCATCCCGTTCGGTGGCGTCAAGCGCTCCGGCTACGGCGTGGAGTTCGGTGTGGAGGGCTTGAAGCACCTGGGCGTCCCGCAGGTCATCAACGGATGACCCTCCCGCCCTCTTTCCCGCCGAACCCTCCCGAAACTCGCCCATCATGCGTTGATGGACGAGTTTCGCGAGGGTTCGGCGGTGTTCACTGTTCGAATTCGGCTCGGGCGTCGCCGGTTGCCGTGATGGGCACCCCGCCCGGAATGATCCAGGCCACCACCGGCGGATGGGCCACGGCGTCCAGGGTCACCTGCGCGGTGCGCCCGTCAGGAGTCCCCGTGCCGGCCCCCACGGACAGACTGTCGACGTCGAACTCGGCGCCCACCTCCGTGAGGTACGACGATGCAGCTCCGGACACGCTCGAATCCGTGAGTTCCGCTGCGGGTCGGCCGCTGCCGTCATCCGGGATGTCCAACCCACGGAAACTGTCGGCGGCAGCCAGGGCCGCGTTGTCGGCGTGCGCCTGCAGCTTTCGCTCCGCGAGGTAGATCGACGTCACCGCCATGACCACGATCAGCGCCAGCAGGCAGATCAGCATCATTCCGACGATCAAGATGGAGATCTGGCCGTCGTCGCTATCGTCATCGGGTCCCTGGCCCATGGGCCGCCTCATGCGTACCGCCCCACGACGACGGTCGAACTGTGCTCCATCCGCGCCACTCGATAGGTGCCCAGCAGGGGAATACGCGGCAGGTCCACCGTGGTCACCGCGGTCACGGTGGCCACGGCACCCGGTTCGTTGCAGGTCCCGTCCGAACAACTGATCTGGATCTCGATCTCGCCGGGTGCCAGTCCCTGGTCCGTCGCGGGCAGGCGTGCGGCGGATTCGACCACCCCGAGATCCAGGTCCTCGGCCGGTACGTTGGCAATGACCTGCGAGCCCTGCTGCGCAGCGGCCACTGCGGCGAAGGACGCCGCCTGCGCCTGCGCGAGAACGGCCACGAAGATTACGATCGGCACCAGCAGGATCACCGACAGCACGGAGAACTCAACCAGTGCCGAGCCGGTGTCCGGATCCGTCGCCGTCGGGACGCGGTCCTGTAATGATCCGGTGGTGCGTTCACGGCTCTCAGCTCGTGTCAATCGCATGCCCCGTGACCTCCAATGTGCCGGGAGGCCCAAATGGCCCCACGATGGGCAGTGGCGCCACCACGGTGACCTCCAACGTGGGCACTCCGTCGATCGTGGCGGCATCGGCGCGCACGTTGCCGGCGAACCCGGGGCCAACTGTTTGCGTGATGAGGTCATTCGTCCGCCCCACTGCATCGGAGGGTCCCCGGTCCGCGAGTGTCCCGTACCGCGCGCCGTGGGAGGCTGCATCGATCAGGACATTGCGGACGTGCAGCGCAAAAATCACCTGCAGGGTGACCGCGAAGAGGACTGCGGTGACTCCGGCGACCATCGCCCATTCGGCGACCACCGAGCCAGAGTCCTTGTCGGACGAGCGGGTGTCCCGTGGCTCGCGCCCTGAAATCACTGCCCCGTGACGCGCGCAATCGCGTCATTGAACAGGCCTTCGAGTGCCGGTTGGGCGATCAGGAGCAGGCCCGCCACCAGGACCGCGCTCATGAGGGTCAGCATGACCCACCCGGGCACGTCTCCCCGATCGGCGTGATCGCCGGCAGTCAGGATGGCGTCCTCCGAGGGGTTCTCGACGGGGTTCGTGTTCATGGCGTTTTCCTCTCGGGTTGACTGGTCGATCCGGTCGTGGGTTCCGACGGCGAGGTGATCGACGTCGTTGGTCGGTTTACTGGTCTTGGGACGAGGTCATTGCCGTCCACCGCGCCGTGGAGCAAGGGGTGGTCCCGTGAACGTGCGCCGGTCACAGTTCCAGCCTCAGAACAGCGATGCCCGGGAACACTGCGAAGAGCACGGACAACGGGAGCACCAGGAACACGAGCGGCACCATCATGGCGATCTCCTTGCGACCGGCGATCTCCATCAGGTCGCGTTTGTCCTCGTCACGTACGTCCTGGGCCTGGGCTCGCAAGACCTCGGCCAGAGGGGTTCCTCTTTCCAGGGCGACGACGATCCCGTCGACGAATCGTGAGACGTGTGAGACGCCCACCCGGTCCGAGAACTCCTGAAGGGCCTGCACCAGGGGGACGCCGGACTTGGTCCGGACCAGGACCGCCCGGAACTGCTCCGCGAGGACGCCGTCGGCAACACGCCCGACGCGTTCCAGCGCGCCGAGGGTGGACTCGCCCGCACCGACCGACAGCGCAAGGATCTCGGCCACGGCGGGGAACTCCGCGAGCATCCTTGCCTCGCGGGACGCGATGCGTTGGTTGAGCCACCAGCCCCTCCACCAGGCACCGGCGAAGGCCCCACCGGCGGCCACGACTGCCACGGCCGCGATGGGCGCGCCAAACCGCAGGACGGCCGCCACACCCCAGACGAGTCCGAGGACCGTTCCTGCCAGAACGGCCAACACCTGCTCGGCGCGGTAATCGGAAACGGTACGCTGAGCGCCTTCGCGCTCGAGTTTCCCGCGCAGCTGACGCAGGGAGTCCCCGGAACTCCACCTCTCCCAGGCACCCGTGAGCGGGGCAATCAGGTGTCCGGCGATGCCCAACGCACCGCGGTCACGCCTGGCCCGCAATTGCTCTGCATGGCGAACCGTGGCATCCGACGCCCGCATCTGCGCCAGGACCCGCCGCGTGAGCTTGCGACCTTCCTCGGAAGGTGCCGGCATCAGAATCAGCCAGAGGCCCCAGCTCAGAACGATTCCCAGGACAAGCGGGATGACCAGGGGCAGGTTCATCGCAGCACCCTTTCCGGTTCGGGGAGTGCGCCCAGCCTCAGCATCAACCGGTAAGCCACGAAGGAAATCGCAAGACCGCCCAACAGCACGACGGCACCCGCCGGTGAGTCATAGGCCTGGACGGCTGCCGGTTGGCTGGTCATCAGGAGCAGGATCAGCCAGGGGGCAGCAACCGAAAGGCGTGCTGCGTTGACCGTCCAGGACTGTCGAGCTTCGAGTTCGCTGCGGGTGCGCGAGTTCTCACGCAGGAACTCGGACAGCGTCCCCAGGAGACGGCCGAGGTCGGTACCGCCCACTTCGCGCGTGACCCGCAAGGATTCCACGATGTTGTCCGCCACGGGATCCGCCAGCTCCGCCTTGAGCGCGTCCAAGGCCGGAATGAACTGGCCCGTGGCCCGGTAATCAGCGGCGAATCGGGCAAAGGCCGGTTGAACGGCCGCAGGTCCGCGGTGCTGCAATTGCGCGAGCGCTTCCGGAAGCGACATGCCGGCCCGGATGGCAGACCGCAGGAGGTCCACGACGTCCGGCCAGACCGTCCGCAGTTGCTTGGCACGACGTCGCATCCGTTGTCCCAACAAGGCCCACGGAATGAACGCCGCCACGATGGCCGCACAGGCCGCAAAGACCACCCCTCCGGTCACCGCGAACACGACGACGGCCGACACCACGGAGCACAGGCCCGACAACACGACGAGCGAACTCGGCCGAACGTCATGTAGGCCCGCGCGGTCGAGCCGGGTTCGGATCACACCCTCGCGGTGAAGGCGCCGTCGCCGCGCCTCGGAGGGGCGCTCCCAGAAGGACCACCAGATCAGGAACAACCCGGCACCCAGGCCGAGTCCGAGCAGAAGACCCATCAGGACCCCCGGTTTCCGCGCGGCTGGTCATCGGTACCCGTACCGGCGTCCAAGTCGGAGAGCAGACCCTCGACGGGTATTCCGGCCAGCGCGAATTTCTGCGCCGCCGGTACCTCGCCGGCTACGGCGAGCAGGTCACCGTCGACTCTGCGGAACACGGGGTAGGCCTCGATCACGCCGTTCTCCACCCTGGTGCCGAGGGCCAGGACCTCTTCAACCTCGCGGTGACCGTCGGGGCGTCGTCGGCAGTGGACCACCAGGTCGAAGCAGGCGGCCACGGTGGGGACCACGAAGTTCGAGGAAATGTTCTCTCCGGCCAGCAGCGGAAGTGTGCAGATCTTGGTCACGGCATCCCTGGCCGAGTTCGCATGGATGCTGCACATGCCCGGCAAACCGGAGTTCAAGGCGATGAGCATGTCGAGTGACTCGGCCTCACGGACCTCGCCGACGATCAGTCTGTCCGGGCGCATGCGCAGCGCTTCCTTGACGAGCCTGCGGAGCGCGATCTCGCCGGTCCCCTCGAGGTTTGCCTGACGGCACTGCATTCCCACGACGTCGCGCAGCGGTACCTGCAGTTCGAAGATCTCCTCCACGGTCACTACCCGCTGGCGAGGGTCGATCTCCGCACACAGGCAGTTGAGCATGGTGGTCTTGCCGGCCTGAGTGGCACCCGAAACCAGGATGTTCAGACCGGCCCGCACCGCTGTAGCCAGAAACCTGGAGGCCTGCGGCGACATGGACCCGAGCCCGACGAGTTCGTTCAGGCGCCGCGCGGCGACGATGAACTTCCGGATGTTGACGGACCAGTGCTCTCTGGTGACGTCGGGGATCACCACGTGGAGTCTCGAGCCGTCAGGCAGCGAGGCATCCACGAACGGCGAACTTAGGTCCAAGCGCCGTCCGGAACGCCGCAGCATCCGCTCCACCAGACGACGCACCTCGTCGTTCTCGACATGCAACCCCGTCAGCTCGGACTCGCCACCGCGCGCCACGAACACCTGATCAGGACCATTGATCCACACTTCTTCGATCGAATCGTCGTCGAGCAACGGTTGGAGGACGCCGAAGCCAGCGACGGCGTCGAGCACCTCACCGCGGGTGACGTCCAGATCCGCAAACGCGACGGCCCCCGAGCGTGCCGACGCGTGATCGTATTCCTGAAGGACGTCCTCGATGATCCGGGCCGCTTCGTCTGGACTCTCGACCGGGTCCAGCCCCTGAAGGCGGACACGTTCGCGCACGCTGTCCAACACCCAGGCCATCGCTTGGCTCTCCGTCGACATCCCGGAGGCCGCAGCGGCAGACATGACGGGGTCCGTCCGCACCATCTGGCGTCGAATTCCCCGCGGTGCAAGCTGCGCCATCGCGGCCCCCTCGTGTTCAGCTCTCGCCCCAGGCCGAGAAGGGCCGGGACCACACCCGCACGATCACCCGGCCCATGTCTTCTGACCTGGGCCGATTCACCGCGTCGGGTGTCGAGATGAATCTAGACGCGATTCACATCACACCGGAACACCCTTGAGTTCCGCTGTGGAAAACTCTGCTGACCTGGGCAAACAGTCACCATCAGGCTCGACACGCTTCGACGCACCATGCACCCCCATGTAGGTGTGGGCCCACCGGCGGACAGAGGTCAAGGGGCCTCAAGACCCACACAATCCCGGACACGACGACGGCGCAGGGCGGCGAGAATCACCCACGCCAGAGCAGCGCCTCGGCCCCCAGATCAACACCCATGGTGGAACGGATCGTTCGCAGGTGAACCCGCATGGCCTCGGCAGCCGCTGCCGACTGGCCCTCCGTGATGGCCTTGTAGATCGCCTCGTGCTCCTCGAGCTCCCTGGGGTTCCCCAGATGATCGCGCAGCTGCGGGAGCACGTGCTGGGCGCGCACCATCTCCGCGTAGCAGCGCTGCAAGGAGCTCAGCAGTCGCGTACTGCGCGCGGAATGTGCGATCTCCAGGTGAAAGGACCGTGCGCGTTCGGTGCGGGCCATGGGGTTCTTGGGTCCAGCCGCCTCCTGCCTGTCGAGGCACTCCCGCAACCGCCCGATGGTCTCCGCGTCGGCAAAGCGCGCACACTCCGCAGCGGCGTGGGGCTCCAACAACATGCGCAGATCCAGGACTTCCGTGAGGTCCTGCTGGGTCATGGGCCGCACCAGGTAGCCCTTCTTGGGCAGCACGGAAACCAGACCTTCGGTGACCAACTGATGCAAGGCCTCGCGCACCGGAGTCTTGGAGCTGTCGAACCGTTCGGCCAGATCCGATTCGATGACCACCTGCCCCGGGGTCAACTCACCCGTGAGGATCATGGTCCGCAAGCGCTCGTTGATCGTGGCGGTCAGCGACGACCGCTTTTTCTGCTCAACCACTTGTGAACTGTATCACACTCGGTTAGAAATATATTTCATGGCTCCAGATGCGCAGCACCCCCGCAGCACGACGAACACCCGCCTCCGAATCACACGACACTCGACCCCACCGGCAAGGGCGACGACGGCGCCGTCGCAGCTTCAAACTCCGCACCGACCACTCACCCGGATGACAGTGTCGAGAACAGCATGTCCCCCAGCGCGAGGCGGGCCCTGTTCGCCGCGGTGACCGGCACCCTCATCGAGTGGTACGACTACGCCCTCTACGGCGCAGCGGCCGGTCTGGTGATCGGTCCCCTGTTCTTCGCCGGCACGGACACCGGTGCCACCATGGCGGCCTTCGCCACGTTCGCCGTCGGATTCGTGGCCCGGCCCTTGGGCGGAATGGTGATCGGTCACATGGGCGACCGATACGGACGCCGCCCCGCCATGATGCTGACCATCATCCTGATGGGCCTGGCCACCGTGGGCATCGGCCTGCTCCCCACCAGCGCGGTCATCGGGGCGTTGGCCCCCGTCCTGCTGGTGGTCTTTCGCATCATCCAGGGCATGGGAGCCGGCGCGGAACTCGCGGGTGCCATGACCATCGTCTCCGAATTCGCACCGCCCAAGCAACGCGGGTTGATGACCTCGTTCGTCCTGGCCACTCCCCCGGCGGCATCGTGCTGGCCACCGGCGCGTTCCTGGCAGTTTCCAGCCTGGGCGATCAGGCGTTGCTCGCCTGGGCATGGCGTCTGCCCTTCCTGGCGTCGGTCCTGCTGTTCCTGCTGGCCTGGTTCATCCGCCGCCACCTGGAGGAAAGCCCCGAGTACGTTGCGGCGATGACCCGCGCGGAGGCCGAGAAGCAGAGCCACCACGTCCCCGCCATGCAGCTGCTCAGGCACCACGGCCGCGCGCTCGTCCTCGGTTTCATGGCCATGACCGGCCACAACGCGCTGAACTACGCCATGGCGGTCTTTGCGCTGTCCCTCATGACCTCCGACGCGGTCGGCATGGAACGCAGCGCAGCCCTTGCCGCGGTGACCATCGGCACGGTCTTCGGCATCTTCGGTGCGCCCCTGGGCGGTATGGCCGCGGACCGCTGGGGCCCCACCAAGGTGTTCGCCGCCGGCAGCGCCGTGGGTGTCCTGTACGCCTTCCCGTTGTTCGCGGGGCTGACCAGCGGCAGCGTGATGTTGGCCGGTGCGGCGGTGGCCGGCGGATACGGCATCGTGATCGCCATGACGGGAGGTAGCCAGGGTGCTTTCCTGGCGCACTTGTTCCCCGCCCGCGAGCGGTACAGCGGCATTGCCGTGACCCGTGAGGTCAACGCCGCGCTGGTCGCTGGGTTGACCCCGCTCGGGTTGGCGTTCGTGATCCAGCTCTGCAACGGTGCGGTGGTGGCTGCCGCCGTCGTCGTCTCCTTGGCCTGTCTGCTGTCCCTGATCGCGATTCTGGCCTCCCGCTCTGTCAAGGAGCAGGCCATCAAGGGCGAGGTGACGGGTCAGTGAAGCTGCAACGACAAATCCCCCGCATCGCCGAACTGCGGCCGCTGTTGCAGTTCGACCGCCCCACCCTGGACCGGCGTCCCGCGAGGTTGGCCAAGGCCGCCGACGTGGAGGGCTTGCGTGCCATTGCACGACGACGGACGCCGCGCCCCGCCTTCGACTACGTGGACGGTGCCGCGCTGGCCGAGGTCACCGCGGCAAGGACCCGCGAGGCCTTCCGGGACACCACCTTGGTGCCGAACGTCCTCAAGGGCGCAACCACCGTGGACCCGGCCGTCACCATCGCCGGAGGAGTGAGCGCGCAGCCGTTCGGGATCGCACCCACCGGCTTCACCCGCTTCATGCACTCCGAAGGTGAGGACGCCGGTGCGGCCGCGGCCACCGCTGCGGGTATCCCGTTCGCACTGTCCACGATGGGCACCCGGTCCGTGGAGGAGGTGGCCCGGGCCTCCGGGCTGGGCCGGCGGTGGTTCCAGCTGTACCTGTGGAAGGACCGGGAGCGATCGCAGGAGCTGATCGACCGGGCCTGGGCCAACGGATTCGACACGCTGTTGGTCACGGTGGACACCCCCGTGGCCGGACTGCGCCTGCGGGATGCACGCAATGGCATGACCATTCCCCCGAGGATCAACCTGCGGACGGTCGCCGACGCCTCGCTCCGCCCGGAGTGGTGGTTCAACTTCCTCACCACGGATCCGCTGCCCTTCGCCTCCCTCTCGGATTCCGCCTCTTCCCTGCCCGAACTGATCAACGGGATGTTCGACCCCTCCCTGAGCTGGACGGACCTGGAATGGATCCGCAAGGCCTGGCCGGGCAGGTTGTTCGTCAAGGGTGTCCTGACCACCGACGACGCGCAGCGGTGCATCGACTCCGGGGCGGACGGCCTGGTGGTCTCCAGCCACGGAGGACGGCAGCTGGACCACACGGTGGTTCCGCTGCGGGCGCTGCCGGAGATTCGGACGGCCGTGGGGCCGGACGTGGAGTTGATCTACGACTCCGGCATCATGTCCGGGACAGACATCGTGATCGCCATGGCCCTGGGTGCGGATTTCACGTTGATCGGCCGCGCGTACCTGTACGGCTTGATGGCCGGTGGGCAGGAAGGTGTGATGAAGGTCATCGAGATCTTGGCCCAGGAGGTCGAGGTGACCATGCACTTGCTGGGCGTGAAGTCGTTCCAGGACCTGACCCCCGACCACGTCCGGGCCCCCTGGTGACCCCGTACCCCCCCCGCTGAACCCTCGCGAAACTCGCGCATCGAGGCCTGATGCGGGAGTTTCGCGAGGGTTCAGCGGAGTGACGGCCTCCCGGTGCGGTCGCGGGACGCCGTAGAGTCGCAGTCGACAGCAGCTGCCTCGCACCCCAGGAGTCCGACATGAACACCTCCGTCGCACCGGAGCCGTTCGACGGCGTCGTCGTAATCGATGCAGTCGCGACCCCCACCGTCGTTGCCCGCGAGCAGGACCTACCCATGACCCCGGAGGCGATGTCGGGCTTCTACGACGCGACCTTCCGCAGCATCTTCCCGGCGCTGGACGCGCAGGGGATTCAACCGGTCGGACCCGCGTTCGGGCTGCACACACGGATGCCTTCGGAAACCGTGGACATCGAAGCCGGTGTTCCCGTGGACCGCGTCCCGCAAGAACTTCCTGACGAGCTGGTGGCCTCCGAACTGCCTGCGGGCAAGGTCGTGGCCACGACCTACATCGGCGGGTACGACGGTCTCGGCGAGGCATGGGGCGCGTTCATGCAGGCCGTGGTGGAGTCCGGACACACGCCGACGTTCCCGCTGTGGGAGGTCTACGTGACGGAACCGAGCCCCGAAGGCGATCCTGCAGCCATGCGCACCGATCTGTTCACCCGCGTCGAGGACTGAGCACGTAGACAGGATCCACCGCTCCGGCGCCATCATTCACCGCCGAACCCTCGCGAAACTCGCGCATCGAGGTCTGATGCGGGAGTTTCGCGAGGGTTCGGCGGATTGAGACCGGGTCAGGCGTCCGAAAGCGGAACGGCCGTCAGGGCCTGAACCTGTTCACGGGTGACACCCGGGGCGGTTTCCACCAGGACCAGGCGGGGGTCGGCGTCGGTGCCGACGACGTCGATGACCGCAAGGTCTGTGATGATGCGGTTGACCACGGCGCGCCCGGTCAGGGGCAAGGTGCACGTGGGCAGGATCTTGGGCGTGCCGTCTTTGGCGCAGTGATCCATCAACACGATCACCTTGCCCGCACCGTGCACCAGATCCATGGCACCGCCCATGCCCTTGACCATCTTGCCGGGCACCATCCAGTTGGCCAGGTCGCCGTTGGCGGAGACCTGCATGGCTCCCAGGACGGCCACGTCGATCTTGCCGCCGCGGATCATCCCGAAGGACAGCGCCGAATCGAAGAAGGCCGCCCCCGGCAGGACCGTGACGGTTTCCTTGCCGGCGTTGATCAGGTCGGGGTCGAGCTGCTCCTCGCGTGGGTAGGGGCCCACACCCAGGATCCCGTTCTCGGACTGGAGCACCACCGTGCGACCGGACGGGATGTGGTTGGGAATCAGCGTGGGCATGCCGATCCCCAGGTTCACGTAGGAACCGTCCGGAAGCTCCTGGGTGGCACGGGCCGCCATCTGGTCCCTGCTCCAACCGGTGGGCCGGACAGGCGGGGTGGTGTCGGCGTCGTGGGTCTGCTGTGTCATGACTCTGCTCCTCCCGAGGTGTGCTCAGTGGCGGGACGGACCGTGCGTTTCTCGATCGGTTTGTCGATCTGGGACCCCACTTCCACGACACGGTGGACGTACACGCCGGGCAGATGGACCGTGTCCGGGTCCAGCTCCCCCGGTTCCACGAGTTCCTCCACCTGGGCGATGCACACCCGACCGGCCATGGCCGCCGGGGGTGAGAACTGCCGGGCCGCCTTGTTGAACACCAGGTTCCCGTGGCGGTCACCCCTCAGGGCGTGGACCAGCGCGAAATCGGTCACCAGCGCTTCCTCCAGGACATACTGTTGTTCCTCCAGTCCTGCTGCAGGGCCCGGGGTGAACGGGTGGAGGGGCTTGGGCGAGGATGCCTTGAGAACGTTCCCGTCGGCGTCGTAGCGCATGGGCAGCCCACCGTCCGCGACCTGGGTGCCCACCCCCGTGCGAGTGAAGAACGCCGCGATGCCGGATCCGCCGGCCCGCAGTTTCTCCGCCAGGGTGCCCTGCGGGACCAGCTCGACCTCCAGCTCGCCCTCTAGGTACTGCCGCGCGAACTCCTTGTTCTCCCCCACGTAGGAGGAGGTCATCTTGGCGATCCGGCCGGCTTTGAGCAGGATGCCCAGGCCCCAGTCGTCCACCCCGCAGTTGTTGGACACCACACTCAGGTCCTTGGCGCCGTGGTCCAGCAACGCCTGGATGAGCTGCATGGGGTTCCCGGACAGGCCGAATCCGCCGACGGCCAGCGAGGCCCCGTCGGGTATGTCGGCCACGGCCTGGGCCGGGGTGGCCACGGTCTTGTCCAGTGTCACGGTCAGATCCTTTCGACGGGCACGTGCTCAGACAGCACGGAGGGTGGTAAGGGCTGCTCAGCGGCTGAGCAGGAGCGCATCGCCCTGGCCCCCGCCTCCGCACAGGGCGACGGCGGCCCGGCCGCTCCCCCGCCGGGACAGTTCCAGGGCCGCGGTCAGCACCAACCGGGCACCGGAGGCACCGATCGGATGGCCCAGAGCGATCGCTCCGCCGTGGATGTTGGTCTGCTCCAGCGGATAGTCCAGGTCCACCAAGGACTGGCAGGCCACCGCCCCGAAGGCCTCGTTGATCTCCACGAAATCCAGGTCGGCAACCGACCATTCCGTCTTGTCCACCGCCGCCTGAATGGCCCGCGACGGCTGGGAGTGCAGGGAGGAATCCGGCCCGGCCACCTGCCCGGCCGCCCCCACAGTGGCCAGGGCCTCCCACCCGTGTGCCTGCGCCGTCGCACGCGAGGTGACGACGACGGCGGCCGCACCGTCCGACAGCGGGGACGAGTTCCCCGCGGTGATGGAGGCTTCCGAGCCCGATCCGAAGGCGGGACGCAGCTTTCCGAGGGACTCCACGGTGGCCTCCGCACGAACCCCCTCGTCCTGCTCCACCAGGGCGGGGTCACCCTTGCGTTGGGGAATCTCCACCGGCGCGATCTCCTGGGCGAACACCCCGGCGGCCTGGGCTTCGGCGGCCCGTTGATGGGATCTGGCGGCGACGTCGTCCTGCTCGCGTCGGTCGAGGGCCAACTGCGCGTTGCCCTCCTCGGTCAGCTCCCCCATGGCCTGACCCGTCATGGCGTCGGTCAGTCCGTCATGGGCCACGGCGTCGAGCATGCCGACGGTTCCGTACTTGTGCCCGCCGCGTGATCCGGGAAGCAGGTGCGGCGCGTTGGTCATGGACTCCTGGCCGCCCGCGACGACCACGGAGGCTTCCCCCAGTCGGATCAACCGGGCGGCGTCGATCACGGCCGTCAGGCCGGACAGGCACACCTTGTTGATCGTGAGGGCGGGAACGTCCCATCCGATTCCGGCGGCGATGGCCGACTGCCGCGCCGGGTTCTGCCCGCATCCGGCCTGGACCACCTGCCCCATGATGACCGTGTCCACCTCGGAGGGGTCCACTCCGGAGCGCTCGAGGGCCGCGCGGATCGCGTGCGCCCCCAGGTCCGTGGCCCGCAGGGAGGCCTGTGCCCCGAGCAGACGGGTGAACGGGGTCCGGGCTCCGCCCACGATCACCACGTCGGTTGCGGACGGATCGGGTCCCGCGGAGTCGGTTCGGGTCATGGCGGCCTCCTCTGAACTGCTTGCCGGGCGGTGTCTCCTCCCAGCTTCTTCGTTCATTGTGATGGACGCCACGGACAAAAGTGCAAGCGCGCAGCCGAACGGTTGTGCTGATCTACAACGACCGCTGGTGCATCACCGCGAACGGTTCATGCCCTTCCGGGCAGCCAGCACCCACGCGATTTCGACGACCGTGTTCAGGTTCTGGGTGTCCACCCCCGTCAGGTCCTCGTAGCGTCGCAGTCGATACCGCAGGGTGTTCACGTGCACCGGGATGGCGGCCGCGGCCCGCGCGATGTTGAGGTCGTTGTCCAGGTAGGCGGCCAAGGACTCCAGGAGCAGGTCGCCGAACGTTCCGTGGGCTTGGACCGGGGCCAGGAGGCGCTGCTCGAGGACCCGGGTGGTGTCCGGACTGGTTGCCACACCCGATCGCCAGGACAGGCGTTCGAGGTCCACAGCTCCGCCAAGTCCCGTGGCCAAGGCGGCTTCGTGCACCCGAGTTGCGGTCAGGTAGGAGCGTGGCAGGTCCTCCGGCACGACGGCGGGCCCCACGGCCAGGAGCAGCTCGACCGGGACCTGGGGGACGGCGCCCTCGTCGGGAAGGATGCCGACCGCGGCCGAGCCGTACGGTGCGGCCAATGCCCCGGGTACGGACGCGAGGACGAACTGCACCAGACCCGTGGGGTCAAGTCCCTCCTGCTGAAGACGCGTCAGGTGGAAGGCGCGGACCGCGCGATCCGTGGGCACCGCGTAGGCGGTGACGCCGCGCCGCAGTTCCACCGGCTCATGCCCGCGCACCACGGCGTCCACGATCCACTGCAGTCTCCGAGCGGAATCCGCGGCCGCGGCCGCGATCCCCTGTTCCTGGTAGACCCGCAGCGCTCTCGAGGAGAATGCGTCGGCCAGCGCCCACAGTCCGGTGCTGAACGACAACGCCTCCGAGGCCGTGACCCCGTGTGTGGGCGCCAGTGCCAGCAGACGTTCGAGAATCACGGACATGCTGACCCGGAACCCGGAGAGCACGCTGCCCAGCGACACCCCCTGGGCCAGCCGCTCCGTGGCCAGTTCCTCCGCCTCGGTCAAGTCCTCGCCGGTCGGTACGTGCCCGTCGCGGATCACCTGCGTGCTCAGCCGGATGTTGCGCCGGGTCGAACGTTCCAGGGAGTCGGTCGAGACGTCGTCGTACCCGGGCACCGTGTCCAGGAGGATCCGGACGGTGTCGGCCACGATGGACTCATCCCCCCGCAGTGCATCGACGAGCGCGCTGATGGCCCCTTCGGGTCCGGGGCCTTCCGACGTGTCCTGGTCCATGGCCGATCCTCGGGCCCGTGCTCACAGCCCCTTGGTGCGCTTGACCTTGGTGGGGTCGTCCAGATCGGCCGGGTCGTCCAGCTCGGGGTCGTACTCCGGAACGTAGGTCTCGCCCTTGGCAGCCGCTTCTTCGGCGGCCTTCCTGCGCTCGTCGCGCTTCCAGTACAGCCGCCGTTCCACGCGCTCGTTTTGTTCACGCTGCACGTCGGCCGCCGGGCGGTCACGCAGCTTGGCCACGGCCCCCACGGAGGGGCCGTCGTAGACGATCTTCCCGTGTTCCAGCACGATCCCGCGCTCACAGATGTCCATGATCAGGTCCAGGTCGTGAGAGACGACGACGAGCGTCTTGCCCCGGCGCACCAGGTCCTTGATGCGGCTGATGCACTTCTTCTGGAAGGGCTCGTCACCCACGGAGAGGATCTCGTCCACCAGGAAGACTTCCGGATCCGTGTGGATCGCGACAGCGAAGGCCAGACGCAGGTACATGCCCGAGGAGTAGAACTTCACCTCGGTGTCGATGAACTCCCCGATCTCGGAGAAGGCCACGATGTCGTCGAACTTGGAATCGATCTCGGCCTTGTCCATGCCCAGGATCGCACCGTTGAGGTACACGTTGTCGCGACCGGTGAGATCGGGGTGAAAACCCGCGCCGACCTCGATCAGGCCCGCAACCTTGCGGCGGGTACCCACATAACCTTCGTCCGGGTGCATGACCCCGGAGATCATCTTGAGCGTGGTGGACTTTCCGGAGCCGTTGAAGCCCAGCAGGGCAACGGTTTCGCCGTCGTGGATGTCGAAGGAGACATCGTCCAGGGCCTTGAACTTCTCGGACAGGTCACCCTTGCGGCCCTTGGCGATCCACATGACCGCTTCCTTGATGGACCGCGTGTGCCGCAGGGTGAACCACTTGGACATGTGGTCCGATCGGATGGCCACCGTTTCCTCGCTGAAGGTGACGCCCGGCTTCTTGAACGGAATGGTTGTCATGTCTCTCAGAGCTCCTGGGCGAAGTTGCCCTCGTAGCGGCGGAAGAGGAAATCGCCGAGGAACAGGGTGCCGAAGGCGATCAACAGGGCAACGGGCGTCCAAATGGTCATCAGATGGGCGGGCACGTGCCAGTGCTGCCACAGCTCCGTGGAGGGGAGCCAGAACCCGTAATGGAACAGTTCAACGGCCACCGTGAGCGGATTGGCGAAATAAATGTAGTAGAACCAGGCCGGCATCTTGTCCTGGACCATGGTGAACAGGTAAAGCACCGGGGAGGCCCAGGTGGCCACCATCATGATCATGTCCACGAAATTCTCGGCATCGCGGAAGAATACGTTGAAGGTGGCAAAGATCATGCCCAGTCCCAGTGCGAAGACCGCCACAATCACGCAGCCCGCGATCATGCACAGGAACTGTTTGAAATTCGGGTGCCAGCCGGAGGCGAGACAGGCGATCAACAGGATCAGCAGCTGCGGTACGAAATGCACCAGCGCCACGAACAAGTTGGACACCGGGAACAACTGCCTGGGGAGGTAGATCTTCTTGAGCAATCCCCCGTTGTCCGTGATCGACCGAGAAGAATTACCGAAGATCTCTCCGAAGAAATTGATCAAGACAATTCCGGAGAACAAATAGATCGCATAGTTCTCCAGGCCCTTGTTGAGCTCCAGGAAAATACCCATGGCGATGTAGAAGACACCGAACTGCACGGCCGGCTTCAGGTACGACCACAGCAGGCCCAGCACCGTGCCCCGGTACCGGATCTGGATCTCCTTGTCCACGACCAGACGCAGCAGATAGCGGTTGCGGAACACGTCCAGCAGGCCCCTGCCCTTGCCCGGGGTCATCAACTCCGGCGCGGATGTACTCATCCTTGCTCCTTGGACTTCAGTCTTCGTCTTCGTCTTCGTCAAAATCTTCATGCGCATGGCCGACCGCCAGGTCTGGCGGTCGGCCATGGGGTCAACCCTGCGGGTCGATCACTTCTTGGGATCCGCCGGAGGGTTCGCCTGGAAGGTCTTGGCCCAAGCGTCCGGCGAGGTGATCTGCGGCAGAGCTTCCTGGTACTGCTTGGCCAGGGAGTCCCAGCGGGAGAGCAGTTCCGTGTGGAGCTTGGCGCTGCGGGCCAGCAGGTCACGCACGGCCTTGGGGTCGCGCTTGTGCCACGCCGCCCCGGTGCCGTCCGCGTTGGACACCACCGCGGAATCCAGGGTGGACAAGTGGTACCACTTGCCGTCCTGGTGCGCCACGTACTCCTCCGGGTTGGTCTTGGACAGCTCCCGAACGGGCAGTCCGATCTGCTTGACCACGGTCTTGGCGGCCCAGGGCAGCAGTCCACGGTAAGTGGGCGGCTTGGGCGGGCCCACGCGCTTCGAGGGCTTGGACTTCTTGGCCGCCGGGAACTCGCCCAGGTCCTTGCTGAACTGGGCATCGGAGAACTGGTCCTTGAGGGCCCGGATCTCCGGCATCTTGGAGCCGATCATCCCGTGCAGGCCCTCGGGGCCCTTAAGCACGTCCTCGATGGCCATGAGCACCGTGGATGCCGCGTAGTACTGCATGGACAGCGTGTGCTTGGTGTCCACGTTGTAGGACTCGCGGATCATGCGGCCGCCGCGCGGGAACGGCGAGTGCAGGAGTGCCGCGATCAGCCGGTTGCGTTCGTGGAAGTAGGCCTGCCAGTCCACGGCGTCGTCCTTGTCCATCCAGGACACGTGCCACACGGCCGCGCCGGGCAGGGACACCGTGGGGTACCCGGCTTCCGCGGCGCGCAGGGAGTACTCGGAGTCGTCCCACTTGATGAACACCGGCAGCGACAGTCCCACGTCTTCCAGGACCACGCGCGGGATCAGGCACATCCACCAACCGTTGTAGTCGGCGTCCCAGCGGCGGTGCAGCATGCGACGGGACCGCAGGCCGGCCTCGGAGAAGTCGACGCCGCCCAGACCCTCGATGGGGCCCCACAGGAAGCGGTGCTTGTTGACCACTTCTGCGTAGCCGTTGAGCAGGGGGCGGTTGTACATGTCGAACATGTGCCCGCCCACGATGGTGGGGGTCCGGCAGAAGTCCGCGAACGCGACGGCGCGCAGCACGCCTTCAGTCTCCAGCAGGATGTCGTCGTCCAGGATCAGCACGTAGTCGGACTTGGAACCGTCTTCACGGCCCTGGACCACCTCGTACATGTTGCGGGAGAAGCCACCCGAGCCACCCAGGTTGCCCTGGCGGATCACGCGCAGCTTGCCGTTCATGGCGGCCTGCGCCTCGGGGAAGTCGGCCTCGTCCTCGACCAGCTTGTTGCCCTGGTCCACGATGATCAGTTCGTCCAGGACCTGGTCGAATCCGTCCGCGCCGGCGATCGTCTTGATCGTGTTGACGCAGTAGTCCGGACGGTTGAACGTGGTCACACCCAGCGTCACGGTACCCGCGGGGCGGTCGTCCGGCACGGACCAGGCCGCGGAGGTCAGGGTCATGCCTTCGTCGTCGGCAATCAGGTCGAACCAGTACCAGCCGCCGTCGCCGAACGGCGCCAGGGTCAGCTCGAACTCGCTCGTGTCCGTGCCCTTGAGACGACGGTCCTCGACGCGCTGGGAAATACCGCGGGCGTTGGAACGGTAGACGATCAGAGAGCCGGAGCCCTCGGTGGACACCGAGAGCACGACCTTCTCGGCCGAGGTCCAACGCCGCCAGTAGGAGGCGGGGAACGCGTTGAAGTAGGAGCCGAAGGACACACGACGTCCTGGGCGGATCTTCATGGAGCGCCGGGAGAGGATGTCGTCCGGGTGCTCCGCGACCTCGCCGGCCCCGGAGTTGCTGCTCTCACGCTGCAAGGGCCCATCCACGTACAGCGGCAGGGCATCCAGGTCCTGGTTGGCCGGAAGGACCACCCGAGCCACCTCGCGCAACGCCTGCCCCTGTTCCTCGACCTCGTTGGAGATCTTGGACAGGTAGCCCTGGGCGTCGGCCTGGCTTTCATGCTGTTCTGCGGTCTGCTCGCTCACGCGTCGATTCCTCCGCTCTGGATCTTGTTTCCGCCCTGGAAGTGCGGGGCGATCTTGTTGTCCACCATGGACAACGCGGCGCCGATGGCCATGTGCATGTCCAGGTACTTGTACGTGCCCAGTCGACCGCCGAACAGGACGGAGGACTCCCCGGCAGCGAGGTCGCGGTACGCCAGCAGCTTCTGCCGGTCCACGGAAGTGTTCACCGGGTAGTAGGGCTCGTCACCCTTCTCCGCGAACCGCGAGAACTCGCGCATGATCACGGTGGCGTCCTTGGTGTAGTCACGCTCCGGGTGGAAGTGGCGGAACTCGTGGATGCGGGTGAACGGGACATCGGCGTCCGGGTAGTTCATGACCGAGCAGCCCTGGTAGTCCTCGATCTCCAGGACCTCTTCCTCGAGGTCGATCGTGCGCCAGGACAGATCGCCTTCGGCGTAGTCGAAGTAGCGGTCCACCGGACCGGTGTAGACCACGGGTACCTGCCCGACGACGTTGGCCTTGGAGAACTCGTGGGAGTCGTCGAAGAAGTCGGTGTCCAGGTGGACCTCGATGTTCGGCTGCTCCGCCATCCGCTCCAACCAGGCCGTGTAGCCGTCCACCGGGAGGCCTTCGTACTTGTCGTTGAAGTAGCGGTTGTCGTAGGTGTACCGCACGGGCAGGCGGGTGATGATCGACGCTGGCAGCTCCTCCGGGGAGGTCTGCCACTGCTTGGCGGTGTAGTGCTTGATGAACGCCTCGTACAGCGGGCGCCCGATCAGCTGGATGCCCTTGTCGTTGAGGTTCTGGGGATCCGTGCCGGCGAGTTCACCGGCCTGCTCCTGGATGAGCGCCTTGGCCTCACCCGGGCCGTAGGCCGAGCGGAAGAACTGGTTGATCGTGCCCAGGTTGATGGGCATGGGAAACACCTCGCCGTTGTGGCGGGTGTAGACCTTGTGGACGTAGTTGGTGAAATCCGTGAACCGGTTGACGTACTCCCACACGCGCTCGTTGGAGGTGTGGAACAGGTGCGCACCGTAGCGGTGGACCTCGATCCCCGTGCGCTCTTCCTTCTCCGAGTAGGCGTTGCCGCCGATGTGGTGGCGGCGGTCGATGATCGCGACCTTCAGCCCCAGTTCGTTGGCAGCCCGTTCGGCGACCGTCAGACCGAAAAGGCCCGACCCGACCACGACAAGATCAGCGTTCACGTTGACTCCGTTCCCAAGACGTCTTCCCCCGCTGGCAGATCACCTGGCGGATCTCCGGGGGGTTCTTTGCAGGCGCGCACGGGCACCAGTTCGGCATTATGCCCAAAAGTACCGGAGTCCGCCGCGCCCGGCGGGCACCCCACGCGCGACGGGCGGCGTGAGCCCATTCACGCGGGCCGCGTCGCCAACGACGACATCAGCGCGCGATTCACCGGAGGTCCGCACGGACCTCCTGCGTGGTCCAGTCCACGACGGGCCGGGTGAACAGGCACAACATGGCGACCACCGCAGCCACCGCCAACGCCACGGCACCCAGGGTGCTGAACGGACGCACGATGGCACCGGCCGCGACCAAGGAGAACAACTGCGCGGTGAAAGCCGCGGCCCGCGGCCAGCGTTTGCCGTGCCACAGACCCCGCGCCGCATTCGTAAGCCACAGGCAGCCACCGCCGAAGACCACGGTCAGGAAGATCGCACCGGGAACGGACCACACCTCACCCGTGACCATCGCGTAGAGCATGAAGGCCGCCCCGATTCCCAGGACCAACGCCTGGACTGCCACGATCATCACGAGCGGTACCAGGGCCTGGGGACGAACGCTCGGGCGGCGACCGTCGTCAGGGTTCAGGCTGGACACGGTGGGGGGCACGGAACTCTCCTCGAGGCAATGGTCTGCGTCGACCCTACACACAGGCCCACACGCAGGGGCGTCAAGTGATGTGACGAACCTCCCAAACCCCTTGTTCACGCTGTGTTCACATGCCAAAGTCTAGGCAAGTTTTCAGACGTGGCCTCTGGTCGGTTCGCGTCTACCTCGTGCCACTGGCGCATCCCACGAAAATTCGGCGTGATCTGTCATGCCCGTCGTCGGGAGCGCATTCGAAAGGAGCCATCGCTGATGGATTGGCGCTCTCGCGCAGCCTGCCTCGAGAAGGACCCTGAGCTGTTCTTCCCGGTCGGAAACACCGGCCCCGCCCTGCTTCAGATCGAAGAAGCCAAAGCCGTGTGCCGTAGCTGCGCCGTCATGGACGAGTGCCTGAGCTGGGCCATGACCTCCGGCCAGGACGCCGGAGTGTGGGGTGGCATGAGCGAGGACGAGCGTCGGGCCCTCAAGCGCCGCAACGCGCGGGCGCGCCGGGCCTCCTGATCTGAGCTTTCTGGTCTGAGTCCCCTGCTCTGAGCCTTGGAGCTTGACCAGGCCTCATCGGGAGTCTGTGTAGAGCGGCACGATCGTTTCGACGGTCGTGCCGCCTCCTTGTCTGTGCCCCCAGGTGATCGCGCCGTCGAGTTCACCCAGGACCAGGTTCCGCACGATCCTGAATCCGAGTCCGCGCGGCTTGAGCCGAGGTTCCGTCTTCTCGTCGGCGGCCCACCGGCCGACGGGGAAGTCCGCCGGCAGCCCGGCGCCGTCGTCGGAGACCGTGACCACGAGTTCTTCGGACGGTTCGGCTCCGGACTCAACTCCCCCGGTGCTCGGATCGGGCTCCGTGGATTCTGGACGACGCCGCTGTGCGGTCACCGTCACCATTCCGCCCCGCCCGCCGAGCCCGTGCTCCACGGCGTTGGTCACGACTTCGTTGAGCACCAGCGCCAGTGGGGTGACGATGCGTCCCGGGAGTTCCCCGAAACTGCCCTCAAGCACAGGTTCCACCGCACCTTCCGTGGCCGCCAGGTCCACGATCGTGCGCAGTTGCCGGGAGAAGTACGCGTCGAAGTCCACTGCCGCCTCGGACATCTGCGACAGGGCGTCGTGGACCATCGCGACCGTGTCCACGCGCCCCGTGGCCTGCGCCAGACCCCGGCGGGCTTCCTCGCTCTCGGCGCGCCGGGTCTGCATGCGCAGCATGGCGGAAACCGTCTGCAGGCTGTTCTTGACCCGGTGGTGGGTCTCGCGGATGGTCGCGTCCTTGGAGTCCAGTTCCCGTTCCCGACGACGTAGCTCGGAGACGTCGCGGCAGAGCAAGATCGCGCCGAGTCGGTCGTCGTCGAACTTGAGCGGGATGGAGCGGAACATGACGGCGGCCCGGCCCCGGCGCAGTTCCGCGTAGTTGGCCATGCGGCCGCGCAGCACACCCATGTGCACCTCGTCCACCTGCTGGCCCTTGGGCAGCACGGACGCCAGGACGTCCGTCAGGAATTCGCCCATCACCTTCGGGGACGACCCCAGGCGGTTGACCGCCGAGACGGCATTCGGAGACATGAAACTCACCCGGTCCCGGGCATCGAGGCGAATGACCCCGTCCCCCACGCGCGGCGCACCCCGCCCCGGGGCGGTCGGAAGCCCCGGAGTCGGCCAAGCCCCCACCCGAGCCATGCGCATCAGGTCCAGGGCACTGTCCCGGTAGAACAGGTCCATGCGGGACAACCCGTCCTCGGGTCCGTCGGTGTGCAGGGAGAGGACCCCCAGCGTGTGCGAGTCGCAGGTCACCGGCACGGCCATGACCTGGCGGTGCGTGACGTTGTCGCGCTTGACGGTCAGGGTCTCCCGCCCCCAGGCTTCGCGCAGGAACTCGGCCAGGTCGTCGTCGACCTCACGGTTGGGCTGATCGTCCACGTACATGGTCTGCGCTGTCGCGGGCCTGGTGTGCGACCCGACGCGCATGGCCGTTCCCACGGCGGGTTGCGGCCGCGGCCCCGGCGCCAGGGCCACCGGCACCGTGATCATGACATCGCCCATCCCGAGATCCGCCAGGATCTGGGATTCCGCCATCAACAGGTGAAGATGCTCGACGGCCCGGTCCGAGAGTTCGAGGCGTTCACGGGCGACCGACTGAGGCACGGCGCGTCCCTTCCGGGTTGCTGACGGGCAGGGTCACCGGCGGCGCCGGGTCCGTTGGCAGGCTATCACCGGCGGAGCCAGCCGCTCAGGCGTCGGCCGAACTTTGTTTCCGTCACAACTTCCTCCTCGGCATCCGCCACGTCCTGACCCGCCAAGCGTTCGCTGACATGCTGCGACAGGGACTCCAGCTCGCGCCGCAATGCCGAGTTCGGGGCAGCTTCGCACAGCACCGACCCGTCCAATGCGGCCTGGTCCACCGTTGCCGGGTCAAAGCTCAGGAACTCGCTGATCGGGGCCGGGGCACCGATGGCGGCCCACGCCTCCCGTACGGCGGCTCGCGGTGAACGCCCGGCCGCAGCCTTGCGGACCTTGTTGGCGACCACGACGACGGATGCGGTCGTGGCCTCCATGAGTGACGGCAGGGACTTCGCCGCCCTGGGCAGCCCCAGGACATCGGCGTTCACGACGGCCAGTACCAGATCGGCTTCCTCCAATGCTGTGAGCGTTGCCGCGTTCCGCCGCGGCGCCTCGGAATCGAAACTCAGCTCCTCGTCCTCTTCGAGGCTGAACCCGATGTCCACGACGATCACAGGCTGCTGCGCCGCGGCATCCTCCTCCCCCGGGGGTGTGACCTCACCGAAAGCTCGGCAGGCATGAAGGAGTCTGCGCACCGAACCCGAACGAAGTTCCGGCCACCGGTCGGGTCGGGTCAACCCCGTCAGGACATCGATGTGGCTCCGACCGAGGTCGACCCGGACCGCCGCTCGATCGAGCGCCGCCGGATCCAGGCTGTTCCGATCCGCGGCTCGGCAGGCCAGGGAGACTCCGGCGGCCTCGTCCAACAACCCCAACAGGCTGGCCACGGAGGGACCCCAGGTGTCCAGGTCGATCAGCGTGACCCGGTGACCTTGCGCCGCGAGTTCGGCGGACAGGTTGACGGCGACGGTGCTCCGCCCGGGCGAGCCGTGCGGCCCCCAGACGACGACCACGCGGGACCGGGCCCCGTCGTCGATCCGCTTGCCGCCGTTCGAAAAGTGGTCATCCGTGGACAGGAGCAGCGATTCTCCGATGCCGATGTCGTCTCCGGGACCGAGGGCCCCCTCCGACTCCTGCGGGGCGCCCGCGGAAACGGCCGCCGTCGGCTCCGCGGTCGGCGCCCCGGGTGCGGCCCCTCTGAGCCGCGTGATTCGCTGCGATTCATCGCTCAGGATCTCGGCGGCTTCACGGGCATCGGCGTCGACCGGGACGAAGACAGCCCCGGCGGCGACCATGCGGTCGTCGTCGAAGCCTTCGACGACCGCTACCACGACGCCCGCCGCCAGAAGGGTGTCCATGGCTTCGGGCACGAACTCCTCGGCACCCTCCGCGACGAGGACCGCCCGCGCGAGACCGGAGCGGGTCACGGACAGAACCTCCGCCAGATCGGCCGATCGCCGGACAAGCGTCACGGGTCCGTGCAAACGGTCGATCTCCTGCCCCAGGAGATCCGCCGTCGCGCCGACGCTCGTCAGCGGGACGCTCACCGGCCACCGCCGATGTGGGGAACCAGTGTGATCCGGGATTCACTGGCCAGGGCGTCGACGACGTCGGAGACGTCGCCCTCCTCGACCAGCACCTGCGCCGTCAGTTGTTGCCCAGCACCCAGGGTTCCGGTGGCCTCGTCGACGGAGGCCAGCTCCGCCCCCTCGAGTACCTGTTCTGCTTCACCCCAGCCTCGCCCGGTGTTCTCACGTTCGGAGACCCAGAGGTCCACGGTGTCACCGGCACCCGTGCCGCTGGGCAGCGCAGCCGTGAGCGGTATGCCCATGGGGCGACGGTCCAGGTCCTCGGCCGCTCCCAACGCGGCGCTCGGTACCAGCTGGCCACTGGGCACACTGGCAAGGACCACGGTCCCCTCTTCCAACGCGTCAACGTCCTGGAGGTAGGACCCTTCCACACCCTCCAACCGGACGTCGACCGTCCGGAAGTCGTCAGCCGTCACCTTCGTCCCGACTTCCAGGTCGCGCGTGGCCACGACATGCGGTTGGGTGACGCTCGTGAGGGCCAACGTGGCCGTGGTGCCGGCGACCGAGGCGAGGACGAGCCCCAACCCGATCAGCAGACGCGGTTCCTTCCAGCCCGGTTTGCGGAACCTGCCGGACGAGGAAGGCTCCCCGGCGTGCGCAGCCGAGGAGACCCCGGTTCGGCTGTTCGATCCACTGGGCACAACGCTCTCCTCACGTAGCGAGCCACCAGCTGTCCGATGGCCCGTGCACGGACACTCGCGTGGTCATCCTGGCCCACGTCAACAGTTCCTCGGAACACCGTCGGTCAATCTGTGGACGCAGCCGACGCAACAATCCGCAGAAGGACGCGTTTGCATGTGATCCTGTGGACAACCAAGGACGAGGACCCGTCGGTGGCACACTGGTGACCAACCATTCGCAGCAGGCCCAGTACGTCCGCCGGCCCCAGAAGGAGAAGTCGTGGCAAACGCCCAGTTCTACACCCTGGCGGACGTGGCGGAGATTCTCAGCGCCTCCCCCGCTCAGGTGCGAGCCATGGTGCGCTCCGGCGAGTTGCCCGCCATCCAGATCGGTGGCCGCGGCCAGTGGCGCATCCAGATCAGCGTCTTCGAGGAATGGGTGCAGCAGAAGCACCAGGAGACCGCGAAAGCGATCCACTCGGGCGTCTCGCTCGACTGATCACCCGCCGGCCAGGACGGCAAGTGATCTCACTTTCGGCGACCGGCGCCCTGCCGGGCGGCCCGTGGCCTGACACATCACTCAGACCGAGTCGGGCCCGTCCCCCACGTTCCGTGCCACCACGCACGCGACCGCCCCGTAGGGCACCGTTCGAATCGAACGTACGGAGCGCCGTCGTCGATATTCATCCGACGGGTGAAGGGCCAGGTCCAGGTGGTCACGCCCCGCACGGTCGATGGTTCCCTCCAGAACAACCGAAGGCCCGGACGTCAGATGCAGTTGCACGGCTGCGCGTGCCGTTGCCAGGGCGCGCATGGCGTGTGGCAACCCGAGACGACGCCGATGCTCCGGTGACTGCCGACGCACACCCAAACCTTCGATCCAGTCGACGGCCGCGAGCGGAACGAGCGTTTCATGGCCCTGCTCCTCAAGCACCACCCACCCCGCGCCGGCGGAGGCCACGAACCCGTCCAGGCCCCGACCACCGCGCAGGGAGATCCGGACAGGAGATCCCAGGTGCGCACCGAAACGATCCTCCAACAGCGCCTCGGCGGTCTCCGCGCGGGTGAGTTCGGCAGCCTCCATCTCCACACCGCGGTATCGCTCCGCGGCCAGCTGCGCCTCCATGTCGGCGAACAAGTCGTCCCAACGCATCGCTTCCCCTGTTCTGCCCCACACCCGGAATCTCAAGTGGCCTCCGTCACTTTACGCCACACAACAAGAAGTCACCCCTCGGCTATTGACTGAGATCGAACGTGCGCTCATGCTCTTGAACAACATCAAATGCAATCAATCACCATCAAATGACACTTGGTTGCCGTGACGTCATCCGACGCACGGACCGCTCAGACGACGAGAGTTGAGGTGCACGGTGACTCCGCGATCAGCACATCGCTTCACACCACCGCCGCCACCAGTCGGCGACGACGGGCGTGACTCGCACGAGTCTCCGCTGGACCTGTACTCCCCCGGTACTCCCGTGATCCTGGGCCTGGCCGCCCTGGGCCTGAACTCCGTACTCGAGGGCACGGCGGCTCACGCCGAACAGCCCGTGGTGACCGCGGTCGAGGACCCCGCGCACGAGCAGCGCGACACAGGAGTGCCCGAGGAGTCATCGACCGCCGTGCCGTCCCCGTTCTGGAGCAGCCAGGAACCCGCCGGGGGCGGACAGACCGGGCACACGGGCGACGACCACCCCAATGCAACCGCCGGTTCCCCCACCGCCCCACCGGCCCCGTCCAGGGGAGACACGTTCCCGTCCCGCCCCGCCCAGGACACCCACGCCGGTGCCGACAGGGTGGTCGAAGGCACGGTCACGGTTCGCGGCGGAGAGTCCTTGTGGTCCATCACCGCTGATCTGCTGGGGCCGGAGGCTGACGCGGCCCAGATCGCAGCCACCTGGCCCGAATTGTGGAAAGCCAACGCCGCCCAGGTCCCGGATCCCGACCTGCTTCAGGCCGGAACGGTGCTGACGGTTCCTGACTCCTTGCATCCGTCCGGGGCCTGAGAGCCGCAACCGTTCATCACCGTCCGTCCACCCGCCACCGAATACTTCGACAACGCCGACCGATCAGTTCGAAACCCCGAAAACTCCCAGTACCCCGAATGTTCCGATGACTCCGAGGAGCCCGACATGTCCATCTTCGCTCGCAGTGAAGCAGCAGGCACCCAGCAGCACGGGTACGTCTGGCGGGGACGACAGCAGGCAGCGACCACCTTCGCACTGGGGACGGAACGCGAACGAGTCACCGCTCTGACCCGAGCAGTGGCGGTCGCCGCGCTGGAAGTCATGGCCGGTACCCGGCCCGCCGCCCAGCTGCTGCGCTGGACCACACCGGAAATCGTGGACAAACTTCGCCGACGCTCTGGTGTACTGCAGCAGCGCCGTCTGCTGGAGCCGCCGCAGGCTCCGGTCCACGCAACGCACCGGCACTCCGAGGTCCTGCGGCAGCGTGTGTGCCACGTGACTGAGGGTGTCTACGAGGTCGCCCTGGTGATTCGCGACGACGCCCGGACCCGCGCCCTGGTCATCCGGGCCGAACGGCCCGAACTCGCATGGCGTGTCACGGTCCTGGAGATCGGCTGAGCCTCACTTGCCCTTGCGGGAACGACGCTTGGTGCCCTTGCGCTTGGCAGCCGCTTCGGCCTGACGGCGTTCCGCGCGAGACCTCGGCTGGGCCGTTGCGGCATCGGCGTCGGTGGACACCTTGTCCTGCGGGGATTCCGTGGGTGCTTCCGACGGGGAGTCCGCCCGCCCGTCGCCCTCCGACTGACCGTCCGCCGCGACCGTGGTGTTGGGCTCGGTGTGGACGTCGACGTCGCCGTCCTCGTCCGGGGCGGAGAACTGCAGGAACTTGGGCTGCTTAGGAACGTTGACGGACACCGCCCCGCCCGTGCCCGCGCGCTGCTTGGACAGGTCCATGTTGAACAGGTATGTGATGGTTTCCTCGCGAATGGCACCCATCATGGATTCGTACATGGTGAAGCCTTCGCGCTGGTATTCGACCAACGGGTCACGCTGGGCCATGGCCCGCAGACCGATACCGTCCTTGAGGTAGTCCATCTCGTAGAGGTGCTCGGGCCATTTCCGCCCCAGGACGGACAGCAGGACGCGGCGTTCCAGGTTCCGCATGGCCTCCGAGCCCACGGACTCCTCGCGCTCCTCGTACACCACCTGGGCGTCGGAGACGATCTGCTCGCGCAGGAACCCGGTGGTGAGCTTTTCGCGACCGCCCGCTTCCTCGATGAGTTCGTCCGCGGTGACGCCCACCGGGTACACCAGTCCAAGTGCCTCCCACAAACCTTCCAGGTCCCAGTCCTCCGGGTGCCCTGCGCTGGTCCGGTCCACGACGATCGAGCCCACCACGTCGGTGAGGAACTGTTGGATCTGCTCCTTGAGGTCGTCACCCTCCAGGATGCGGCGTCGGTCCTCGTAGATGGCCTTGCGCTGGCGGTTGAGAACGTCGTCGTACTTGAGCACGTTCTTGCGCTGTTCCGTGTTCCGGCCCTCGACCTGGTTCTGGGCCGAGGCGATGGCGCGGGAGACGATGCGGAATTCCAGGGCCGAGTCGTCCGCCGCGTTGGCCATGAGGCGAGCCGCACCGCCCGCGTTGAACAGGCGCATGAGGTCGTCGGTCAGGGACAGGTAGAAGCGCGACTCCCCCGGATCCCCCTGACGTCCGGAGCGGCCACGGAGCTGGTTGTCGATACGCCGGGATTCATGCCGTTCGGTGCCGAGCACGTACAGACCACCAAGATCCAGGACCTCCTGGTGCTCATCGCCGATCTCGAGCTCGGCCTCAGCGAGCACGGCCGGCCACGCCGCCTCGTACCCCTCCAGATCCCGCTCGGGGTCCAGGCCTTTTTCCTTCATGCGTTCGATGGCCATGGCCTCGGCGTTGCCACCCAGGATGATGTCGGTGCCGCGCCCGGCCATGTTGGTGGCCACCGTGACGGCACCCTTACGTCCCGCCTGCGCGACGATCGCTGCCTCACGAGCGTGGTTCTTGGCGTTGAGTACTTCGTGCCGGACCCCACGCTTGGACAGCAGCTTGGAGAGGTACTCGGACTTCTCCACGGACGTGGTGCCCACCAGGACAGGCTGACCCGTCTTGTACCGCTCCTCGATGTCTTGAACGACGGCGGCGAACTTGCGGACCTCGTCCTTGTAGACCAGGTCCGTCTTGTCCTGACGAATCATCGGCTTGTTGGTCGGGATGGCGACCACACCGAGTTCGTAGGTGTTCATGAACTCGGCCGCTTCGGTCTCCGCGGTACCGGTCATGCCCGCGAGCTTGTCGTAGAGACGGAAGTAGTTCTGCAGGGTGACGGTGGCCATCGTCTGGTTCTCGGGCTTGACCTCGACCTTTTCCTTGGCCTCGATCGCCTGGTGAACACCTTCGTTGTAGCGGCGGCCCTTGAGAATACGACCCGTGTGCTCGTCGACGATCTGCACTTCACCGCTCATGACCACGTAGTCCTTGTCCCGTTGGAACAGTTCCTTGGCCTTGAGCGCGTTGTTGAGGAAGCCAATCAGCGGGGTGTTGGCGGTGTCGTAGAGGTTCTCGATACCCAGCCAGTCCTCGACCTTGTCGATGCCGCCTTCCAGGACGGAGACCGTGCGCTTCTTCTCGTCAGCCTCGTAGTCCTCGTCCAGGTCCAGGCGCTGCACCAGGTTCGCAAAGACGGAGTACCAGCGGTTCGCATCACCGGAGGCCGGGCCCGAGATGATCAGAGGTGTACGGGATTCGTCGATGAGGATCGAGTCGACCTCGTCAACGATCGCGAAGTTGTGGCCGCGTTGGACGAGTTCGTCGACGTTCCACGCCATGTTGTCGCGCAGGTAGTCGAAGCCGAACTCATTGTTGGTTCCGTACGTGATGTCCGCTGCGTAGTGCTTGCGCCGCGTGGCAGGATCCTGGCCCGCCAGGATGGTCCCGGTCTCCAGGCCCAGGAAGCGGTAGATACGCCCCATCTGCTCGGCCTGGGAACCCGCCAGGAAGTCGTTGACGGTCACCACGTGCACGCCCTTGCCCGACAGCGCGTTCAGGTAGGCCGGTGCCGTTGCCACGAGCGTCTTGCCTTCGCCGGTCTTCATCTCGGCGATGTTGCCCAGGTGCAACGCGGCACCGCCCATGAGTTGGACGTCGTAGTGTCGCTTGCCCAACGTCCGGGAGGAGGCCTCGCGGACCACGGCAAAAGCTTCCGGCAGCAGGCGGTCCAGTGACTCGCCGTCCTCGATCCGGGAGCGGAAGGAGTCCGTTTCGGCACGCAGTTCTGCGTCGGTGAAGTCGCGGAAACCGTCCTCGAGCGAGTTGATCGCGTCGGAGTAGTCCTTGAGGCGCTTGAGCACCTTCTTGTCACCGGTCCGGAGCACCTTCTCCAGGATTGAGGCCACGTGCTCACGCTCCTTGTACGTCGTGGGGATATGTCCGCGGGGATCGCTACGTCGGGGGATCTCTACGGCGTGGGGCGACACGTCGCCGCGTCCCGACCCATACTCCCGTGGTGGCGGGGGCATGACAATCCGCCCCAGTGTACGCCAGTGGACATGACGACGGTGCGGGGTGATCTCTCGCCCCGCACCGTCGAAATCAGGTGTTGACTAGCCCGCCTGGTAGGCCCGGGCGGGTTCCGACTCCGTGTCGGTGGCCTCCGAGCTGAGACTAATTACACCGTATTCCCAGCCCTTCCGGCGATATGCGACCGACGGCTCACCGGTTTCCGCGTCAACGAACAGGTAGAAGTCGTGACCGACCAGTTCCATGCGATCCACGGCCTGGTCCACGGTCATGCGTTCCTCAGGGAACCGCTTGCGCCGGATCTCCACGGGCGGAACGTCGTCTTCCAGGCCGTACTCCGTGTCGAAGGCCTCGACCTCGGCAGCCGCGAGTTCCTGCTCGGAGGCATAGACCGGGCCATCGGTCGGTGCCACGGGCAGCGGACCAGTGGCCTCGAACACGGCGGTGGGACGATGGTGGCCGCGGTGCACCTTACGACGATCGCGGGCGCGGCGCAGCTGCTCGATCAGCTTGGCGTAGGCCTCGTCGAACACTGCGAACTTGTCATCACCCCGGGCCTCTGCACGGAGGACGGGGCCTCGCCCGATAACCGTGGCTTCGACCCGCATACCGTCACGACCGGGAGTGGGGTTCTCCTTGACGACCTTCACTTCGATCCGTTGGACCTTGTCACCCAGTTCTTCGAATTTCACGACCTTTTCGGCCACGTACTCCTTGAACCGTTCCGGAACGCTGACGTTGCGCCCCTGGATGATGAGCTCCATGGTGTCCTCCAGTCTCGCTGGTCACTGTGGAGACCGGCGATGCAACCTCCACCCCGGGGACCAATCCCGGTACCTCTCACGTTACCCCGCTCACACTTTGAATTCACCTTCACAGGCCTTCGTGGCCGACCCCGTGCGGCATGTTCCCTGTCGGCGTATGGGCCGCTGCCAGAACGACCGCGCCGAGGACCTCCGCCCCCGCGTCACGCAGGGTCCGACAGGCTCTGGACAACGTGGCCCCGGTGGTCACGACGTCGTCGATCAGGACCACCGCACCCGGCTGTGCCCGTCGGCCGGAGGGAAGACGACGTCCCGTTGCCACGCGGAAGTTCTGAGCACCCGAGCGCACCCGCGCGTCGGCAGAACGTGCTTTCTGCGCCCCTGCCTCCGCACGCGGACCAAGGTGCAGCCGCTGGGCCAGTTCGCGGATCGCACCGTCCGGGTCCCGGCTACGGTGCACCAACCAGGGTGTGACCGACGTCCCCGGCGGGAGGTTGACGCCCGGGCGCCCTGCCGAGAGCAGCTCGCCGACCGGATCGAACCACCGGCGACGGAGGGCCCGGGCGGAGGTGGGGATCGGCACCAGGTCCACCCGCCGTGGCCCCGCGGTGTCGTCGACCGGCCCCGGAGTTCCGAGGGCGGCGCGCACGGCTCGCAGCAGCACCGGCCCCAGTTCGGGAAGAAGGTCCGTGCGCCCGGCCTGCTTCATGGCCAGAAGACACGTAGCCAGTTCGTGTTCGTAGGTGCCCGCCGCGACGATGGGGAGTCCGTCGGCATGGCGGGCGTAGTGCTCGACACGTGCCGGATGGGCGGTGCTGCGATGGAGCAGGCGCCGACACGAGCGGCACAGCGCCGCTCCGGGCTCTCGGCACACGACGCACTCAACGGGCAGCACCGGTTCCAGACCGGTTGCGATCACCCCGGTCACAGCGGTGGCGACGCGATCCCATGCCTGTCCGTGGACACTCACGAGAGCAGCCTGCACCGCGGTTCCCACCACGGACCGACTCAGTTCACGACGGGTGTCGGCCCACTCAAGCGTGCCCGTCAGCGCGAGGACTGTGGAGCCCCATTCGCTGCGGGGTTGACGTCATCCGGCGAAGGCCGTCGATGCGATCTGGTCACTCTGCGGGGACCAGGACTCACCGGTGAGCAGGCGGAGTTCGTCCCCCGATTCGACGAAGATCTCGCGCTCCCCGTTGCCTCCCGCCACGTTGGTCACACCGTCGTCGACGTAGGGCAGTTCGCGGTAGCGCCCGGAGATGTCGTACAGCCGGGGCGCGGTACCGCCGTCGGTCACGGAGGTCGCCACGAACTGGGTCTCGCTGATCCACGCCGCGTCGCCCATCATCAGGTCGCCTTCCCCGGAGTCCACCAGGTACGGGGTGTTCAAGGACTGCGGTCTGCCGTCGTCGTCACGCTGAACCCCGCTGATCAGCACCTGTGCCGACTCTCCGTCGGAGACCACAATGAGGGCACGGGAACCGTCCCGGGAGATCTTCAGGGACCTGACCGCCCGACCGTCCAACCACGGTGCGTCGACGTCCTCGGCCTGCGTCCCTGCAGTCCCGGCATCCGCAGCCCTGACTTGACCGTCCCCGGTGCCCACCCAGACCCAGCCGTTGGGGTCCGTGGACGGAGCGGACAGGTCCTCTCCCGTGAACCGCTCAACGGCTTCGGGTTCGGCGTCGGTGAAGGTCACGAGCGTGGAGCCGTCGTCGACCAGGGCCGCGAATTCCGTCATGTCCGCATTCATCGCCGGATTCTGCGGCGCCTGCCCCACCAAAGCATCGGAGACCGAGTCCACGGCTTGGGTTTGCCCGCCCTGAAGATACACGAGTCGGTCTCCGTCCAGTCCGATCTGACGCGAAGGAACCGTGACGGGGTCGGGCGACAACGGGGACTGGTCATCCGCGCCGAGGTCCGCCTCTCCCCCGCCGGCCGACAGGTTCACGTTCTCCACGTTCCCCAGCGCCAAGAGGGTCAGACTCACCTGGGAGTACATGTTCCGGTTACCCACCACGTCCACGGCGCTGTAGTCCGGCACGTCCAGGGACACCTCGGCCGTCCCGTCCTGCACCGGCACAGAGGGGCCTGCGAGCTCGGTGCCCTCCGGGAAGGTGGAGTCAACGGAACCCTCCAGGTACGGGGCCGGGCCGTTCAACAGGGCCCGGATGATGGAGGTCGAGACTCCCTGGCGGTCCGGGAACCACCGGGGATCGGGCACCACGGTCTTGCCGTCCTTGCCGAGGAAGTACAGGTTGTGGGGCTGGTAGAGGTCGTCCAGGTTGGACGCCGGGACCAGGACCCCGTCGGGAACCGAGGAGATCCGCCACTGGCCGTCGACCTCGGTCAACTCCACGTCCATCTCCTCGCTGGAGCCCGCCTCGCGTCGCTTCATCACGCCGTGGTCATCGATCGTGGCGCGTTCGTCCACGCTGACCCGGACCTGGTTCTCCTCGAGTCCCTCCTGGATGCCGGCTGCGCCGGAGAAGACGACCGTGCGCTCGTACGGGCTCCAGGTCTCCGCCAGATCCGTCGTCAGATACTGCCGCGCCACGGCGTAATCGTCGTCCTGGCCCTGTCCTGCCGCCAGGAAGCCCTGAACGACCTCTTCGGGGGTCATGTCGGCTTCGGGGCCGGCGACGGCGGGTTCGGTGCTGGCGTCCGGGGTGGAGGACACCGGCGGATCCGCCTGGTGCACCGGTCCAGACGTGGGGATGGACGCGCAGCCAGAGAGCAACAGGGCCCCGGTCACGGTCACGGCCAGGGGCCACCGGTGCAGGGAGAACCTGTGTGTCCGCCTCATCGGGCACCACCCGTCTGGTCGTCGTCCTCAGCGTCGTGGAAAGCGGGCAGTTCACCCGAGTCGTCCGCGTAGAGGTCTTCGTAGGCCTCGTCGAGATCGTCGGCCGTGTCCTCGCCCAGGCCATGGACTGCCGCCGCCGGGACGGCCTCGAACTGATGGGCGCCGGTGACCCCCTCGTCGCTCACGGTGCTGGAGGTGAGGAAGTCGCCGCCGATGGCGGGACGCAGGCTGGTCATGCTCGCACCGAGTCCCTCCAGCCCTGCCGCGGCCCGCACGGGGTCGTGTTCCGGGACTGGGACGGTGTCGGTCCCGGATGCCCGGTCCCCTCCGGGGGTTTCCTCGGCCGAGTCGTCACCGTCGTCGTCGAGCGGGCTGATGACGGGGATCGTTTCCGTGACGGGCGCGATCACGGAATCGCGGTCCAGCGGGACCGCGGAGAATGTTCCGGTGTCTGTGACGACGGCGACCGACGGCAGTTCGTCGTCCACCGGGGGCAGATCCACCGGGCTGACGTCCGCGTCCGAGAGGGGGCGCGATCTGAGCAGGGGCAGGGTGAGGCGGAAGCACGCGCCGTCCCCGGGAGAGCCCCAGGCATCGAGTCGGCCGCCGTGCAGACGCGTGTCCTCGACGGCGATCGACAACCCGAGTCCGGTTCCACCCGTGGTGCGAGCACGGGCGGGGTCGGCACGCCAGAACCGGTTGAAGACCTTCTGGGTCTGCTCCGGCGTCATGCCGATGCCGTGGTCACGCACGGCGATCCCCACCGCGACGTCGGAGGCCTTGACCACGATGTCCACGGGGCGGCCTTCGCCGTGCTCCAGGGCGTTGACCAGGAGATTGCGCAAGATGCGATCGATCCGGCGCTGATCCATCTGCACGATGCACCGCTGGAGGTCCGAGTGCACGCGGACCACGGACCCTGAATTCGCAGCGAGCGGGGCCGTGGCCTCCAGGACCTCGTTGATCAGGGCGAAAAGATTGGTGCCGGAGATGTCCAGGCGGGCGGCACCGGCGTCGAACCGGGAGATCTCCAACAGGTCGGCCAACAGCGTGTCGAACCGGTCCACCTGGTTGTAGAGCAGTTCCGCGGACCGCCGGTTGACCGGGTCGAATTCGTCGCGGGCGTTGTGGAGCACCTCCGCCGCCATCCGCACCGTGGTCAGGGGCGTGCGCAGTTCGTGGGAAACGTCCGACACGAAGGTCTGTTGCATGGAGGACAGGCGTTCCAGCCGGGTGATCTGGTCCTCAAGGTTGTCGGCCATGCGGTTGAAGGACCGCCCCAGGCGGGCCACCTCGTGCGAACCTTCGACCTCCATGCGCACGCCCAGGTTGCCGTCTGCCAGAGACTCCGAAACTCGCGCGGTCGTGGACACGGGACGGACCACCTCCCGGGTCACGTACCCCACCACTCCAGAGACCAGCAGCGCCTGGACCAGGGTGGCCAGGATCAGCACGGCGTGGATCTCGTCCAGGGTGTTCTGGGGCTGGGAGAAGTCGTTGACCAGGTACAGCGCGTACTTGGAGCCTTGTTGGGGCTCCACCACGCGGCCCACGATCACCACAGGTACTGGGGCGCCGTTCTCGTCCATCCGGACCGATGAGGACTGCCAATAGGTCCCGTCCCCGCCGGCCACACGGTCCTGGAGCTCCTCCGGCACGGTGGCCGAGGTCATCCAACTGCTCTCCGCCTGGGCGGGAAGCATGTTCTGACCGGTCTCCGTGGACAGCGGCACGAGCACCCACCGACGCTGGCTGCTGGCGGGGTCGCTGTCCAGGTTGTCCAGGGTCGAGCTGACCAGCGTCTGCAGTTGCTCACGGTCCGCGGCGTCGGAGGCTTGGAAACTGGCCTGCACCTGGGTGAAGTCGGTGTCGGACTGCGCCAAGACCTGTTCCAGGCGGTCGTTGAACAGTCGCTCGGAGATCTGGTGGGACAGGAATGCGCCCGTGACCAGGAAGATCACCATGGCCCCGAGCATCGCGATGCTCACGGCACGGAACTGGAGGGACTGCCTCCACCGCCGGACCAGCAGTCCCAAGCGGAATCGCAACATGTTGATCGGACCCCGACGACGCCGGGGCGCCGCAGGCGGAGTCGGTCGCGCGGCAAAACGACGCGGAGTCGTGGCCTCCGCGGCCACCCGGGCATCGGCAGCGTGCCCCGGCTGCGGGCCAGCCGTCAGAGCGACCGGGGTGCGGCGCTCGTCGTGCTCGGATCCACCTGCGACCACGTCAGCGCGTTCGTCGATGACCCCGTCCTCAAGGGTGGGGCCCGAGTGCTGGGGCGGAGAATCCGTGCGTTCCGACATCGTGGTTCAGGCGAGCACCGTGGGCGGGCTCGCTCAGTGCCTTTCCAGGTGGCCCGCGCGGTAGCCGACTCCCCGCACGGTCACCACGATCTGCGGATTCTCGGGATCGCGCTCGATCTTGGAGCGCAGCCGCTGGACGTGCACGTTGACCAGACGTGTGTCAGCCGCATGCTGGTATCCCCAGACATCGCGCAGCAGCATTTCACGCGAGAACACCTGTTCGGGAGCACGCGCCAGAGTGGCCAGCAACTCGAACTCCAAGGGGGTCAGGCTGATCTCCACGCCGTCGCGGGTGACCTGGTGCCCGGTGATGTCGATCGTGACGTCACCGACCTCGAGTTCGTTGCTGGTGGCCCGGGACCCCGGGCGCAGCCTGGCTTTGACACGGGCCAACAGCTCTGCGGGCTTGAAGGGCTTGGGAATGTAGTCGTCGGCACCTGCCTCGAGCCCGCGGACCACGTCTTCGGTGTCCGACTTGGCGGTAAGCATGACGATCGAGACGTCCGAGGCGGTTCGGATCTCGCGGCAGATCTGGATGCCGTCCTTGCCGGGCAGCATGAGGTCCAGGAGCACCAGGTCCGGTTGGGCGTCGTGGAAGGCCTGGACGGCCTCGGCGCCGTCGGCGCAGAACACGGTTTCGTACTCCTCGGCGTTGAGGATGATCCCGATCATTTCTGCCAGAGCTGCGTCGTCGTCGACGACCAGAATGCGTGCGTTCACCGATCCTCCATCATCAGGGCTCCCCGCTCATTCCTGGTCCGGCGCAGGCAGCCTGGGTGTACGGTACCGCCGCCATGATGTCATGCCGCGGTCAGTGTCCGCCCATGCCGGGTTCACCCGCCGACGTCGGGGTGGCAGTGTGTCACGCGTCGAGTGCCACCTCGTGCAACGCGTGGGCCAGGTCCGTCGCCCGCTCGGTCGCGCGCCGGACCTCGTGCGGCGCGTGGGCCTCAAGACCTGCGTCGGGGGCGACCGTGACCTGGTCCAGCAGTTGGGCCCGCAACCCCAGGTCGGTCCACGGCCTCGCCACGGACTCGACGAGTCGGCCGACCGGCACGAACCGGTCCGAACCGCCACGCGTGAGCGCGGGCAGAAGGAGACCGATCCGCACGTCGTTCTCCACGACGGCGGCGATCGGCTCCCAGTCCTCGGCCGCCGACCCCGGGTGGGCCAGGTACAACCTGTCCACGGCGCCGCCCGCGTGATGACGGGGGTCGACGCCGTCGGGAAGGACGAGTTCGGTCTCCACCGCGCCCGCGGCGCGCGCGGACTCGGCCAGGAGTTCCACGGCGCGGTCCACCTCGTGCTTCGGAACGGCCCGCAGGGTGCGGTACCCGCTGGCCGTGGGAACCTCGCCGTTCAGCACGCGTGCCAGGTCGGGTTCACGCAACCGCAGCACGATCGGGCGCCCGTCCGCTGAGTCGCGGACCGAGCGCAGGTGTGAACCCACGCCGTCGGCCAGGGCCTCGGCCACGTCCCGGCGGGCACCGTGGTCCAGCAGGACCTTCTCCCCGTTGTGGAGGTGAAGGGACGCCGCCAGGGACATCGGCCCGAGCAGTTCCACGACGACCGGGCCGCGGTCGCCGTCGGTCTCGGCTCCCAGGACGTCGGCGAGCACGTTCACGTCGCTGGCCACCAGTGCGGCCGCGGCGCGGGACTCCTTGCCGTCGTGGCGGGTCAGCCGCCACCCGTGCGGTTGCAGGTCCGTCCACAGGTCGGTCAGGACCGTGGCGGTTCGGGGCACCGGATGTGCTACGTCGGAACGCGCGGCCAGGATCGGCAGGACGCCGCGGTGCGGTGCACCGAGTTCGCCGCGCAGCATGGTGACGGTCTCCACCATGTTCGTTCCCGGCAACTGGCCGAGCACCGTGGCGCGGGCCGTTTCCGGACGTTGCTCCAAAGCTGCGTGACCGGTGACCTGGGTGCGCTCAGGCATCGGCCTCGGCTCGGTGTTCATCGTTCATCGGCGCGTTGTTCGTCAGCTCGGTGTTCCTCGGCGATGCGTTCATGACGCTGGATGACCTCGCTGATGATGAAGTTCAGGATCTTCTCCGCGAACTCCGGGTCCAGCTGCGCCTCGGAGGCCAACCGGCGCAGCCGTTCGATCTGCAGCTTCTCCCGCTCGGGGTCACCGGCGGGGAGATCGTTGAGAGCCTTGAGTTCCCCCACACGCTGGGTGGCTTTGAACCGTTCCGCCAACACGCCCACCAGGACCGCGTCCAGGTTGTCGATGGTGTCGCGGATGGAACGCAGCTCGGTCATGGCCTGTTCGGACGCCTTCATGCGCTCGATCCTAAGTCAGCCGGGGCCCCTGCCCGAGCCGTGTTGATCTTGGCCTGCCCCAGCACGCGCGTTCCGTCGTAGACCACGGCCGACTGGCCGGGCGCCACGCCCTTGAGGGAATCGTCCAGGACAATGATCAGTTCCACCCGGGTCGCGGGCTCCGCGGCGTCGTCGTCCACGGCGGACTCGAGCCACGCCGTGGCAGGCAAGGACTCACCGTGGGCACGGACCTGGACCTCCACGCGGATCGACGACGACGTCGCCCCCGCCGGCTGCGGCTGCTCCGCCAGGAACTGCTCGAAGGCTGGAACGGGCTGCCCGGCCCACGACGCACGGATGCCACGGATGGTGCGGACCGCGAGCTGCTCCTTGGCCCCCACGACCACTTCATTGGTCTTGGGACGGATCTCCAGGACGAACCGGGGCTTGCCGTCGGGTGCGGGTCGGCCGATCTTCAGCCCCTTGCGCTGACCGACCGTGTAGGCCAGTGCGCCGTCGTGCTGCCCCAGGTCGTTGCCCTGGTCGTCCAGGATTCGACCGGGTTCCAGGTCGATGCGCTCGGAGAGCCATCCGCGGGTGTCGCCGTCGGGGATGAAGCAGATGTCGTGGGAGTCCGGCTTGGAGGCCACGGACAGGCCGCGGCGGGCGGCCTCTTCTCGGATCTGGGCCTTCGAGGGTGTGTCCCCCAGGGGGAACAGGCAGTGGTTGAGCTGCTGTTCGTCCAGCACGCCGAGCACGTAGGACTGGTCCTTGGCGTCCTCGGCGGCGCGGTGCAGTTGCGGGTGGCCGTCCACGGTCACCACGTTGGCGTAGTGGCCGGTGCACACCGCGTCGAACCCCAGCGCCATCGCCTTTTCCAGCAGGGCCGCGAACTTGATCTTTTCGTTGCAGCGCAGGCACGGGTTGGGGGTGCGTCCGGCAGCGTACTCGGCCACGAAGTCGTCGACCACGTCTTCCTTGAAGCGTTCGGAGAAGTCCCACACGTAGAACGGGATGCCGAGTTTCTCGGCGGCCCGCCAGGCGTCGTTGGAGTCCTCCACGGTGCAGCATCCGCGGGAGCCCGTGCGCAGGGTGCCGGGCATGCGGTTGAGGGCCAGGTGGACTCCGGTGACGTCGTGGCCGGCGTCCACGGCTCGGGCGGCGGCGACCGCCGAGTCGACGCCTCCGGACATGGCTGCGAGCACGCGCAATGGATTCTCCTGTGTGGGTCGAACGGTGTGGTTCGGAAGGTGTGGGTGAAAGCGGTGGGTCGGAACGAGCTGGATCGGACGGGGTCTGCGAGTCGGTTCAGGTTTTGGCCCGAGACTCCGGCTCCGGGGGCCGCCCCTACCCCAACGACGAGACGCGCCCGGCCATTCCCGCGGCCTTCGCGCGACCGTACACCTCGGGCAGAACGGCCAGAAGGGCAGCGACGTCGTCGTGGGTGGAACCGTGGCCCAGGGTGAAGCGTTGGGCGCCGCGGGCTGTGTCCTCGTCCAGGCCCAGGGCCAACAGGACCGACGACGGGCGCGGGACCCCGGCGGAGCAGGCAGAACCTGTGGAGGTCGCGATGCCGGCGGCGTCCAGGAGGAACAGCAGGGAATCGCCCTCCGCACCGGGGAAGGTGAAGTGGACGTTGTTGGGCAACCGGGTTCCGGTGTGTTCGAAATCCTCCGGTCCGCGGAGCACGGCCTCTGGAACCGCGGCGCGGATGCCACGGATCAGGTCGTCACGCAACGAGGCGATACGCTCCGACTCGGTCGCGAGGTCACCGCACACGGTGTCCACGGCTGCCGCGAAGGCGGCCGCCCCCGCGGCGTCCAGGGTGCCCGAACGCAGCGAGCGCTGTTGCCCGCCGCCGTGGAGGGTGGTGTCCAGCTTGACGTCCCGGCCGACGTAGAGCGCACCGGTGCCCACGGGCGCCCCGATCTTGTGTCCCGTCACGGCCAGGGTGGCGATGCCCGGAAGGCTGGCATCCACCGGAAGAGCGCCGAAGGCCTGAACGGCGTCCACGTGCAGCGGGACCCCGTGCTCCTGACACACGGCTGCAAGCTCGGCAACGGGCTGGACGGTGCCGATTTCGTTGTTGGCCCACATGACGGCCACCAGGGCCACCTGATCCGGGGCCCGGGCGATCATGTCCCGCAGCACCGTGGGGCTGACCCGCCCCTGGGCATCCACCGGCACGATTTCCAACTGCGCGCCGTGGCGGTCGGCCAGGAACTGGGCGCTCTCCATCACCGCAGGGTGTTCGACGGCGGAGACCAGGACCCGGGTCCGCGCTGGGTTTTCCTGGTGGCGCCGGCCGTAGAGGCCCTTGACCGCCAAGTTGTCGGCCTCTGTCCCCCCGGAGGTGAAGATGACCTCCACGGAGTCCACGTTCAGTGCCCGGGCGACGGTGTCCCGGCTTTCCTCCAGAACGCGACGTGCGCTCCTGCCGGTGGCGTTGATGGCCGACGGGTTTCCGCCGCGCTGGAGCTGGTCGAGCATGGCGGTCGCCGCCTGCGGAAGCGTGGGGTGCGTGGCCGCGTGGTCCAAGTACACCTGGGACGCCCGAGATGCCGGACCGGAGGTCGGCACGCTGGACGTCAGGGTCGGGTCAGGGGTGGGCATGGGGCCAGTCTACGAGCGTCGTCGAGTCCTCTGGAGGGGCCGAGTGAGTGCGGTCACGCGGCGCTCGTCGTCAGGAGCCGGGCAGAACGTCGGCGACGAGCGCAGCCATCCGCTCGCCCCGTTCCGTGGTGCGGTAATGCACCCAGGTACCGCGGCGGTCACTCGTGACCAGCCCGGTCTCCCGGAGCTTGCGCAGGTGGTGGGAGACCGTGGGCTGGGACAGTCCCATGCCGTCCAGATGACACACGCAAACCTCCCCCTCCACGCCCGCGATCTGTAGGAACAGGCGCAGTCTGGCGGAGTCCGCGAGGGCCTTGAACTCGGCCGCCACGGCGTCAGCAGTCCGCGCGGGCAGGGGCTGCGGCACCGTGTCCTGGAGGACCGGCAGCAGTTCCGACGGCGTGACGTTCTGGGGCATTCACCCATGATGGCACAGGTGAATTGACAATCTTCGAAGCAGTGGGCCACCCTGACGTTGTGCATTGACATACATCGATGCAAGGGCGAGCCCGAAACCTTGGGACCGCACACGGAGATTCGACAGGAGTTGCGTCATGACGTCAGGACCCACGAAGGCCGTGAGGGACGGTTCGCGTGGCCCGGAGCCGGACGCCCCGATGCGCCGCCATCTGTCCACCCTCGACCGTTTCCTCCCCGTGTGGATCGGGCTGGCCATGATCACCGGTCTCGCTCTGGGGCGGCTGATTCCCGGCCTGGGCGACTTCCTGGCCTGGCTCGAGGTCGGCGGCATCTCGCTGCCGATCGCCTTCGGTCTGCTGGTCATGATGTACCCGGTGCTCGCCAAGGTCCGCTACGACCGGCTCGGGAGCGTGACCGCGGACAAGCGCATGCTCGGTGGCTCCCTGGTGCTCAACTGGCTGGTCGGCCCGGCCTTGATGTTCGCCCTGGCCTGGATCTTCCTGCCTGATCTGCCGGAGTACCGCACGGGCTTGATCATCGTGGGTCTGGCCCGGTGCATCGCCATGGTCATCATCTGGAACGACCTCGCGTGTGGGGATCGCGAGGCGGCGGCCGTCCTGGTGGCGATCAACAGCGTGTTCCAGGTGGTCGCTTTCAGCGGGCTCGCCTGGTTCTACCTGGTGGGGCTGCCGGGCTGGCTGGGTCTGGATCAGCAGGGTCTGGAGGTTTCCACGTGGGAGATCGCCGTCTCGGTCCTCGTGTTCCTGGGCATCCCCCTGGTGGCGGGCTTCCTGACCCGCACCCTTGGCGAGCGTCGCCGCGGGCGCAAGTGGTACGAATCGAAGGTCCTGCCGACGATCGGCCCGTGGGCTCTCTACGGGCTGCTGTTCACGGTGGTTCTCCTGTTCGCGCTCCAGGGCGACCGCATCACCTCGCAGCCCTGGGACGTCGCCAGGATCGCGGTTCCTCTCCTGGTGTACTTCTCCGTCATGTGGGGCGCCGGATTCGTCGTCGGGCGCACGCTCGGACTGGGCTACGCACGGACCACCACGCTGGCCTTCACGGCGGCGGGCAACAACTTCGAGCTCGCGATCGCCGTGGCCATCGGCACCTTCGGCGTCACCTCCGGGCAAGCCTTGGCCGGCGTGGTCGGCCCGTTGATCGAGGTGCCCGCTCTGGTGGCACTGGTCTACGCAGCCTTGGCATTGCGAAAACACTTCAAGAACGACGACGCCCCGCACCGACCCCAGGAACGCTTGACCTGACGGCCCGGTACCGTGAGGTGCGTGACCGATCCGCACGCACCTGTCCCGCCGCCCTTGGGTTTCCACCCGGACTTTATGGCTCCCGTTCGCCTGATGGGACCGCGGCGCGTGGATTTCCGCACCGACCTGTTGGTCATGGCCGTGGTCAATCGCACCCCCGATTCGTTCTACGACCGGGGCCGCACCTTTGCCCTGGGCGCCGCCGTGAACGCCGGTCTCCGAGCCGTGGACGAGGGCGCCGACTGGGTGGACATCGGCGGGGTGCCGTTCTCCCCCGGTGAGCCCTTGCCTGCAGCCGCTGAGCAGGAACGTGTCCTGCCCGTCGTCGAAGGCATCCGGGCGGCCCGCCCGGATGTCATCATCTCCGTGGACACTTTTCACGCGAGCGTCGCCGACGCGTGCCTGGCCGCGGGTGCGGACGTCGTGAACGACACCACCGGGCTCTCCGATCCGGACATGCTCTCGGTGGTTCGCGAGCACGGTGCGCACCTGGTCATCACTCATTCGCTGACCTCCTCCCCCGCCTCGACCCGGACCGTGGTCCCGCGCCCCACCTACGACGACGTGGTGGCCGACGTCCTCCGGTTCCTGACAGGACGAGTGGAGGCCGCGTTGTCGAGCGGGTTGCGCACCGACCAGCTCGTGATCGACCCGGGTCACGATCTCAACAAGAACACCGCCCACTCACTGGAACTGACCCGCCGTTTCGCGGAGATCGCGGCCCTGGGTCACCCGGCCTTGGCGGCGGTGTCCAACAAGGATTTCGTGGGTGAGTCCCTGGGCCTGCCCAAGGAGGAGCGCGGTGAGGGGTCTCTGGTGGCCGCTGCCGCGTGTGCGTTCGGAGGGGCCAGGATTTTTCGGATGCACGACGCCCGCGGCTCCCGCCGGGCCCTGGACATGGCGGCGGCCGTCCTGGGGTTGCGCGAGCCGATCGACCCGCAGCACAACATGGGAGACCGCAATGCCTGAGACCGTGACGCATTTCGACCGCCTGTGGCCGGAGCCGGGTCAGGTCTCCCCCACTGAACTGCGCGAAACGTATCTGTCCACCTGGCCGGACTCCCGCGAGGGCGCGGTGGCAATGATGATTTCCTCCTTGGACGGCTCGGCCGTCCTGCACGGGGTGTCCGGTGGGCTGTCCTCTCCGGCGGATCAGCTGCTCATGGACCTGCTCCGGAGCGTGGCGGACGTCGTGATGGTGGGTGCGGGGACCCTGCGGGACGAAGGCTACGGCGGTCTCACTGTGTCCGAGGATTCCGTCGCCTGGCGGACTACGCACGGGATGGACGAGCACCCCACCCTGGCGGTGGTGTCCGCCGCCTTGGACCTGAGCGTTGACACCCCATTCCTGGCCCAGGCCCCGACCCGGCCGATCATCTTCACCGGTCCCGACGCACCGGTGGACAAAGTCCGGGAGCTGACCGAGGTGGCCGACGTCGTCGCGCTCGGCAGCGGGCCCGGAGCGGACCCCGAGCTGATCCACGACCATCTCGCCGACCGCGGGTACCACCGGGTGGTGTGCGAAGGCGGCCCCACCTTGCTCAGCCACTGGTTCGCCGCCGAGCGAGTGGCTGAACTGCACCTGAGCCTGGCGCCTGCTCTGACAGGCGGTTCCGGGCAGCGCATTGCCCACGACGACGCTGCGGGGCAACCATGCACGGCCCGGCACACGGAACTTCTCCAGGTGCTGCGGGACGGCTCGATGCTCATGCTGCGGCAGCGTGTCCTGGCCGAGTCCTGAGCCGCCCCACGCCCTAGGATCGCTGTCATGCTGCGCATCCTCTTCGTGGAACCCGAAATCCCCGGCAACACCGGCAACGCGATCCGTCTGGCTGCGGTGACCGGGGCGGAACTCCACATCGTGGAGCCCATCGGGTTCAACTTCGACGACGCCCACCTGCGCCGAGCCGGTCTGGACTACCACGACCTGGCCGTCATGACCGTCCATCCCGACTTGGAATCGGCCTGGGCGGCCCTGCAGCCGAACCGGGTGTTCGCGTTCACGACCACGGGGGTCACGCCGCACACAGAGGTCCAGTGGCGGGAGGACGACGTGCTGATGTTCGGCAAGGAGTCCCAGGGGCTCTCCGAGGAGCACAAGACGGATCCGCACGTGACGCAGGAGGTGCGGATCCCCATGTTGGCCGCGCGGCGCTCACTCAATCTGGCGAACGCCGCGTCCATCGGCGTGTACGAAGCCTGGCGTCAGCTGGGCTTCACCGGGGCCAAGCTCTAGTTCTGGGCGTCCTCGGCGTTGCCGACCGTCACGGTGACGGTCTCTTCCTGTCCGTCACGGGTGTAGACCAGTTCGCCTTCGCCACCGGCAGGCAGTTCGCGGACGGCTGCGGTCAGTTCGTCTGCATCCTGGATCTTGTGCCCGTTGAAGCTCTGGACGATGTCGTCCTTCTCCAGGCCGGCATCGGCCGCCGGTGAGCCGTCCTCCACGGACTGCACGACGGCACCGCCGGAGAAGACCTGGCTGTCGCCGTCGTTGGCCGGGGAGGCCGACACCGTGGCACCCAAGTACCCGTGGGTCGCTTCGCCGTTCTCGATGATCTCGTCGGCCACTCGCTTGGCGTGGTTGATCGGGATCGCAAAGCCCACGCCGATGTTGCCTGCCGAGGACTCTCCGGAGGACGACGAACCGGCGGAAGCGATGGCCACGTTGATGCCCAGGACCTGCCCGTCCGTGTTGACCAACGGACCACCGGAGTTGCCGGGGTTGATCGCCGCATCGGTCTGCAGAACGTTGAGGTACACGGATTCCGTCTCACCCTGCGTGGAGCCCTGGCCGTAGTCGAAGAAGAAGTCGCTCCAGTCGTCCCCGCTGCTGTTGCCCTCGTCCTGGGTGTCGCCCTCCGTGGGTGTGTCGGGAACCGCGGAGGATGCCACTGTGATGGTGCGGTCCGTGGTGGAGACGATGCCGTCCGTCACGGTGCCGGAAAGGCCCAAGGGAGCACCGATGGCGATGGTCGTGTCACCCACGTTGAGCTTCGAGGAGTCACCAATCTCGGCGGGAACCAGCCCTTCGGCGTCGACCTTGATGACGGCCAGGTCCGAGAGCGGGTCCGTGCCGACGACGCTGGCTTCGGTCACCGTGCCGTCGGAGAGCTGAACTTCAAGATCGGGATCGTTCGTCTGCCCGTCCAGGGTCACCACGTGCGTGTTGGTGAGGATGTGACCTTCTTCGTCCAGGATCACGCCGGAACCGGAGCCGGACTGGTTCCCGGACACGGAGGAAATGGTGACCACCGACGGCGATGCCTTGGCCGCCGACGCAGTGACCGCATTGACATCGTCCTCGTTGTTCACGATCAGATCGGAGCTGGCGCCCTGCGTCGCGCTGGTCAGAGCGTTCGATCCGCCCGCAGCCAGGTCGACCAGGCCGTAGGTCCCCGCCCCGACCAGAGCCGCCACCACCATGCCACCGGCCAGTGTCTTGCGGCCGATTCCGCGCGACTGCGTCTTTTGCTCCCCTGCCGCCTGGTTGGCGCCATAGGCGTCCGCGTAAGGGTTCTGGTTGACCATCGGAGCGGGCTGGTAGCCGTACTGATTGGGGTCCTGCGGGTTGGAACCGTACGGCTGGTGACCGTCACTCATGAACGGAACTCCTCATTCATCACGTCTGTGGACTGGGAACCAGTATCCCCCTCTGGCTGTGTCCACCCTGTGCGCGAGCCGGTGGGCAGCCGAGTGGGCATTCCCTGGCTGGGCGCATCGGCAGTTGGGTTAGTAACCCAACCACGCCCACGGCGAATCATCACTGCGCACCCAGGTTTGACACCAACCCCCTCAGTAGACTTCCCAGCATGAGCACGTCTGCTGCGTTCGGAGTCCTGGGAGTCATCGGCTTGCTGGCCATCGTGTTGTCGGCCGGGCTGATCTCCTGGTCGCGCAGCCGCCGTCGTCGTAGCGGTCAGGCGCCCGCCGTCGCTGCGGACCCCAATCAGCGCTACGGCCCCGGTGGGGTCCCTGTTGAGCAAGCGGCGGCCCACACTTTGCCGCAGAACGCCCCCGTCCCCCTCCCGGAATTGCACAAGCGCGCCGGTGAGGCGCTGGTTTCGGCGGACAACGCCGTGCAGTCTGCTGAACAGGAACTGGCCTTCGCTCAACTCCAGTTCGGTGACGACGCGGTGGGCCCGTATCAAGAAGCACTGAGTCAGGCGAAGGACCACCTGCAACGATCCTTCGCACTCCAGCAGAAGCTCGAGGACTCGACTCCGGACACGGAGTCCGAACAGCGGGCATGGATCGGCGAGATCCTGGACCGCTGCCAGCAAGCCGCCCGGCCGTTGACGCAGCAGCGCGAATCCTTCAGCCGGCTCCGTGCCCTGGAAAGCAACATTCCAGCGGCAGCACAGGCCGCGACGGCCGCCGTCGACGCATTGGCACCGGATCTGCAACGGGCGCAGGCCACCTTGGACCGTGTGGCCGCCCGATATCTGGACTCCGCCTGGCAGACCCTCCCCGACAATCTGGCTCAGGCCAGGGACCGGGTGGACTTCGTGCACACCGCCGTTCGTCAGGCCGAGGCCCATCTCGAGAGTGGTGCCCGGTCGGAGGCTGCACTGGAGGTTCGCGCAGCGGAGCAGGCTGCAGCACAGGCCCGGGACCTGGTGGCCTCCGTGGAACGCGGGGCCCAGGATCTGGAACGCGCAGAACAGTCCCTGCGCGATGCGGTGGCCGTGGCCCAGCGGGACGTGGCCGAGGCCGAGGCCGCCGCCCAGGTGGCCATGCGCACCGAACTGACCGGCAGCGCCGCGGGCGTGCGGTCCGTGCTCACCGGCATCCAGGCGGAACTGGCCGCCGGACGGTTCGACCCCTACTCCCTGGCCCACCGCCTGGCCGTGGTCACCACGGAACTCGAGAAGGCCTTGGGCGGGCTCCGGGAGGAGCACGAACGCGACCGAGCCGCCCGGGCCACTTTGGACCGCACCTTAGTCTCCGCTCAGGCCGCCGTGACACAAGCCCACGACTACCTGGGGGCCCGCCGCGGGGGCGTGACCGCACAACCGCGCACCCACCTGTCGGAGGCCGAACGGCATCTCTCCGAGGCGCAGCGGCTACGCAGCACCGAACCCTCGACCGCGCTCAACCACGCCAACGAAGCCATCCGGCTGGCCACCTCCGCCCGCCAGGAAGCGCAGGACGACGTCTCCGGATTTCACGGGGGATACGGCGGCGGTTGGGGACCCATGGGCGGCCCCGGCTGGGGCGGCCACGGAGGCTACGGCCGAGGCGGGTACCGCCGTGGCTTCCAGGGATACGGCGGCATGGGCTCCCCCGGTCTGGGCGGGGCGGTGCTGGGCGGCATCCTCCTGGGTTCCGCATTGGACGGCTTCAACGACGGCGCCCCGAACGTGGGCGGCGACGTCGGCAACGCCATCGGTGAGAACTTCGGCGGTGGCTTCGGCGATTCCGTGGGCGACGGTCTGGGCGAATTCCTGGGCGGACTGGGTGACCTCGGAGGCTTCGACTTCTGAGCACTGTCGCCACCCCACATTGACCTCACCGCATCCGACACGAACCACTCGAACCACCTGAACGACCGTCAGACCCTGATCGAAAGGACGATCCCATGAGTGCAAAGCAGTCCATCTTCGGGCGCGTGGCCCAGCTGGCCAAGGCCAACATCAATGCCTTGATCGACTCCGCTGAGGATCCGCAGAAGATGTTGGACCAGATGGTGCGTGACTACACGCAGAACATCCGGGAGGCCGAATCCGCCGTCGCCACCACCATCGGCCAACTGCGGATGCTCGAACAAGACCACGCCGAGGACGTTCGGGATGCCGAGGAGTGGGGCAACAAGGCGCTTGCGGCGTCCACCCGCGCGGACCAGTTCCGGTCCGCGGGCCAGAGCACGGAGGCCGACAAGTTCGACAACCTGGCCAAGGTGGCACTGCAGCGTCAGATGCAGCACGAGTCCGAGGCCAGCGCATCGGCTCCGCAGATCGAGGCTCAAACGCGCGTGGTCGATCAGCTCAAGGACGGGCTGAACAAGATGCACGGCAAGCTGCAGGAACTCTCCGCCAAGCGGGACGAACTCAACGCCCGCCAGAAGACGGTCGCGGCCCAGGCGGCCGTCCAGGATTCGCTCAAGGCCTTCGACGTGATGGACCCGCTCTCCGAGGTCTCCCGGTTCGAGGACAAGGTCCGCCGCGAAGAGGCGCGGATCGCGGGTCAGCAGGAACTCGCGGCGTCGTCGTTGGACGCGCAGTTCGAGTCCCTGGAGGAACTGGGCCGGCAGTCCGAACTCGAGGCCCGGCTGGCCGCGCTCAAGGCCGGCGGATCGGGCAACGCCGCCAAGGACGGCGAGAAGATCGTGAGCTCCGAGGAGGTCTGAGACGTGCGGGGTGGTTCCTGCCCGTCACCTTGAGGCGACGGGCAGGAACCACCCTCACCGGCGCTCGTCAGCGACCGCGCCGGACGTCCAGACGCAATAAAGCTTTAGCGCTCCAGTGCGGCAAGGAGGTCCTCTGCCAGCAGCGCCACGCTCTCGGACACGGCAGTTGGGTCACCGACCAACTCCTCAGCTGCACCGGCCATGAGGGACCCGCGGGCAGCTGCGCCATTGCCGAAGAGCTCGTCGAGTTGGATGATCGCCTCGCGAGTTACGTCCGCGCTGACACCTTCGTGCAAAAGGCGTTCGATCGCCGCAACGAACACCTGCGTCTCCACAGCCCGCAGCAAACGGTAGACGTCGTGTGCGTCCTTGTTGTCACGCCTCGAAGGCGAGTCGATCCGGTCGTGGATCTTGTGCAGCTTGGCCACCAGCAGCGCGGCGGGACCAGCCACGGAGACCTCGAACTCCCGAGGGTGGACGGCAGGATCGCGAGCCCCGATGACCATCTTGGAGTTGTCGATCAACGCAGCCTCAATGCCACGGATCCTCCGCATCGACTTCGAGTTGTGCGGGTCCACCACGACATCACCGTCTGTGGTGAACTCGGCCAAGGCGATCTCCGTCGCACCCGTGTGGAGGTAGACGGCCTGCGCCCCAATAATGACGAGTGCGTCGCGGTGCAGTTCCAATGCCTCCAGCGCATCGAGCAGCCCCGTCCGCGCCAGCGCCACTTCGTCATTCACGGCGCCACCGTTCTTCGTTGGCCTTCATCCACTCGATCAGGTAGTCGCCTTCAGCCGGTTCGCGGCCCGGCCCGTTGAGCAGGTCGGCTGCCACGTGAGGCGGCGCGGCCACCGGATAGCCCGCCTCAGCACGAACGGTATTGACGAACGGCACGTCACCGACGGTCTTGGGTTCGAGCAGGATGACGTTCGGAGCGGCGGCGTTGGGCCGGAGCCCCCACTGTTCGGAGGCCTCCTGGATGGACGAGACATAAACATAAGCGGCCTTGGCCGGGGCGTAGGTCGCCCACTCTCTCGCAGCCATCGAACCCGTGACGGCAACAGGGAACGTCGAGTCCTCCGCCAGGTTTCGGAGGAAAGACTCGACGCCGCGAGGCTCGATGAAGGCCATCGTGCGAGTTGTCGTCTGAAACGCGGCGTCAGCGCTCCATGCACGCAACAGTCGCTCCCAGTCGGTTACCCGGTAACGGGTGAGCTTCTTGACCACAAGGCCCTCACGCTCAAGGTAATCCAACACGCGGTAGGCGGCGCCAGTGGAAGAGCCGGAGGCAGCCACTAGTTCACGCACACTCCAATCGCGGCGGTAGTCCAGCAACGCGCGAGTGACTCGCGCCGCAGGCTCTCCCTTCAGCGTGCCGCGAGGTCGACCCTTCCGCCAAGGGTCGCGGTCCTCACCGCTTTCCGAGATGAACACCGCGGGTGCATCGATGACGACCCGGATGTTCCCGGTGGCGTCCACGTACGAGAGCCCTTGCTCCGCCAACGCTTCTCGTACCGATGGGGTGAGGTATCTGGCTGCGACGACCGGAACGTCGGTGTGACTTGTCGTCATGCTGCGGGATTGATCAGTGACCCGACCGACGTCGCGACGCTCCAGGACCTGCTTGATCTCGACCACCAAACGTGCTGTGCGACCATCCGGGGCTTCGACGGTGATCTCCAGGTCCGGACGCGCCGTTCCTCGGTCTGGTTCAAGCGCCTCGACTGTCTTCCAGTTACGCGGCAGACGCTCACGCACGGAGGCTGCAACGATTCGCGCCGCCTCAGCGGCCGTAGGCGCGTCGCTGGTCGCCACGACTGGGCCCCCGTTCAGGTCCTGGGCTTGTTCCGCCGACGACGGAACACTCTATTTACCCAAACAAGAAAGCAGGAATGTTCGGGAAACACGCCAGCTCCACCGACAGCGGACTGAGCCGTTTTCCCGAACAGCGAAGTCCTGGGCATCACGATGTACGACGAACTACTGGACGGTGTCCGATCGGATCCCCGCCTCACCAGGGTCTTCGGCAACCTGCAACGCGCTTCTGCGGAACAGCATCGAACAGGTTGACCACATTGCACGAAGAAAGGCCCGGTTCCTGGATTCCAGGAACCGGGCCTTCGAGAGTTGCGGGGGCAAGATTTGAACTTGCGACCTCTGGGTTATGAGCCCAGCGAGCTACCGAACTGCTCCACCCCGCGGCGACAGATGACTACTGTACGCACCGGATGACACCCATGCAAATCGGGTGCCCCGCGCCGGGACGGTCTCCGTCCCGGCGCGGGTTGAGTGGTGTCAGTTCCCCGAATCGCTCGTGGCGGGTGCCGACGGCGCCGTGGAGGTGGCCACCCCGTCGGCTTCCAGCGCCCGGTTGATGGCGTCCTCCAACCGGTCCTGGGCCTCGCCGTAGGCGCCCCAGTCCCCCTCCTCCATGGCGGTGTTGGAGTCCTCCATGGCCTTGCTGGCGTCGTCGAGGGCGTCCTCGAGGGAACCGCCTCCACCCGAACCGGAGCCGGCGTCGTCGGTGCTTCCGTCCGTGGGTTGGTCGGTGGCTGCGGGATCCTGGCCTGCGGCCTCGGCCGCTTGCTCCTCGCTCACCCCGGCACCTTGCACGGTCTGGGCTCCCGAGTCCCCACCGAAGACCTGGTCCAGCGCCTCGTCCAGCGTGGGGGCGAAGCCGACTTCCTCACCGTAGGAGACCAACACGCGCCGCAGCGTGGGGTACCCGGATTCGCCCGAAGACCTCACGTACACGGGTTGGATGTAGAGGATTCCGTCGTTGACCGGCAGTGCGAGCATGTTGCCGTTGATCACCTCGGAACCACCTTGCCGCAGCAGGTTCAGCGCGGAGGAGACCTCCGTGTCCGAGTTGAAGTTGTTCTGCGCCTGCCCGGGGCCCGGAACCACGGAGCTTCGAGGCAGTTCCAGCAACGTCATCTTGCCGTAGGTGTCGGCCTTGACGCCGTCCTCGCCCGTGCCTGCGTCGCCGTTGGCAGAAAGGTACCCGTAGAGCACGTTGCGGGTGTTCTCGCCCTGGTTCTGCTGTGGAATGAAGGGCGTGGTCAGTGAGAAGCTGGCCTGGTCCTCGCCCGGCATCTGCAGGGAGAGGTAGTACGGCGGGATGGCCGTGGAATCGTCACTGGTGGGGTCGTTGGGGATCGACCATACGTCGTCGCCCGCGTAGAAACTGTTGGCCTGGGTCACGTGGTAGGTGTTCAGCAGTTCACGCTGGACCTTGAAGATGTCCTCCGGGTATCGCACGTGGTCCATGAGTTCGGCGGACATCTCCGAGTAGGGCTTGACCGTTTCCGGGAAGACCTTCTGCCAGGCCTTGAGCACCGGGTCCTGGTCGTCCCAGGCATAGAGGTCCACCGACCCGTCGTAGGCGTCCACGGTGGCCTTGACCGAGTTCCGCATGTAGTTCACGCGTTCGTTCGGCAGCTGGGCAGAGGCTCCTTCGGCCGTGGTGGTGTCCGCGGTGGCGTCCTGCAGCTCCATGGGCGTGGAGTAGGGGTACGCGTCCGAGGTGGTGTACGCGTCCACGATCCACTTGACCCGACCGTCGATGATCGCCGGGTACGGGTTGCCGTCCACCGTCAGGTACGGGGCCACCTGGGACACGCGCTCCCGCGGGTTGCGGTCGTAGAGGATCTGGGACTCGCCGCGCACGGCGTCCGAAAACAAGAGGTCGGAGGACTGGAACTTGATCGCGTAGGACAGCCGGTTCAGCGGGTTGCCCACGTTCGGCCCGCCCTCGCCGGAGAACGTGGTGTTGACGTCCTTGCCCTCGTCGTCCGTGGTGGACGGGCGGTCCAGTTCGAGGTCCTGGTCGCCTTCGGCCCCACCGACGACGGAGTATTCCGGGGACTGCTGACCGAAGTAGATGCGAGGTTCGTAGTCCTCCGAGATGTCGCCCTGGGCCTGGATGCCGCCCTGGATGAACGACGGCCGACCATCCGACTCCACACGGTCGCCGTAGGCCGCGATGAGCCCGTAACCGTGGGTGTAGACGACGTGCTGGTTGTACCAGGAGTCAGTGGCGTTCACATCGAGTTCGCGGGCGGCCAGCACGGTGTCCTGGACCTCGCCGTCGACCTCGTACCGGTCCACGTTCAGCGTGGCCGGGAAGTTGTAGTACGGACGGAACTGCTGCAGCTGTGCGAAAGCGGGCGAGACCACGTTGGGGTCCAGCAGTCGGATGTTGCTGGTGGTCTGGGCGTAGTCGGCCAGATCACCTTCCCCCGCGTCCACGGTGGCGGCGTAGGACTCGGATTCGATGTCCTCCAGCCCGAAGGCCGTCCGGGTGCCGTCGATGTTGCGCTGGATGTATTCGGACTCGACCTGCTGCTCCGTGGGGGTGACCTGGAAGCGCTGCACAAGCGATGGATAGATCCCACCGGCCACCACGGCGACCACCACGAGCATGGCCGTTCCGATCAGCGGCAACCGCCACCGTCCGATGACCGCGGAGACGATGAACAGCACGGCCACGACGATCGCGGCGACGGCCAGGATCGCGCGCACCGGAATCACCGCGTTGATGTCCGTGTAGAGCGCACCGGTCCAGGAACCTGACGTGGACTGCAGCGTGGCGTAGCGGTCCAGCCAGAAGTTGATGCCCTGCAGGATCAGGAACAGCGCAGCGGTCACCGCCAGTTGGACGCGTGCCGCGATGGTGAAGGTCAGGCCCTTCTCAGAGATGCGGATGCCGCCGTATACGTAGTGCACCAGCACGGCCGCGATCGCGCACAACAACAGGATGGAGACCAGGAATCCCAACACCAGGCGCAGGAACGGGAGCGTGAACACCCAGAACGCGATGTCCATGCCGAACTGCGGGTCCTCCTGCCCGAACGGCTCCTGGTTGAAGAACAGCACGACCGTCTCCCATTGCGCGGCCATGGTTGAGGCCGTGAACAGACCGAAGAGCACGGGCACGGCGAACATGGCGATCTTGCGGACCGGCTCGAGTGCCTGCTGGTACCGGCGGAGGTTGTCGTCGGCCGCGGCCGCCGCGGTCAGGGGCCGGTGCCGGTGCGCGAGCCACAGGGAGAGCCAGAGCAGAACAGCCACGAGCAGGGCTGCGACGACGAAGATCACCGCTCGCGCGACGTTCTGGGTCACGAAGACCTTGAGGTAGCCGATCTGCCGGAACCACAGGACATCCGTGTAGATCTGGGTGAAAGCCACGAATGCCGCAATGAGCGCGGCCACGATCACGACCGTCATGAACAACGGGCTGCGCCCCTTACGGGGTTTCCGGCTGGATGCCCCGGCCGGGCGCGGCGATCTGGGGGTTCGGGGCGGTTCTGCCGGTCCTGATGTCACGTCGGTCCTGGGCCTTCCATGGGCTCTTCAAAGGGCGCGCTGAATACGCACCCCCCATTGTGTCCGCCACAGGCGTCCGTGAGCAAAGTCTCCCCACAGTGGCGCACCAGGATTCGCCCAGAGCGTCACGCGGGGATTCACACGAAACTCGGACCGAGCCCGCGGTGCGGAGGGCTTGATCCGCACCGCGGCCGCGGGGTAGGGGTCAGGAATCCGCGGAGCAGGTGCGGAGGCTGGCCGGATCGGTGCCTTCGGAGATGGCTGTGACCGCATCCACGGAGTCCTCGAGCGTGTCCACCGCGACCACGTCCATGCCGTCAGGGACGTGACCGACCACTTCCCCACAGTTCTCCACCGGTGCCAGGAAGACGTCGACCCCGGAATCCGCGGCACCCACGAGTTTCTGACGGATTCCGCCGATCGCCCCGACGTCACCGTTCACGTCGATGGAGCCCGTACCCGCGATGTGGCGGTCACCGCCCAGGGATCCGGGGGTCAGCTCGTCGATGACCCCGAGGGAGAGCATCATGCCCGCGCTGGGCCCGCCGACGCCGTCGATGCTGAACGTGACGTCGAACGGGAAGTCGAACTCCCGCTCCAGATAGACACCGAGTTGCTGGTTGCCCTCGGACTCCTCGGTGGCGGCGGTGAGCTTCTTCTCCTGCCCGTCGCGGTCGACCATCAGGTCCACCCGGGCGTCCTCGTCGTCGTTCAAGGATTCCCGCAGGCCGTCCAAGGACGTGATGGGCTCGCCGTTGACGGTACGCAACACGTCGCCGGGTTCCAGGACCCCTTCCGAGGGGGAACCGGGGGCGACCTCATGAACGGTCAACGTGGTGGTGTAGTCCTGGCCCATGTGCTCCAGGGCCGCCGCCACGGCCAGGTCCTGGGAGGAATCCATGGCCGCGGTTCCGGAGTTGCTGATCTCCTCCTGGGTGGTCGCAGGCGGGTACATCACCTCGAGCGGCAGAACCGCCTGGGTGGGCGCGGCCCACGAATACATGGTGTCCAGGATGCGGGGGCTGGACTCCGGACCACCCACCACGTACACCGTGGTGAAATCCAGTTGGGTCTCCGACGGGTACGTCCGGGTCCCGTCGATGCTCATCACGGTCTTGCCGTCGACCTCCCCCGTCGTGTCGAACGTGGGACCGGGTCGCTCCAGGACGAACGGGGTGGGAGCCCACACCGCGACCACGATCAGCAGGGCGGTGGCAATCATCGATCCGGACTCCAGGCCGAGCCGGCGTCCGCGGAGGGCGCGGAGCGCGCGTGGGAGGCGGGGAGACACTGGTCGGCAGATCCTTAAACTCGCATGCTTCAAGCGAACGACGGGCCAGGGCCTCCCAATGCAGCGGGGAGAGTCGATAGCCTGGTCGCCACATACTACGCCGCGGCGACCTGACCGGACGCACGTGGCCCGAGCATCTGGACCGGCCAAAGGATCGAGGAACCATGACGTCGCAGCCCCCCAACGGCGAGAACGACAACGAAGGTCAGGACCCCTTCCAGGCGATGTTCCAGCAGTTCCTGGGCCAGTCCGGGATGTCGGAGGAAGACCTCCAGAAGATGGGGATTCCCACCGATCCGGCGGCCATGCAGGCCATGTTCGCCCAGGTCCAGTCGATGTTCTCAGCTGGCCCCGCTGACGGACCCGTCAACTGGAAGGCCGCCAAGGATCACGCCCGGCGTGTGGTTTCCGCTGCGGGAGACCCGTCGGTCACGGAGGCCGAACGCAAGGTCATCGACGAAGCGGTCCAGCTGGCGCAGCTCTGGGTGGCCGACCACACGGCTTTCGACACACCCCCCACCAACCCGACCGCCTGGTCCCGCAGCGAATGGGTCGAGGGCACCTTCGACACCTGGCAGGAGATCACGGGCCCGGTGGCGGAGTCCATGACCAAAGCCCTGACCGACTCGATCCAGGGCCAGCTGCCCGAGGAGATGACCGGCATGCTCGGCGGTGCCTCCGGGATGTTAGCCAACGCGGGCTCCATGATGTTCGCCATGCAGCTGGGCCAGGTCCTGGGTGGTTTGGCCGCCGAGGTCGTGTCCTCGACGGACATCGGCTTCCCGCTGGCCCAGGACGGTTCCGCCATGCTCCCGCGCAACGTCAAGGACTTCGGTGAGGACCTGGGCGTTCCGGAGCAGGAGGTCGTGCTCTACCTGGCCGTGCGCGAGGTCGCCCACGCCCGCCTGTTCCACGCCGCGCCGTGGCTGCGCCAGTACGTGGTCGACCTGATCACCGCGTTCTCGCAGGAGATCCACATCGACATGGACCGCATCGAGGGGTTGGCCGCGCAGATCGACCCGTCGGATCCCGCGGCCATGCAGGAAGCGCTCGGGTCCGGGATGTTCATGCCCGAGCAGACGCCGAAGCAGCAGGCCACGCTCAAGCAGTTGGAGACCATCCTCGCCCTGATCGAGGGGTGGGTGGACGTGGTGACCGTGCGCGCCACGACCAACCTGCCGGGAGCCGCCGCACTTTCCGAGACCATGCGCCGTCGTCGGGCCTCGGGCGGTCCCGCCGAGCACGCCTTCGGGTCTTTCGTGGGCCTGGAACTGCGTCCGCGGCGGATGCGGGAAGCTGCGGAGTTCTGGCGCTTCGTGGAACAGCGGCGTGGCATGGAAGACCGCGACGGATTGTGGGAGGCCGCCGAGTTTCTGCCCACCGACGAGGATCTGGACGATCCCGCGGCGTACGAGTCGCGTCGCGGCCTGCTCACCGCTTCCGACGAGGAGTTCGACGCCGCCCTGGAACAGCTGCTGGGGTCTGACACCAAGGACGAAACCAGCGACGACACCGGGGACGACACCGACGACGGCGGGGCGGGTGGCTCTTCCGGTCAGTCCACCGACTGACCCGGTTCCTCCGCCGGTGACCGCAGGGCCCAGGCCGCTCCGTCCAGGAAGGCCTGGGCCTTTGCCGTGTCAGGGCTGCGGGCCTCCAGGGCGCGGAACGCGGGGCCATGGTTGGCCTCCAGCAGGTGGCACAGCTCGTGGAGGACCACGGAGTCGATGACCCATTCCGGGGCAGAACGCAGGCGGTCGCTGATGCGGATGCTCCCGGTGGCGGGGGTGGCCGATCCCCACCGGGTGTTCTGGCGGGACGACCAGGTGATGCTGGTGGGACGCGCGCGACCATCCAGGTACGTGCGGGACAGGTGCTGTGCCCGTTCGCCCAGGTACTCGTCACTCGAACGACGGCGCCCTGCCGCGGTGGCCCTGGAGCGTGAGGCCACGAGTTTGGCCACGAGCTCGGTTTCCCACCGCTTGACCTCCCGCGCGGACATCCGCGCCGGTACCTGCAGCACCACGGAGTCCCCCGACCAGTGGGCGGACACCGTCTTGCGGCGCCGCGCCGAACGCCGAACCTCGACGGGTGGGTTCTGCGCCCACGCGGGTGCGACGGGGCTCTCGACGGGCTCTTCAGCGGGGTTGGCTCGGTCCACCCCACGATGGTAGCCAGCCCCCGACCGCGCCTGTGGACAAGGTCCGGTTGGCCCGGTGTCGGGTCACACTGATGTGCACACCGGCGATTCCTTGCCGGGACAGAGCACCGCGTATCCAGGAGGGACACCGTGCCCACATCTGCCGTCCCCGCCGTACCCGCAGCCCGCCATCCCCAGCTCCGCCGCACCGTGAGCACCGGTGTCCGGCTGGACGGCCGACCGCCCGTCACGGACCTGCAGCTGATGTTCCTGGGCCTGAGCCCCGTCACCGCGGCGGCCGCCGTTCTCCTGGCCGGCTGCGGGGTCCGAGGCTTCGTGATCTCGGACCCGCGACCGGTGACCTGGGACGACGCCGCCGCGGGCGCCTTTGACCTTCCCGACGTCGGCCGGTCCCGGGACCTGGGCGTTCGGCAGCGGATCCGTGCCGCCAACCCGAACGCCGTGGCCCTCTCGGATCCCGCCCGTTTCACGGCCGAGGACCGTCCGAGCAGTTTGGTCATTCGCGCGGTGGACCTGTCGGACCCGGACGGCGCGTCCCTGGATCTCCGGGCAGCTGCCGCCGAGGGTCGTGTGCGGGAGCGCCAGGAGGTGCTCGACGTCGTGGTTCCGGGTGGCCACGCTCCGGGGACCACGATGCTGTGGCCCGTTCGCCCCTGGTACGCCCGGGCCTGCCCCGACTGCATGGCCAAGGCCGCAGGGACCGCGCAGCCCGAGCCCTCCCGGGGTGCGCGGTACGACGCCTGGCCAACCCACACCGCCTTGGCCGCCGCCGTGCTCGCCCAAGCGGTGATCGCCCAGGCCGGTGCCGGTGGTCCGGAGGTCGGCCACCGGGGTCACCCGAGCAACGGCCCGGTCGACGGGTCCGCCGCCGAGCACGTGACCGTTCTGCACCCGGGCGGGCCGGTGTCGACGATCGAGCGGGTGCCGAATCCGCAGGCCGCCTGCCCCTTATGCGCGGCGGGTTGAACCGCGGCGCGCAGCACCGCGTCCCTGGCCCGCCGGGCGGGCCGAACGCCGCGAACTGCCCGGGCGTTCCGGGAGGAGATCATCGATGAACCGTGAGGCCCGCCGGTTGGGGCGCCCGCCGGGAGTCCGGGTCAGGGACCAGGAGAGCATCAGGTGTTCCCGCGCACGCGTGATTCCCACGTACAGCAGGCGACGTTCTTCGTCGATCTCGTCGGAGGTCTCGGCGAAGGTGATGGGCATGAGCCCCTCCGTGAGTCCCACCAGGAAGACCGCGTCCCATTCCAAGCCCTTGGCGGAGTGTAAGGAGGCCAGGGTGACCCCTTCGACCGCGGGGGCGTCCTGTTGGGTGGCACGGCGGGACAGTTCCTCGGCCACCTGCCGCAGGGTGAACTCCCCCGGCCCGGTCCTGCCGTGTTCCTCGGCCGTGCGTGCCGCCTCCTCGTGCGCCGCGGCCATCCGATCGGTCATGTCCACCAGCGCGGCCAGCGACTCCCAGGTCTCACGGACCGCCCCCGTGACCCGCGGTGCCTGCGGTGACCAGCCCAACGAGGAGAGCATGTCCCTCACGGTCTGCCGCACCGCAGCGGCCCCGGCGGTCCCGGTGGCTGCGGCACCCCCGGAGTTGCCGTGCGTGTCACCGGCGGGTGTGGCCGTGGCGTCGTCGGCGGTCGCCGGAGTTTCGGCCTGGGCGCCCGAGCGGATCTGCAGCAGTGCCTGTCGGATCTCCGGACGGCGGAAGAACTGTTCGGTACCCCGGAGCCGGAATCCGATCCCGGCGTCGGCGAGCGCCGTCTCGTAGGCCTGGGCCTGGCCATTGGTGCGGAACAGAACCGCGATCTCGGAGGCGGGAACACCGTCGTCCAGGAGGTCCTGGATCCGCACCGCCGCGCCCTGGGCCTCGAGCTGGTCGTCGTCGTATTCGTTCCACGACGGCGCGGGGCCCTCCTTGCGCTGGCCCACCAGTCGTAGCGGGGTGGCCCAGGTACCCGGTGTGGAGTCCGTCCCGGGGCGGCGGGCGGCGAGCAACCGGTTGGCCGTGTTCACGATCTGCGGTGTGGACCGGTAGTCCCGGACCAGTTTGACCACGGTGGCCTCCGGATACCGGCGCGGGAAGTCCAGGAGATGGCGGGAGGTCGCCCCCGTGAAGGAGTAGATGGTCTGGGAGGCGTCGCCGACCACGCACAGGTCGTCACGCGGGCCGAGCCACGCGTCCAGGAGCCGTTGCTGCAACGGGGAGACGTCCTGGTACTCGTCGACCACGAAGTGGCGGTACTGCGCACGCACGGTGGCCGCGATGCGTTCGTCCTCCTCAAGGATGCCGACGGTCAGGAGCAGCACGTCCTCGAAGTCGATCTGGTTGCGGTCGGTCTTGATCTCTTCGTAGGTCTGCCACAGCCGGGCGATCGTGCGGGCGTCGTGACCGCCCGGCAACGGCCGCGGAACGCCACCGGATTCGTGCGCCGCGGCGTAGGTGTCGGGTGTGAGCATGGAGACCTTGGCCTTCTCGACCTCCCCGGCCAGGTCACGGATGGTGGCGCGGTCGTTGCTCAGACGCATGGCGCCCGCGGCCTGCGCGATCAGGCGCGCCTTGTGTTCCACCAGCTCCGGGACACTGCCCCCGATCGCCTGCGGCCAGAAGTACTGCAGCTGGCGCAGTGCCGCTGAATGGAACGTACGGGCCTGCACGCCGTCGGCGCCCAGGACCCGGAGGCGGTTGCGCATCTCGTTGGCGGCGCGGGTGGTGAACGTCAGGGCGAGCACCTTCTGCGGGGTGTAGACGCCGGTGGCGATTCCGTAGGCGATCCGGTGGGTGATCGCGCGGGTCTTGCCCGTTCCCGCTCCCGCCAGGATGCACACGGGGCCGCGAAGTGCCGTGGCGGCCTGGCGTTGTTCCGGGTCCAGCCCGTCCAGGATGCGTTCGGGGAGGGACCGCTGATCCTCACTCTCGACCGGGAAGAGCGCTTGAGCCGCTGCGTCAGGGGCGAGCACGGGTCACCAACCGGATTCGGGCAGGTTTTCGCCCAACCAGTGCTCGATCAGCGCGCGGGCGATCGAAACCTTGCCGGGCAGTACGATCTCTCCGCTGAGGGAGGCTTCCCGGAGTTCATCGCGGGTGAACCACCGCAGCTGAGCGATCTCGTCCCCGTCGGGGGTCAACTGGCCGTACTGCATGACGGCCGTGCAGCCGATCATGAGCGACCGCGGGAACGGCCAGGGTTGGGAGCCCAGGTACCGCACCTGGTCGACCACGATCCCGGATTCTTCCTCGATCTCCCGGACAACAGCCTGTTCGATGGATTCGCCGGGTTCCACGAAGCCGGCCAGCGTGGAGAAGCGGTTACCGCTCCAGGCCGCGGACTGGCCCAAGAGGATGCGTTCGCGGGACGAGTCAGGGGCACCGTCCGTGACCGCCACGATCACCGCGGGGTCAGTGCGGGGGAAGTGCATGGACCGGTCGGCGGGGCATCGACGCATCCAGCCGGAGCGTTCGACGTGCGTGAGCTCGCCGCACCGGGGGCAGCGCGGGTGGTCGACGTGCCAGGCCGTGACGGCCTGGGCCGTGACCGCCAGGGCTGCGTGTTCCGGCTCGGCTGCTCCCAGGGCCGGGGCGATCGCCCGCAGGGTGGCCCATTCGAGCGGTTGGCCGGCCGAATCTCCCCTGGCGTGGCTGAGTTCCACCAGTTCCGTGAGGGCCTGTGTCATCTCGCCCTGACCCTGCTGAGGGCGGACTGTCACGCCCTCCGCGCTGCCGTCGGTGAGTTCACCGAGGTAGACCTCCGGGAGTCCCGGGTCGGCGTCGGGATCGTCCAAGCCCTCGATAATCCGCGCAAGGTCTGAGCGTTCCACGAGCACCAGGCGCCCGTCGGCCACGGGCATCCGACCGTCCAGGGTGACCAACGTCCACCGTGAACCCGGCCGCTGGTCATCGCGGTCGCGTTCCGGGCTGCGCCGTTCCAGACGCGAACGCGTCAGCGGCATGACATCGGGGTTGAGGACTGTGGGCCTGGGCAACTGCACCGTTCCACTCTAACGGCGCGCACGTGGGCCGGGCCTGTGCCCTCCACGGCGGTGGGTAACTCCCCTGCCACGCACCGGCGCGGTGACCTTCCCCGCCCCTTGTAGGGTTGCTTCCATGCGCCCCTCCCTCGAACATCTGGCAGCGGTGGCGGTCGCCGGGGTGCCCGGGATCGTGCCCGCATCGGTTGGTCCGTCACCGGACGACGACGCCGATTTCCGCTCCGCCGTCGTAACGGATCAGGCCCACAAACGCTGGCGGGTGCGCAGCCCCCTGACGGAGGAAGCCGGTACCCGACTGGCCGCCGAGCACGCCGTGTTGAGCGCGTTCACCCCGGCGCTGCGGTCCAAGCTGCCGTTCCTGATCCCCACCGTGGTGGGCTCCGTGGACGACGGCGGACGCAGGACCTTCATCTACTCTCACCTCCCCGGTGGGCCGGTGCCGATCGACCGACTGGACCGGTTGCAGGACGCGGCACCCACGCGGCCGCAACCACCCAGCGCGGAGCCCGTCCCGCCCGTGACCACCCAGATCGGCCAGCTCCTGGCCGCGATCCACGACCTGCCGCGCGCAATGGTCATGGACGCCGACCTGCCCGCCTACAGCGCCGACCAGTGCCGGACCCGCATGCTCAACGAGCTGGACCAGGCCGCCACCACGGGGAAGATCCCGTCCGGCTTGCTGCAACGCTGGGAGAACGCCCTCGAGGACCGCACCCTGTGGCGCTTCTCCACCCACGTGGTGCACGGCGACCTCAACGAGGACAACCTGGTGGTCGACGGCAACCGCATCACCGCCGTCACCGGCTGGTCCGACGTCCACGTGGGCGACCCCGCCCTGGACTTCGCCTGGTTGATCGGCGCCAACGACGCCGGTTTCGCGGAGGCTGTGGTGGCTGCCTACACGCGATCCGGTGTCCGCGCCCCCGACCCGCACCTGTTGCGTCGGGCCCACTTGGAAGCCGAGTTCGCGCTGGCCCGTTGGCTGGTGCGCGGGGTCTCCCGCGAGCGACCGGACATGGTGGCCGACGCGCAGCACACGCTCCGGGTGCTCGAAAAGGACGTGGCGGACTACGACGAGGAGCTGGCCTCCGGCCGCCCCGCACAGGCGGAGGACTCGGTGGAGGCCCGCACGGAGCACGCGCGTGAAGCGCGTACCCGCGCGGAACAGTCTCAGCCGGAGCAGAGCGAGCAGGCTCAAGCGGCCGGCGTTCCTGACGTGGACGGGCAGGCCAACGGCGTCGATCAGACGGGTCCGTCCGGTCAGACGGATCAGGCCGGTCAGGCCGAGCCGCCGACCAATGTGACGCAGCTGCGCCGCGACCCGCTCACTTGAGGGTTCGCGTCACGATCGCCTCCAGCTCGGCTTCGCCCGCCAGGTCGTGCGGGCGAACCGTCCTGTCCGAGGCCACGTAGTAGAACGCCGCCGACACCTTCTCCAGCTCCACCCCCATCAGCCGTGACCAGGCCAGGCGGTACACCGCCAGCTGCACAGCTCTACCCGCCAGGTCTGCGGCCCCGGGGACTCGCCCGGACTTCCAGTCCACCAGTTCCCACCGGTCGTCGGGCAGCTTGAACACGGCGTCGATCCGGCCGCGGACGGTCAATCCGCCCAGTGGTGTCTCGATCGGGTGCTCGACCGCCCACGGCTGACGCTGCCCCCATTCGCTCTCCCGGAAGGTCCGCGCCAGCGCGGGGAGGTCGTAGCCCTCGTCCACGAAGTCGTCGGCGCCGCCGGGGAGTTCGTCCACGTCGAAGATCGCGCTCGAACCGAAATACTCCTCGACCCAGGCGTGGAACGTGGTTCCGGCCCTGGCTGCCACGGCGGGGCGCCGCGGCATGGGGCGCCGCAACTGGGCGGCGACGGCTTCCGGGTCCTGGCCCAAGGCAACCACCGTCGAGGCCGAGATGTGGGACGGCATGGGCAGCACCTGCTGGTCCGGTGGCGCCTCGTGGGCGGCTACGAGCACCTGGGCCTCCTCCGCCCAGCGGCGGACCTCGGGCAGCGCCAAGAGTTCCTGGTCGCTCAGGTCACGGTGTTCCCGGAAACCTCCGTCCAGTACCGCTCGCGCGATCTGTTCCAGGTGGCGACGTCGTCCCGCCCGGACTGGGGGCCGCACCGTGCGGTACTCGATGACTTCAGCACCCGTGCCCTCAGCCCCGTGGACTTCAGCTCCGGTGGTGTCCGCACCGGGGCTTGCTGTGCTCGCCACGATCTCGGTGACCTCGGGGCCCTCGAGGGGATCGTAGGGCCAGGCCGCTTCGAGGGTCCTCGACTTGGCAGGGTTGGGCAAGTCCTCGTCCGGTTCGACCCAGGTTCCCCGACGCACCACGGACGTACCCGCCGGTCCGGGCTCCGTCAGATCGTTCAACTCGTCCAGGAACTCCGAGGGAGCCCTTTGCATGGCTGTGCCGCCCACGAACACCGAGCACGACAGGCTCAGCAGGCTACGGGCACGGGTGAACGCGACATACGCCAGCCGTCGCTCCTCATCGGTCGTGTGCTGCGCGCAGTCCTCGACGAACAGCGCCATGGACTCCTTGAGCGTGACCACGTCCGTGGTGTCCGGGGCCCACTGTGGCAGGAAGTCCCGGTCACCACGCAGCGGCCAGGGCACGGCCGCGGCAGACTTGGTCCAGGCGGAGGACTTGTCGGACGGGAACGACTTCGCGTTCATGCCCGGCACGTAGACGTGGTCCCATTCCAGCCCCTTGGAGGCGTGGACGGTGAGGATCTGTACGGCGCCGGGGTTCGGATCCGCAGGTGCGGTGTCCGGATTCTCCTCGGAAGCGGCGACCTTGAGCCAGGCGAGGAAGGCCCCGATGTCCTGCGACCCGGTCGCAGCACTGTATTCGAGCGCCACGTCCTGCAAGGCGTCCAGGTTCCGCCGCCCCTCCGCCGCGGAAGCCCCGGCCCTGGCCGAAACCTCGATGTCCACGCCGATGGTTCGTTCGACCACGGTCAGCACCGTGGCCAGGTCCTCGGACAGCCAGGACCGCAGGCCGTGCAGCTCGTCGGCGAAGCGCTGCATGCGATCGCGTCCGCTGTCCGTGATGCTGCGCCCGGCCCCGGAGGTCCACCCCGGCCGCGGCAGGGTTTCGACCGCCTCGATCAGCGATGCGGCATCGGACAGGTCGGGTTCGATCACGACGTCGCCGCCCTCCCCCGCCCCGGCCTCGGCGTCGGCGTCGATCTCCTCGACCAGGCGGCCGGTGCGCGCCGCCTGCGTGCGACGCCGCTCGAGGTGCCCCGCCCAGTCCGCCAGAGCGACCAGGTCGCGGGCTCCGATGCGCCAGCGCGCCCCGGTGAGCAGGCGTGCCAGGGCGTCGGAACGTCCGGGGTCGGTGAGGACCTGCAGGGTGGCGACGACGTCGGCCACCTCGGGAACCTCGAGCAGGCCACCGAGGCCCACGACTTCGTAGGCGATGCCGCGTGCGGCCAGTTCCCGTCGCACGGGCTCGAACTGGGCACGACGCCGGCACAGCACCGCGGTGGTGACCGGCGGAGTGCGCTCCGAGGCGACCTGACCGTGCGCAGAACCAGGGCCCTGGTCGGACTCGGCGATGGACCCACCCATGGATCCCGCAATGGATCCCGCAATGGATCCGGCGATGGCGCGGGCCTCGTCGTCGTCGGTGAGATAGCGGTTGACCTCCACACGGCCGGTCCCGGCGCCCGGGCGGGGGTCGAGTTGAGGGACCTCCTGCAGGCCCCGGCCGGTGCTCACGGACCACGGCGGCGGCGTGCGCAGCGGTTGGGCGATGGTGTTCGCCACGTCCAGGATCGCGGTGTCGTTCCGCCAGGCCGTGGTGAGGTAGGCCGGTTCGGCAGCCGTTGCGTCCGGGGCGGGGAACCACCGGTCGAAGCTGAACAGCTGCCCCGCGGAGGCGCCGCGGAAACCGTAGATGGACTGTTGGGGATCTCCCACGGCCATCACGGAATGGCCGTCTCCGAACAGAGAAGCGAACAGCACCATCTGCGCGTGGGAGGTGTCCTGGAACTCGTCGAGCAGGACCACGCGGAAGCGTTCACGTTCCAGGGTTCGGGCCGCCGGGTCCTCCTTGGCGATGCGGGCCGCGCGTTCCAGCAGGTCCCCGAAGTCCATGGTCTCGGTCTCCCGCTTGAGGTCACGAAACCGTTTGACCAACCGCGTGAGCAAACGGGTGCGATGCATCTTGGCCACCGCATCTTTGACGGCCTTGTCGAGTGCCCTGGATTTTTTGGACGGCGGGACGTCGGACAGTTGGGGCAGGAAGCCCTCCAGGAACTCGTCGATCTCCCCCGGACTCAGCAGGTGCTCCGCTGCCCCGGAACTGAGGGACAACACGTCCTGGGTCAGGGTGGAGGCCTTGAGGTCGGCCGTGACCTCGCCGTCCCAGGACTGCACCACGCGGGTGGCCAGCTGCCAGGCCTGAGCCTGGCCGAGCAACACGGTCTCGGGCTCGACCCCGATCCTCAGCCCGTAGGTCCGCACCAGGGCACTCGCGTAGGAGTGGTACGTCAACACGGTGGGGTCAAGGGGCAGCGAGTCGCCGACGTCTCCGACATCTGCGGCGGCGGTGTCCTCCATCGCCGTGTCCTCGGACGGGACCAGCAGCCCCTTGGAGCGCAGAACGCTGAGCCGCCCGCGCACTCGGTCCCGCAGTTCGCCGGCGGCCTTGCGGGTGAAGGTCACGCCCAGGACCTGGTGCGGCCGCACAATCCCGTTGGCCACCAGCCAGACCACGCGGTCGACCATCGTGGCCGTCTTGCCCGAACCTGCGCCCGCGACCACGAGCTTGGGCGTGAGAGGCGCGGAGATGACAGCGGACTGCTGGCCCGTGGGGGTGTTTGTCCCCAGCGCGGCGGCCAGTTCCTCGGGGGTGAATCGAGGGTCGATCCCACCGTACGGATGGGCGTTCATTCGGTGACCTGCCTTCCCTGACTACAGAGCGGGCAGATCTCCGGCAGGCGACAGCGCATCCCGTACGAGCCGGTGTTCTGCCCCGTGTGGCGGGCGATGAAATGGTCGCGGGACACCAGTTCGGCCGCGGCGGTGACGAGTTCCTGGGCCCATCGTTCGTCGGGTGCCAGCGGGTCCTGGCGCTGTGCCGTGTAGCCGCTGGTTGTTCGGCCCAGTTGCACGAGGACGGCTCCGCCCGGATCGGACACCCGGGATTCCGGGCCGAGGTCCAGGACCAGGTCGGCCTCCTGATCGGGCGCGGCGTCGTCGTCCTGGGATCGAGCAGCGGCAGCCATTGCCTCCCCCGCCCCGGCGGCCAGGGCGACCTGGTAGGTGCCCATCTGCGGGTGCCGTGCAACATCGGCCCCGCTGGGCTGCACGGCCCCGGTCTTGAGGTCGACCACGACGTAACGACCCTGGGCATCCACCTCCAGCCGGTCCACGCGGCCCCGGAGCAGGGCGTCCCGCGCGCGTCCACGAACCAGCACGCTGAACGAGCCTTCCACCGCGACGAGTTCCCGCCCGCCGTCCTTGCGGGCATCGATCACGTACGCGGCGAACTTGCGGAGCATGGTGCGGGCCCGTTCCAGCAGGAGGTCCGTTTCCCACCCGGTGGGCAGACCGAGTTCCGGCCAGCGACGTTCCAACTGGGCGACCAGTTCGGTCCCCGAGCCGTTCGGGAACTCCTCCGCGATCGAATGCACGAGCGTGCCCAGGCTGCGCGCGGCATCCGTGGCTTCCTCCGCCCGCGCCGTGGACACGAACCAGTCCAACGGCGAGCGGCTGATGGTCTCGATCCGCGACGGCGACACCGGAACGGGCTGGTCGGGATCCAGGACGGGGCCCTCGGAAGACAGCGGCAGGAGACCCCACCACTGCTCCGGATGCGCGCCCGGCACGGGCGTGCGGGTCCGGGTGAGCCGGTGGAGCAGGCGAGCTGCGGCCTCTGCGTGTTCAGGGGCTTCGGCCCCGTCCCCGACGGCGGCGCGCAACTGCCCGGTGAAAGCGCGCAGGGTCAGGGGCCGGGGTGCCTTGAGCACGGGCCTGCTGTTCTCCGCGGCCTCCGGGTGGCGGGACACCTCCCACGGGTCCACGAGGCCCAGGAAATCGGAGGGTTCGTGGTCCTGGTCCACCACGGCACTGACGAGCAGTTCACGCCCGGCGCGGGATACAGCGGTCGAGAAGGACCGCAGTTCGTCATGCCGGACCAGGGTGACGCGCGTGACCGGCGAGGTCCTGGCGGCGGCCTCGACCCCCAGCTCCACGGCGTCGTCGAGCAGATCGGCACCCAGGAGCTGGCCGCGCAGGGTGGTGTTGGGCCACTGGCCCTCCTGGACTCCCGCGACGAACACGACGGGCCATTCCCGGCCGGCCGCGGTGGCGGGGGTCATGATCTCGACCGTCGCCCGGGTGGGGGCCCGTGCAGCAAGGGTGTCCATGGGCAGCTCTTGTAATTCCAGGAAGTCCAGGAACTCCGCCGCACCGGCACCGGGCAGGTGGTTCACGAATCGTTCGGCCATTTCGAACAGACCGACGACGGCGTCCAGGTCGCGGTCCGCTCGTCGTCCGGCCTCCGCACCGTTGAGCGCCTCCCGCTGCCACGCATCCGCGACCCCCGCGGCCTCCCACAGCGCCCAGAGCACCGTCTCCGCGGTCGCATTGGGCCCACCCAACGCGGCCCGGCCGGCCTGGACCATGCGAGCGATCCGCCTGGCGGGGGTCGAGCGCACCCCAGCGGCGTCCAGCGCCCCCGGCACCACCAGGGCTTCCACCAGGAGTTGGTCCGAATTGCGGCCGCCACCGTCCCTGAGTTCCGCGTAGCGCAGCCTCTGACGCAGCCTCCGGATGTCCATGGCGCTGGCCCCGCCGATCCGTGAGCCCAACAGGTCCACGGCTTCGACCGCGGCCAGCAGGGACGCGGACTCGTCGGTCGGCTCCTGGTCGTTGTGGTGCGCGTCTACCACCAGTTTGAGCGCGTCCAACAGCGGTTTGACGGCGGGTTCGTCCCGCACGGGCGTCTCCGCGGCGGACGTGGTCACGGGGATCCCGAGTCCTTCCAGTTGGCGCTGGACGCTCTTGAGCCGAGCACTGTTGCGCACCACCACGGCCATGTCCTGGAACGGCACCCCCTCCAGGAGATGGCGCCGGAGGATGCCGTGTCCGATCCACCGTGCCTCATGCACCTCGGAGGCCAACACGACGGCGTGCAGGCCCGAATCACCCGAACCTGGCTGCGCGGCGGAAGCCCCGGATCCAGAGGATTCGGGCCCCGGCGCCGACGCAGTGTTCGGGGTGGGGGCCGGTGAGGGGCGCCGCGACCGCGGTGACTGGCCCGTCACGGCCGGAACCCGGGCGGCAACCCTCCCCCACGCCTCCTGGATCTCGGCGGGCATGCGGTGGCCCGTGACCAGCAGGTGGGTCCGCAGCGGTGCTGCTGCCGTACCGACGCGGTCGGTCAGCCCGCGCAGCGCGTCCGGGCGGGCGCCACGGAAACCCTGGACCACGGTGTCCGGGCAGGCCGTCATGATCACGTCCCGGCCCGCACACAGCACGGCCAGGAGTCGGTGGATCGAACGGGTGGCCTCCTGGAGATCGTCGACGAGGACCAGTTCCAGCCGTTGTTGCTCGGTGGCGAGCATCTCGGGGTCGTTCTCGAGCAGCCGAGCGGCCTCCGTGACCAGCTCCGCGGGGTCGAAGGCCTCCGGCATGCGCAGCCGCCGAACGGCCTGGTACTCGGCTCGCAACGACGACGCAACCACCCAGTCCTGTCGGCCCAGCCGACGCCCGAGGTCCGCCAGGTCTTCCGGGGACAGGTCGTGCTCCGAGAGCCGGTCGAACAGTTCCCGCATCTCCTGCCGGAAGCCGCGCGTCGACACGGCTTCCTGAAGATCCGGGGGCCAGACGACGCCCGCGCCGATGCCGTGGGCGTGGCCCTCCATCAGTTCGCGGATCAGGACGTCCTGTTCCGGTCCGGAGAGCAGTTTGGGCGGGTTCTCCACCCCCGGCAGCCGGCCTTGGACATGGGCTCGGCGCAGCAGGTCGAACGCGTACGCCTGCCACGCCCTCACCGGCGGGGTGGACATCGTGGTGGCCACCGTGGCCGTCAGGGTGTCCCGTACCCGCGCGGCGGAACTCCTGCTCGGGGTGAGGACCAGGAGATTGTCCGCCGACAGCCCCTCCCGGAGCCGGCGCGCGGCAAGCGACACCAAGGCTGTGGTGCGTCCGGTGCCGGGTGCTCCCAGGACCAGGCGGGGCCCACACCCGAATTCCAGTCCGGCGATCTCCTGTTGCTCAGGATCCAGTGCCTCCCACGGTGGAACGTGCAGTCCACTGGGCTCGGGAGCGGTGATGGCCCACCTGCCCCGGCGTTCGACGGGGAGCACACCGGCAAGCACGTCCGCGTCCTGGGCAGCGGAATCAGGCTGTACTGGGCTGAGATCGACCATGGCCATATCCCACCACGAGTCCCGGACGACACAAGCATCCGAGCACCATCGCGGCGTAAGGCGGCTCACACAACAGCCCTCCGGGTGGGTTGCCAGACGGTGTCGGTACGGGCACGTACGGTGTGGACATGCCGCACGTGCCCGGACCCGATCAGCCGACCCTCTTCGACACCCCCGTCGCGGAGGGCACCCAGCCGGAGGCCGCCGACCTCGACGACGTCGTGATCGACGCGCAGCTCGCCTGGCCCGACCAGGCACTGGCCACCTTCGACCTGGAGACCACGGGCCGTGATGCGCGGACCTGCCGCATCGTGACCGCCTCCGTGCTGCTCGTGGCTCCGGACGGCCAGATCCTGGGGCAATGGGAATGGCTTGCCGACCCCGGCGTCGAGATTCCCGACGGCGCCGCCGCCATCCACGGCATCACCACGGAACACGCTCGCGAGCACGGTGCTCCGGCCGGACAGGTGGTTTCCGAACTGGTCCAGGTGATCGGCGACCTGTTCGTCCGGAACATCCCCGTCCTGGCCTTCAACGCACCGTACGACTTCACCGTCCTGGCCGCGGAGGCGCAGCGCCACGGTCTGGACCTGGCCGCCCCGCGCCCCGTCCTGGACCCGTATGTCATGCACAAGCAGGTCCGGGTTCGTTGGCACGGAAAGCGAACCCTCGTGGCACTGTCCGAGGCCTACGGCATCCCCCTGGAATCCGCCCACACGTCCGCGGAGGACGCCCTGGCGGCGGTGCGACTGGCCCAGATCCTGGCCCGGGAACACGCGGAGTTGTGTGTTCCGGCCGCAGCCCTGCACGACGCGCAGATCGGCTGGGCCGAGGCACAGGCACTGAACCTGCAGGACTACCTGCGCGGGGTGAAGAACGATCCCACGATCGTGATCGACGGGACCTGGCCCGTCAGGTCCTGACGGCCCGTCTCACCCACCAACTTGCTAAGGGTACTGTTGGCAATGTCACTATCCATCACCACCCAGGAGGCAGTCATGGGATTCGGCGACAAGATCAAGAACAAGGCGGAAGAGGCATCCGGCAAGGGCAAGGAAGCCCTGGGCGAGGCCACCGACAACGAGCAGATGCAGGCCGAAGGCGCCGGAGACCAGGCATCGGCCAAGACCAAGCAGGCGGGCGAGAACGTCAAGGACGCCGCCAAGAACATCACGGGTCAGTGACCCGCTGACAGACCGGAAGGGTCGGGCACGCACACACGCGGGCCCGACCCTTCCGGTCTGCTGTCAGGCGTTCGGCGTGGCCTCCGCGGCCGCCTTGGCAGCGGCCGGCAGTGCCTGCATGATGCGCTCCATGGCGGAGTCGTCGTGGGCCGCGGACAGGAACCAGGCCTCGAACACCGACGGCGGCAGGTGCACACCCTGATCGAGCATCGAGTGGAAGAACGGGGCCCAGCGGAAGACCTCCTGGGCCTTGGCATCGGCGTAGGTGCGCACGGGCTTGCCCGCGGTGCCGAAGGTGACCGAGAACAGCGACCCCGCGTTCTGCACGGAGTGGTCCACACCCGCCGCGTCGAAGGCCTCCGTCACGGCGGCCCGCAGCTGTTCGGACCGGCGGTCCACGGTGCGGTAGCAGTCGTCGTCGGCCAACTGAAGCGTGGCCAGTCCGGCCGCCATGGCCACGGGGTTGCCGGACAGGGTGCCCGCCTGGTACACCGGCCCGGTGGGTGCCAGCTGCTCCATGACCTCACGCTTGCCCGCGACCGCGGCGGCCGGGAGACCGCCACCGATGACCTTGCCGAAGGTGAACAGGTCGGGTTCCCACCCGCCCTCGTCGGGTGAGGACAGGCCCCAGTACCCGGCGGGATGGAGGCGGAAACCGGTCATGACCTCGTCGAAGATCATGAGCGCCCCGTTCTGGCGGGTGATCTCCCGCAGTCCGGCATTGAAACCGGGCTCCGGCGGGACCACACCCATGTTGGCGGGCACGGCTTCGGTGATGACGGCCGCGATCCGATCGGGATGGGCGGCGAAGGCGGCGCGAACGGCCTCCAGGTCGTTGTAGGGCAGCACCAGGGTTTCCGCCGCCGTGGCGGCCGTGACCCCCGCGGAGCCCGGCAAGGACAGGGTTGCGACGCCGGAGCCGGCCTCCGAGAGCAACGAGTCCACGTGGCCGTGGTAGCAACCTGCGAACTTGATGACCAGGTCGCGTCCGGTGACGCCTCGCGCCAGTCGGATCGCCGTCATGGTGGCTTCGGTGCCCGTGGAGACCATGCGGATCTCCTCGATCGCCGCAATCCGGTCGACCACGGCCTCGGCCAGCTCGGTCTCGGCGCGGGTGGAGGTGCCGAATCCCAGGCCCTTCTCCACTGCCGAGTGGACGGCTTCCAACACCACGGGATGCGCGTGGCCGACCAGGGCGGGGCCCCAGGAGCCGAGCAGGTCCACGTACTCGCGTCCGTCGACGTCCTGCAGGTAGGGCCCGCGCGCGGCGGTGATGTAGGCGGGTGTGCCACCCACGGAGTTGAAGGCCCGCACGGGCGAGTTCACGCCACCCGGCATCACACGCCGGGCACGGTCGAAGAGTTCTTCGGAGACGGTCACGAGATCGTCCTCTCTGGTTTCTGGTCTGTTGCTGGGGTCGCCGCCGGTACGGGGCGGGAAAGTCTGGTCGGTTCGGTGTGGCTGCGCGGCGCTCGGGCCCGGGTCCTCACCACGGGGCCGGTCCGGACCGGTCCGGGCCTGTTCTCAGGCCACTCCGTTCTCCTCCCGCCACCACCGCGCGGCCTCGGTCGCGAAGTAGGTCAGGACGGTGTCGGCACCCGCTCGCCGGATCGAGAGCAGGGACTCCTGGATGGCGGCACGACGGTCGATCCACCCGTTGGCGGCAGCCGCCTGGATCATCGAGTACTCGCCGGAGATCTGGTAGGCGGAGACGGGGACGGGCGAATGATCGGCCACCTCGCGGACCATGTCCAGGTAGGACATCGCGGGCTTGACCATGACCATGTCGGCCCCCTCGTCCAGGTCCAGCTCCAGCTCGCGCATGGCCTCCCGGCGATTGGCGGGATCCATCTGGTAGGTCTTGCGGTCCCCGGTGAGACTCGAGTCCACGGCCTCTCGGAAGGGCCCGTAGAAGGCCGAGGCGTATTTGACGGAATAGGCCAGCACGGAGGTGTCGATGAACCCGGCCTCGTCGAGGGCCGTGCGGATGACGCCCACCTGACCGTCCATCATGCCGGAGGGGCCCAGCACGTGGGCACCGGCCTCGGCCTGGGCCACGGCGGCCTGGGCATAGAGCGCGAGCGTGGCGTCGTTGTCCACCCGGCCGCGGTCGTCGAGGACACCGCAGTGGCCGTGGTCCGTGAACTCGTCCAGGCACAGATCGGCCATGACCAGGATGTCGTCGCCGACCTCCGCACGGACGGCGCACAGGGCCTGGTTGAGCACACCGTCCTCGGCCACCAGTCCGGAGCCGGTGGCGTCCAAGGTCGTGGGCACGCCGAAGATCATGAATCCACCGAGCCCCAGCTCCACGGCCTCGGTCGCGGCGTGCTTCAGGGAATCCATCGAGTGCTGCACGACGCCCGGCATGGAACTGATCGCGCGGGGCTCCTGAGCACCTTCGCGCACGAAGACCGGAAGGATGAGCTGACTGGGGTGGAGGTGGGTCTCACGGACGTGCGCGCGCATGATCGGTGAGGTGCGCAGCCGCCGCGGCCGGTACGGCAGGTCCACGGACCCGCGGGTTTCCGGGCTCCCGGCTTGGTTCTGAGCTGTGCTCATGGTTCGTTGCTCCTCGAGTGCTTCGATCAATGCGTCCGTTGACGGGTCGCGGGCCGCGAGCGCGGTGATGCCCAGCTTCTCGCAGGCCTGTCGCGTGGGTTCCCCGATCGCGACCACTCCCACGGTAGCGGGCACAGGTGGCCGGTACCCACGTCGCGTGTCGCGGTTCACGACGTCGTCACGGGTCGCCGCGGGTTCTGCGGGTGCCGCGAGTGCCTGGATGACCGACGGCGCCGTGGCCGCCACCAGATCCACGGCCCCGGAGTGCAGTTCGGTCCGGGCCCTGTCCGTGGTCCAGACCGGGAGCCCGTCCAGCGGGTCAGCCGGAACCAGCGGGTCCGCGGACGGCCATTCGGCCATCCGGTAGGCCGTGGCGACTCGAACCCGCCACCCGTGCTCGGTGAGTCCCCGGGCCAGGGTGGGGCGGGCGTTCGCGGACTGGGGCAGGTACACCGTGGGGGCGTCGTCGTGGCCCGACGACGGCGGCGTGGGCCACACCCGCGCCATCCCCCGGGCGTTCGAATGCTCGGCCGGGGGCAGCAGGTGGACGGGGACCCCGTGGGCTTCCAGTTCAGCGGCCGTGGCCGTACCGACCGCCGCGACCTGGAGCCCCCGCTGCAAGGCAGGCGCCAGCCATTCCCCGAGCCCACGCCCGTTGCCGGAGAACCCTGCCCACACCGCGCGTGCCATGGCTCGCACGGTGTTGGCCGAGGTGACGGCCACCCAGTGGGGCGCACCGGAACCGGCCAGGCGGTCCAAGAGGTCCTGGAACGCCTGCGCGTCGGCACCCGAGACCGGGACGGCTTCCTGCACGGGAGCCAGGACGGGTTCGGCACCCGCCGCCCGTAGTGCGGCGACGAGGTCGCGGGCCCGGTCCGGGGTCCGGGTTACGAGCACGCGCGCCCCGGAGAGCGGAGATTCGCCGTCGTTCGGTCGCACCGTGGACCGCAGCCTCAGGCCAGTCCCGCCAGTGCGGCGGCGCCGTCGGCCAACAGCCCATCGCCGACCCTCCGGCCGAGTTCACGCGCGGCTTCGGCGGAGAGTTCGTCGGAGGCTTCCGTGCGCCGCATGATCCGGCTCCCGTCGGGGGCTGCCACGGCAACGCGCAGCACCAGCAACCCGTCCTCGACCGTGGCCAACGTGCCGACCGGCGCCGCGCACCCGGCTTCCAGCCGGGCCAGCAAGGACCGCTCGGCGGTCACGGCCCACCGGGTCTCCTGGTGGTTCACCGCACCCAGTGCGGCGAGCAGGCAGGCGTCCAGTTCGGCCTGCCCCGCACGCCCGGGGTCCGGGCGAACGGAGGGGAACTCGCCGTAGGCCCCGGAGGCCTGGGTCGCCAGTTCCGGATCGGCCAACAGCAGGTCCGCGCGCACCTCGAGCGCCAAGGCACCCTGACCGGGGGCCGGCAACACGACCGACGGGTCCAGGTACTCCGTGATCCTGTCACCGAGTCCCAGCCGGTTGAGTCCCGACGCCGCCAGCACCACGGCGTCCAGGTCCCCCGGCCCGTCCTCGTCCAGCCCGGCAACTCTGCCCAGACGGGTGGGGACGTTGCCGCGGATGTCGACCATGACCAGGTCGGGGCGGGCCGCCAACAACTGCGCGGCCCGGCGCGGTGACCCCGTACCGATCTTGGCCCCGAGGGGCAGATCGGCAAGGGCCAGGCAGTCGCGGGCACACAGGGCGTCCCGGGGATCCTCGCGGACGGGGACCGCGCCGATGGCCAGTCCAGGGTGCGGGGCCGTGGGGAGGTCCTTGAGCGAATGCACCGCCAGATCCACCCGGGTCTCCACCAGGGCGTGCCGCAAGGCTGCGGCGAACACGCCGGTGCCGCCCAAGGAGGCCAGCGAGCCCGTGGCCACGTCACCTTCGGTGCGGATGATCGTGAGCTCGTGCTCCAACGGTGCTCCGGCGGCCGCGGCGGCGACACTCAGCGCCTGTGCCGCGTGACCGGTCTGGGTCACCGCCAGGTCCGAGCCCCGGGTTCCCACGCGCAGGACCGCCGTCGGTGCAGAACTCATGCGTAGACCACGGCTCCGTCGTCATCGGTACCCACCGGCAGCGGAGCCCCGGGCTCGCGCTGGGCGACCGTGGGCCGGGGTTCGGTGGCGCCGCGGAGCACCTTGGTGCAGCATTCGGCCGCGCAGGTGTCGAACCAGGTGCCCTCGGCGCACGCGGAGACCCGCTCGGGGGCGGAGCGTCCGACCATGCGCTGTTCGATCAGGTCCACCAGTGCCGCGACGAATGCCGGGTGCGTACCGGGGGTGGCCGTGCGGATGAACGCGAGGCCCTGTTCGGCGGCCGTTTCCCGCGCTTCGGTGTCCAGGTCCCAGATGACCTCCATGTGATCGGAGACGAATCCGATCGGGACCACGATCACGCCACCCACGCCGTCACCCGCGGCCTTCTCGATCGCGTCGTTGACGTCGGGTTCCAGCCACGGCACCTTCGGCGAGCCGGAGCGGGACTGGAAGACCAGCTCCCAGTCGGGCAGCTGATCGACGGACCCGTGCCCGGCACGGTCGGCCAGGCGGGCCATGATTTCCCGGGAAGCCGAGAGCAGCTGGTGGACATAGGCGGAGCCACCCACGAAACGGTCCCGCATCTGCTCGGGCCCGGAGGCCACGGCGTCCACGTCGGGCACGGAATGGGCCGCGAACAGGATCCGCGTGGGGCCCTCGCCGTAGGAGTCCTGGGCCGTGATCTCGGTCAGGGCGGTTTCCAGACCCTCCACGAACGGGAGCAGGAAGCCTTCGGAGTCGTAGTACTGACGGATCTTGCCGATCGTCATCCGGTCCTGCAGGCCCGCTTCCCGCACCGCCACCCCGTAGTCCTCGCGGTACTGGCGGCAGGACGAGTACCCGGAGAAGGCGGAGGTCGCGAGCACCAGCACCCGGTCCTTGCCCTCGTCGTGCAGCTGCCGGACGACGTCGCCGACGTAGGGTTCCCAGTTGCGATTCGCCCACAGGATCGGCGTCTCGACACCGCGGTCCCGCATTTCGGCCTCCAGCGCGGCCAGCAGGGCACGGTTCTGCGCATTGATCGGCGAGACCCCACCGTTGGCCCGGTAATGCGTGGCGACTTCCTCGAGGCGCTCGTCCGGGATGCCGCGGCCGCGCGTGACGTTACGCAGGAACGGGATCACGTCGTCCTGACCTTCCGGCCCGCCGAAGGAGGACAGCACCACGGCGTCCCACTCGGCGGCTTCGTCGGCGCGGGCCTGGCTCAGCGCCGCAGAGGAAATCTGCGCTGCACCCGCCGTCGCACCCGTTCCGCCGTCGGCTGCAAGGCGGGCCAGCTCGTCACCGGTCGGCACCACGACCGACGACGGCGCGAGCACCTCCTCCGGTTCGACCTCCCGGTCCCGGGTCTGACCGGCGCTCATCGAAGAACCTCGAGCAGTTCCGCGGTCTCCACCCGGCGGCCGGTGTAGAACGGGGTCTCCTCGCGTACGTACAGCCGTGCCTCGGTGTTCCGGAAGTGACGCATGAGGTCCACCAGGTCCACGAGTTCAGGAGCCTCCAGGCCGAGCAGCCATTCGTAGTCGTTGAGCCCGAAGCAGGCGATGGTGTTGGCCAGCACCTGCGGGTAATCCCGGCCCTTCATGCCGTGGTCGCGCAGGATCTTGGAGCGATGCTCGTCGTCCATGTAGTACCAGTCGTAGGAGCGCACGAACGGGTAGACGCACATCCACTTCTCCGGGGCCACCCCGCGGGCGAAGGAGGGCAGGTGGTTGCGGGTGAACTCCGCGTCGCGGTGCACACCCATCGAGGACCACACCTGGTGGGTGCCTGCCATCAGCGCGGTGCGGCGGACGCGGCGCAGGGCGGACTGCAGCGCCTGGGGGTCGTCGCCGTGCAGCCAGAGCATGACGTCGGCGTCGTTGCGCTGCCCGGAAACGTCGTAGGTGCCGCGGACGATCACACCTTCCTCGGCCAGGGCGGCCACCAGCGCGTCGAACTCCTCGACGGCCGGGGCCTCCTCCGCCGCGGTCAACGCGGTGCGGCCGTGATCACGGGCGTACACCGACCACACGGCCCAGTAGAGGGTCTCCTCCGCCTGCTCCGGGGTCTGTGTGCTCTGCGTGCTCGACGGTGCGTTCTCGCTCACGGTTCTCTCGTCCTTCCTGGTCCGGTCCTCGTCGGGATCCTCGGACTGTCTGTCGGGTGATTCTGACTGGTGGGTGTCGTTCACGGGTGGTCGTCCGTGGCCGGTGACGCGGCCTCGCGTTCCAGCAGTTCGGCGACCTCACGGCGGGTGTCCTTGACGACGGCGGCCAGGCCGGTACCGGCCAGCCACGCGCCCACGGCGACGGCCGCGGGCAGCTTGGCCACGTCCTCACGCAACCGCACGACCCGGTCACGGTGTCCGGGCGAGGGCCGGCTCAGCGCCTGTTCCCAGCGCACGACGTCCGCATCCACCAAGTCCTGAGGGCGCAGACGGACGCCCAGGAGGGTGGAGGCGTCCCGCATGGCCAGGGTCACCAACTGCTCGTCCGTGAGGGCGAGTTCGGGTGATACCTGGTTGTCCTTCTCCCCGCCTCGGCCGTAGGAGAGCCGGACCACGTGGCGTCCCGCGGGCAAGGCGTCACGGACCCACTGCCACTTGGCAGAGGCGTGGGTCATGGCCTTCGCCCGCACGTCCTTGGCGTCGGGGGCGACCAGCACGCCCGTGCCTCGCGGGGCCGCATCGAGCTCCGGGCGGTCGACGACGAGCGTGGCCAGGGCCACCTTGGGGCTCGGGTCGGGCTGCAACTGGGCGAAGTCCCGGTCCACCCCGGAGAGCAGACGGATGGCGCTGCTGCCGTCGGCGGCCATGACCAGCAGCTCACCGCGGGCGATCGCCGTCTTGTCCCCGGTGTCCGGCTGCCGTTGGACCACCATCCAGCCCGAACGCCGGGGGTCGCGGTCCAGGGCCAGGACGTCGTACCCGGTCACGAGCTTGACTCCCCTGGTGGTCAGGTCACGAACCAGGGCTTCGGCCAGGACGTTCATGCCGCCGCTGAGGCTCGCAACGTTCTGCCCGGCCGGTGTGGCCTGCCGCAGGGAGGCGGCGGCAGCGGTCAGGGACCCGCACTCCTGGAGGGCCTTGCGCAGGCCGGGTGCCACGGTGTCGACGTCGAGTTCGTCGGGGTGCAGCGAATGCACGCCGAGGGTGAAGGGTGCCACGAGTTTCTCGACCACGGCCGCGCCCATACGGGCCCGGACGAGCTCCCCCACCGTCTTGGCCTTGACACCGACGCGTGCCGGTCGTTTCAGGTCCAGCTTGGCCCGCCACATGCCGTACTTGCCGAGGGTCTCCCTCAGCCCTTCCCGGTCCAGATCACCCGGGATTCCGAGCACGCCGGAGCGCTCGCCGGGCCGCGCGCCGTCGGCCAGGTACACCCAAGACCCCGCCTGATTCGGTGCGCACACCCGACCGGTCAGGCCGAGTTCCTTGATGAGGTCGGCAACATCGTCGGTGCGGGTCGCGAAGGACTCCGCCCCGGAATCCAGGACCAGGTCCGCAACCATGTGGGAGCCCACGGCGCCACCGAACTGGGGCCGGGATTCGACCAGGGTCACGCGCAGCCCCGCGATCGCCAGGTCCCGCGCGGCCACGAGTCCGGCGACACCACCCCCGACCACGAGCGCACTGCGTGCTCGGCGGTGCTTCGTGGCGCTCTGGCGCTCGTCCGAGGAGGGGGTCACCGGAAGGCTCCTTTCAGATTCCGGTGGGGCCCGCTGCCTAGGCGGTCACCGGAGGTGGTGGTAGCGGCTCAGCCGCGCCCGGAGGCGACGGTGCTCGCATGGATGTAGCTGACCAGGTCGGTCAGGACGTTCGGGTCGGTGCTCGGCGGCACACCGTGGCCCAGGTTCACCACGTGCCCCGGGGCCTGCGATCCACCACGGAGCACGTCGTCGACGTGCCGGTGCAGGATGTCCGTCGGGGCGGGGAGCAACGCGGGGTCGATGTTGCCTTGAACCACCGTACGCCCGCCCAGTCGGCGGTTGGCCTCCTCGAGCGGGATTCGATGGTCCACGCCCACCGCTTCCGCCCCGGCGTCGCGCATGGCCCCGAGCAGTTCGCCGGTTCCGGTTCCGAAATGGATCCGGGGAACGGGGAGGTCGGCGACGGCGGACAGTGCGGTGGCCGAGTGCCCCACCACGTGGTCCAGGTAGTCGTGGACGGACAACGATCCCGCCCAGGAGTCGAACAGCTGCACGGCGGAGGCCCCTGCGAGCACCTGCGCCCGCAGAAACGCACCGGAGGCGCGTGCCGCCCAGTTCGCGAGCGCGTCCCAGGCCTCCGGGTCCGCGTGCATCATCGTGCGAGGGAGCAGGTGGTCACGGGACGGTCCGCCTTCGACCATGTAGGCGGCCACCGTGAACGGGGCACCGGCGAACCCGATGAGAGGGGTCTCCCCGAGTTCGGCCACCGTCAGGGCCACCGCCTCGCGGATGGGCTCCAGTGCGTCGTCGTCGATTTCCGGCAGGGCGGCGACGTCCGCTGCCGTACGGACCGGGGTGCCCAGGACGGGGCCCTTGCCCGGCACGATCTCCACGTCCACGCCGGCCAGGCGCAGCGGCACCACGATGTCCGAGAAGAAGATGCCCGCGTCCACGTTGTGCCGACGCACCGGCTGGAGTGTGATCTCGGCGGCCAGATCCGGGGTCAGGCAGGCATCGAGCATGGCCGTCTGGCCGCGGGCCTCGCGGTACTCGGGCAGGGACCGGCCGGCCTGGCGCATGAACCACACGGGCGGGTGAGCCGGTTTCCGTGCGGTGAGGGCCTGCAGGAGAGGTGTCTCGAGCGTGCGACCGGAGCGGAGGGGGTGGTCAGTGGGGAGGTTGGCAAACCCGCCTCTGAAACCGGAGGGAGCCGTGGAGTCGGTCACGTCGTCGTGCCCGATCACATGCCCCGGCGCAGCACTGTGGGGGGTAGGTGAAGTCGTCATCACCGCCATTGTGCCAAGCACCTCGCCGGGGTTTGGTGACGCGTCGTCAGTGATTGGGTCCGACACCACTTCGAGCACTGCGGTGACATGTGCCGCCACCGGTTGGCGTTACGATGCAATCACTGTGGTGCTCTTTTCTCTGGTCGCCTCACACCGCGATGTCGATCTCACAACCGTTGCCCGTCTGGCGGACGGTGCGTTCGGCCTGCCCTCGGACATGGTCAACTCAGGTGCCCTGACCGGCGCTGTCGCACTGTCGACCTGCAATCGACTCGAGCTCTACGGCGAACTCGACGCTGACGCCGGTGACCCCCGGGTGGTCGCGCAGTCGCGCGATCAGTTGGTGGAGCTGCTGGCCCAGCGCGCGGGATTCGACCCCGGTGACGTCGCCTCCGGCGTGCGCCTGCTGGTCGACGACGACGCCGCCCGTCACCTCTTCACCGTGGTCTCGGGACTGGAGTCCGCGGTCGTGGGTGAACGGGAAATCACCGGACAAGTGCGGCGCGCCCTGACCGAAGCGCAGCGCTCCGGTACCGCCTCGGGAGAACTCGTGCGACTGTTCGAAGCGGCGGCACAGACCGCGCGGGAAGTCGGCACGCACACCAGCCTGGGTGAGCGCGGGCGCTCGATCGTCTCCGTCGCCCTCGACCTTGCCGACGACGTCACGGCCGGAAAGTGGCCCCAGCGCCGCGCCCTGGTCTTCGGCACGGGTGCCTACGCGGGCGCCACAATGGCGGCCCTGCGCGACCGCGGCTGCGCGGACATCGAGGTCTACTCCGCCTCGGGCCGGGCCGAGCAGTTCACGGCCAACCGCGGCGGAACCCCGGTGGATGGCGACGGCCTGCAGGACGCCCTCCTACGTTGCGACGTCGTGATCGGCTGCTCGGGTGGTTCAGAACCCATGTCGGTCGAGGAGATCCCGCTCGGACCGCTGACCGTGGTGGATCTTGCCCTGTCCCGGGACTTCGACCCCGCCGTCGCCGATCTGCCCGAGGTCGAACTGATCACCTTGGAGTCCGTCAAGCTCGCCGCCCCGGAGGAGACCGACGAATCCGTGGCCGCGGCGGAACAGATCGTGGACCAGGCCACCCAGCGGTTCCGGCAGCGCCGCGAAGGGCGGGACATGAGCACCGCGATCGTGGCACTTCGGCAGTACACGATGGGTGTGCTCGACCGGGAACTCGAGAAGATCCGGCAACAGCACGGGTGCACCGCGGCACACGAGGAAGTGGAGTTCGCCATGCGCCGCATGGTGAAGTCCCTGCTCCACGAGCCCACGGTGCGTGCCCGCAAACTCGCCCAGGAAGGCCGCGCCGAGGACTACCTGGCAGGGTTGGAGGCACTCTTCGGCATCGAGGTCCCGGAGCCCGAGGCCAAGCACGCGAGCGACGCCTCCGAGCCCACGTCTGCGGATCCCGCCGCCCACGAACGGGGCACCGAACAGGTGCGCGGTCACCGCGACACAACCACCAACTCCGAGCCGCGACTTCGTTCCGTGCCGCGCGCGGCGGGGTGACCCGGCGGCAGGAGCCACCATGTCAGAACAACGCCCGCGCTCACCGAGGATGCCGCGAGCCCAGAGGCGTGCACAGCTCCTGGCTGTCGCGCTCGAGGCTTTCTCCCTGCACGGGTACCACAAGGCTTCCATGGACGACATCGCGGAAGCGGCCGGGGTCTCGAAACCCGTGCTCTACCAGCACTTCCCCGGAAAGCGGGAGTTGTACCTGGCCCTGGTGGACGACAACCTGGAAGGGCTGGCCGCCCGGCTGATCGAGGCCCTGCGTTCGAGCCCCGTGAACCGCACGCGCGTGGAGTCCATGCTGTCCGTGTACTTCGACTTCGTGGCCGACCAGCCCCAGGCCTACCGGCTGATCTTCGAAAGCGACCTGCTCGCCGATCCGGAGATCCGCACCCGGTTTGAAAACTTCCACGTGGGGGTGGCCGAGGCCATCGGATCGGTGCTCGGTCCGAACGCGGGTCTGAGTCAGGGACACGCCGTGATGCTCTCCCGTTCCCTGACCGCAATGGCAGAGGCCGGTGCCTCCTACTGGGCGCATCACGCCGAGGTCGGCGATCGCGCCGAGGCCGAACGGCAGGTCTTTCGTTTAGCCTGGGGCGGAATCAGCATCATCGACGAGGACTGGACCTGACCGGTTCCTAGAATGGCTCGCGGATCGGCCTTGCAGCCGGACGAGTCAAACCCAGCCGCAGGAGGCACCGTGGAGATCAAGATCGGTATCCAGAACGTCGGCCGCGAAGTCGTCGTCGACTCCCCGTTGAGCGCGGGAGAGGCCCAGGAACTGGTCAACAAGGCCCTGTCCGAGGGATCGGTCCTGTCACTGACCGATGCCAAGGATCACACCACCATCATCCCGACCGCGGGCATCGCCTACGTCGAAATCGGCTCCGAAGCCCGTCGCAAGGTCGGATTCATGCCGGGCGTCTCCAACGCCTGACCTCGACCAACCGGTAGAGTGGTTGCGCACTGGATGACCGGTCGTCGACGAGATCAAGTCACAACCACGTGGCGGAGGCACCGTCTTCGCCGCACCCACCGCGATCGGCTTCCCCACTGCGCGCATGCGTCCGCTTCCCGCGGGCCCTGATTCCCGCGGTCGGACGTGATCAACGTTTCCGGCCCCGCGCGCACCCGATCGACGGACAAGGACCATTCCACCGTGACCGAGAACCTATCGGCAGAGACCACCGAGCCCACAGCACCCGCTGACATCGCTGGGACCCCAGAGTCTCCCGAGGCCGCTGAAACCGCTGCGACGATCGAAGAGGTCGCCGAGGCCTCCGTGGATGCGAACGAGAAGACGGTCGCCGAGGCGCCCAAGTCCTTCGCGGACTTCGGGGTCCGCCAGGACATCGTCGACGCTCTGGCGGCCGAAGGCATCACTTCCCCGTTCCCCATCCAGGCCATGACCCTCCCGGTGGCTCTCACCGGGCAGGACATCATCGGCCAGGCCAAGACCGGAACCGGCAAGACCCTGGGCTTCGGTATCCCCGTGATCCAGCGCGTCGTGGGACGCGACGACGAGGGCTGGGATGACCTCAAGAACGCCGGAGCCCCACAGGCACTCATCATCGTCCCCACGCGTGAACTGGCCGTCCAGGTGGGTTCCGACCTGGCCACCGCGGCCAAGACCCGTAACGCGCGCGTACTGACCATCTACGGCGGCCGCGCCTATGAGCCCCAGATCGAAGCCCTCGAGAAGGGCGCGGAGATCGTGGTCGGCACCCCGGGTCGCCTGATCGACCTGAACCGTCAGCACCACCTTGACCTCTCCCAGGTCAAAGCCGTGGTCCTGGACGAGGCGGACGAGATGCTGGACCTGGGCTTCCTGCCCGATGTGGAGAAGATCCTCTCGACGGTCCCCCGAGTACGCCACACCATGCTGTTCTCCGCGACCATGCCCGGCCCCGTAGTCGCCATGGCCCGCCGCTACATGTCCAAGCCCATGCACATCCGCGCCGCGGCCCCGGACGAAGGCACGACCAAGGCGGACATCCGCCAGGTCATCTACCGCGCCCACCACCTGGACAAGGACGAGGTGGTGTCCCGGATCCTGCAGGCCGAGGGCCGCGGGAAGACCATCATCTTCACCCGCACCAAACGCACCGCCGCGAAAGTGGCCGACGAACTGTCCAAGCGCGGTTTTGCCGCCGCTCCCCTGCACGGCGACCTCGGCCAGGGCGCGCGCGAACAGGCGCTGCGGGCCTTCCGCAACAACAAGGTGGACGTGCTGGTCGCCACGGACGTCGCGGCCCGCGGCATCGACGTCGACGATGTCACGCACGTGATCAACTACCAGTGCCCCGAGGACGAGAAGACGTTCCTCCACCGAACGGGCCGTACGGGCCGTGCCGGGAACAAGGGCACCGCCGTCACGTTCGTGGACTGGGACGACGTCCCGCGGTGGCGCCTGATCGACAAGGCCCTGGAGCTCGGGGTACAGGAGCCGCGCGAGACGTACTCCTCCTCCGCGCACCTCTACACCGACCTGGGGATCCCCGAAGGCACGAAGGGCCGTCTGCCCAAGAGCAAGCGCACTCACGCGGGTCTGGCCGCCGAAGAGCTCGAGGACCTGGGAGGGCCGGACAAGTCCGCCCGTCAGGGTTCGGAGAACGGGCGCGGTGGCCGCAGCGGACGTGGCGGTCGCTCCTCGGATCGCAACGGCGAACGCTCCGGACGCGGTTCCGACCGGCAGCGTCGTCGTTCGGGCGGCCGCGGCGGCAACCGTGCCCACCACGGCGAACAGCGCTCGGGTGACACTGCTCCCGACGGCGCCGAGCGCGACGGTCGTCCGCACGATCACGAACGCAAGAGCGGATCGGGCAACGGGGACTCCGGTCAGGGCCACGACCGTTCCGGGGCGCAGGGCTCGGGCGAAGGCCAGGCCAAGCGGCGGCGCCGTCGGCGGCGGACCACGAACGGGCAGGGCTCGGGTCAGAACCAGCGCACCACCGAAGGCGGCGAGGGCTAACCCGACAGCCACGGAAAGGGCCGGTGCCCCGAGACCGAGGTCTCGGGGCACCGGCCCCTTCCGTTCGTGGCTACCGGAGCACGGGGGTGGCTCCCCCCCCCTCGGGCTCGGTCCCCCGCCGCGGAGGGGTGG